>NZ_LDJM01000035.1 GCF_001431485.1 Stenotrophomonas ginsengisoli | reverse complement strand
TGATCAAGACAGTTGACTCCTACAAGAAGCCCCCAAGCCGTCTCGATGCAGCCTCCGCTGTTGTGGGAGCGGCCCAGGCCGCGACATCAGCCGACACATCCCGATCGCGCCTTGAGGCGCTCCTACAACAGTCGCCGCAGTTAGCCGCAGCGAAGACACAGCCGCCCCAGCTGTTGTGGGAGCGGCCCAGGCCGCGACATCAGCCGATGCATCCCGATCGCGCCTTGAGGCGCTCCTACAACAGTCGCCGCAGTTAGCCGCAGCGAAGACACAGCCACCCCAGCTGTTGTGGGAGCAGCCCAGGCCGCGGACATCAGCCGACACATCCCGATCGCGCCTTGAGGCGCTCCTGCAACAGCCGCCCCAGCTAGCCGCAGCGAAGACACAGCCATCCCAGCTGTTGTGGGAGCGGCCCAGGCCGCGACATCAGCCTATACATCTCGATCGCGCCTTGAGGCGCTCCTACAACAGCCGCCCCAGCTAGCCGTAGCGAAGACACAGCCGACCCAGCTTGTTGCAGCGAAGACACAGCCGCCCCAGCTGTTGTGGGAGCGGCCCAGGCCGCGACATCGCCCTCGGCAGCCTGGCCGCGTTTTGAGGCGACAGACCTGAAAAAAACGCCGCCCTTGGGCGGCGTTTGTTTTTCTCAATCTGGAAGCATCAATCGGTGGTGACGCGATTGACCTCGGCCAGCGTGGTGATGCCTGCAGCAGCCTTCTTCAACGCCGACTGGCGCAGGTCACTGATGCCGATCTTCTGCGCGGCGTCGGCAATATCCATGGCATTGCCGCCATCGAGCACGATCGCGGCGATGGCATCGGTCATCGGCATGACCTGGTAGATACCCACACGGCCCTTGTAGCCCTCGGTGCATTCATCGCAACCCACGGCCTGGAACAGGGTGATGCCGGCGTCGATCTGCTCCTGGGTGAAGCCTTCGGCCAACAGGGCGTTGTTGGGCAACTCCACCGGCTGCTTGCAGCCGTTGCACAGGCGGCGGCCCAGACGCTGGGCGATCACCAGGGTCACCGAGGAGGTGATGTTGTACGGCGCGATGCCCATGTTCATCAGACGCGCGATGGTCTGCGGGGCATCGTTGGTATGCAGGGTGGACAGCACCATATGGCCGGTCTGGGCGGCCTTGATGGCGATTTCGGCCGTTTCCAGGTCGCGGATTTCGCCGACCATGATGATGTCCGGATCCTGGCGCAGGAACGAGCGCAGCGCGGCGGCAAAGGTCATGCCGCGCTTGTTGTTCTGCTGTACCTGGTTCACACCCGGCAGACGGATTTCCACCGGGTCTTCGGCGGTGGAGATGTTGCGGGTGTCATCGTTGAGGATGCCCAGCGCGGTATACAGCGACACGGTCTTGCCCGAGCCGGTGGGGCCGGTGACCAGCACCATGCCATACGGCTTGTGGATGGCCTCCAGGAACAGCTTCTGCTGCTCCGGCTCGTAGCCGAGCTTGTCGATGCCCAGCTTGGCCGCGCTGCCGTCCAGGATACGCAGCACGATCTTCTCGCCGAACAGGGTCGGCAAGGTGCTGACGCGGAAGTCGATCTGCTTGGTCTTGGACAGGTTGAGCTTGATGCGGCCGTCCTGCGGCACGCGCTTTTCAGCGATATCCAGCTGCGACATGACCTTCAAACGCGCGGCAATGCGCTGGTTGAGCTTGACCGGGGCCTTGGCCACGGTCTTGAGCAGGCCGTCGATGCGCAGGCGCACGCGGTAATCTTCTTCGTAGGGCTCGAAGTGGATGTCCGAGGCGCCCTTGCGGATCGCATCCACCAGCACCTTGTTGACGAACTTGACCACCGGGGTGTCATCGCCCTTGGCGTCGATACCGGTATCGCCACTGGCAGCATCGTCCTCGCCACCGGTGTCCACATCCAGGTCGCCCATGCCCTCGTCATCGCCGAGGGCGCCACCCATCATGGTGTCATTGGCGGCCAGCCACAGCTCCAGGGTGCGCTTGAGCTGGTCCTCGTCCACCAGGATCGGGTCCACCACCAGGTTAGTGTGGAACTTGATCTCGTCCAGGTTCTGGGTCGGGTTGGCGGTGCCCACAAACAGGCGGGTGCCGCGCTTGTACAGCGGCAGCACCTGATGCTTGCGCAGCAGCTCTTCGGAAACCAGCTTGACCGCATTCTGGTTGGCATCAAACACCGATACATCGATCAGTGGCATGCCAAATTCCAGCGCATTGGCCGCCGCCATCTGCGCGGCTGTGACCAGTTTCTTGTCGGTCAGCCACTTGCTGATGGCCACCTTGGCCTCGCCGGCCTGCGCCTGTGCGCTGCGGGCAGCGGCCTCGTCCAGGGCCCCATCCTGGACCAGACGGCGGGCAATACCGGTAATCCCTACCAAATTGACGTTGGCGATACTCATCGCGTTGACTCCCCTGCAATCGCTACAGGGTACCGCAAGCCCCTGCCGGCTGGCACCCTGACCACCGCCTTTGGCGACACGGCGCACACCCACAGCGGGGCCGGCACAGGTACCATGGCAGCGGGGAATTGAAAGGCATCCAACGTGCAACACCTGAGCATCATCCTGCCGGCCAAAAACGAGGCCGCCGGCCTGCAACACACCTTGCCGGCCCTGCGCCTGGCCTATCCAGCAGCCGAGATCATCGTGGTCAACGATGGCTCCACCGACGCCACCGCGCAGATCGCCGTGGACAACGGCGCCATTGTGGTCAGCAACCCGTATTCGATGGGCAATGGCGCGGCGATCAAGCGCGGGGCACGCGCGGCCAGCGGCCAGGTCCTGGTGTTCATGGATGCCGACGGCCAGCACAACGCCAGCCATATCCAGGCCTTGCTGGACAAGCTGGACCAGGGCTACGACATGGTCGTGGGCGCGCGTGATGCCAGCGGCCAGGCCAATTTCCACCGCGGCCTGGCCAATGCCTTCTACAACAAGCTGGCCAGCCACATGACCGGGCACCGCATCGAGGACCTCACCTCCGGCTTCCGCGCCGTGCGCGCCGAGCGTTTCCGCGAGTTCCTGCACCTGCTGCCCAATGGCTTCAGCTACCCCACCACCTCCACAATGGCCTTCTTCCGCAGCGCCTACCCGGTGGCCTACGTGCCCATCCCGGTGGCCAAGCGCATGGGCAACGGCAGCCACATCCGCCCGCTCAAGGACGGCCTGCGCTTTTTGCTGATCATCTTCAAGATCGCCACCCTGTATTCGCCGCTGAAGCTGTTTGCCCCCATCGCCGCGCTGTTCTTCGTCACCGGCCTGGGTTACTACGGCTACACATTCGCCACCCAGCACCGCCTCACCAACATGAGCACCCTGCTGTTCAGCGCAGCGGTGATCATCTTCCTGATCGGCCTGATCTCCGAGCAGATCACCAATTTGACGTACCGGAAAGATGGCTGATTCAAGGCGGCGGCCGCATGCAGCTCTGGATATCGAAAGTCGTCGCCCCAAGGCTGCCAAGATCTGCCGCTTGCTCGGCATGCAGCGCAATGGCCCTCCTCTCCGTGTTCTGGAGGTTGGCTGCGGTTCCGGCATCATCAGTCAACTGATCGCAGATTGGCTGGGCCCGCAAAGCCAAATCCATGCCGTGGATGTAATCGACCAGCGCATCGAAAATGGAAGCGTTCATTTCCAGAAAGTCGATGGCACCAGCCTGCCCTTCGACGATGATACTTTCGATTACGTCATCAGCAACCACGTGATTGAACATGTGGGTGACCACTCAGCTCAATCGGAGCATGTAAAGGAGCTGCGACGTGTGCTTTCGCCAACTGGCACTGGTTATCTGGCTGTCCCCAGCCGCTGGCAGATCATAGAGCCCCATTACCGGCTTGTCTTTCTCAGCTGGTTACCACAAAGCCTGCGAACGCCTTACCTGCAACTGAGTGGTCGCGGCAATCATTACGATTGTCTACCACTTTCAATGCACCAAGTGGAAGAGTTTTTGGCAAAGAATGACTTGAAGTTCGGCAACCAGTTCAGCATGGCAATCAACTCCCTGATCCAGACAGAGTCGAACAGGAGCCTGCTGCCTAAGCTTGTCTCATTGCTGCCGAAGACCGCCCTGCACCCTCTGCGTGTACTCAGCCCCACCCACATCTATCTGTTCGGGAAGTCGCCCCAGTGGAGCCAAAATGCCTGATCAACGCTCACTGCCACGTCTCCTCGTACTGGCTTCGACCTATCCCCGCTGGGCAGGTGACCATGAGCCCGGGTTTGTCCACGAACTGAGCAAGCGTTTGACCCATGATTTCGATATAACCGTACTGTGCCCGCATGCGCCGGGCACCTGTACAAGCGAAAACCTTGATGGAGTCGAGGTGGTTCGCTATCGCTACGCCCCCGAGCCACTGGAAACATTGGTCAACAATGGCGGCATCGTCACCAACCTGCGCAAACAGCGCTGGAAAATATTGCTGGTGCCTGGTTTCGTGCTGTCCCAAGCATGGACGGCTTGGCGCCTGGTACGTCGCAAGCACATCAACGCCATACATGCTCACTGGCTGGTGCCTCAAGGCCTTGTCGCAACGTTGCTGAAAGCGCTGACCGGTACGCCCTACCTGGTCACATCCCACGGTGCCGACCTGTATGCACTACGCGCCGCTCCCTTCCAGACATTGAAGCGCCTGGTTGCACGGCATGCAGCAGCCATTACTGTGGTCAGCACCAGCATGCGTGACCGGATGTCGGCTCATGGTGTGCATACGAGCAAGATCAGCGTGCAACCAATGGGCGTGGATATGGCCCAGCGTTTCATGCCCGATCCTTCAATCCAACGTTCGCAACGGAAAATCCTGTTCGTAGGACGCCTGGTCGAAAAAAAAGGACTGGTGCACTTGCTCGCTGCAATGCCACGGGTATTGCAACGGATACCGGATGCCCAGCTTGCAATCGCCGGCTTCGGCCCCGGCGAGGCGGAAGCGCGGGCTCTGGTTGAATCACTTGGCCTGCAATCAACCGTGAATTTTCTCGGTGCCCTGCCACAAACCCAGCTCCCGGACCTCTACCGCTCCGCCGCGCTTTTCGTCGCGCCCTTCGTTCGCGCCGCCTCCGGGGATGAAGAGGGTCTGGGCCTGGTGCTGGTGGAAGCCATTGCCTGCGGCTGTCCCGTACTCGCTGGCAGCGTGCCGGCATTAGGGGAAGTGCTGGGCCAGGAAAACATGGATGTAACCATGGACCCTCGCGACCATGACAGACTGGCTGACCGCATTGTCGACAACCTGATGCAGCCCGAGAGCGCCCTGATACGCGCCGAGCAACTGCGGCACAGCCTCGGGCGACGCCTGGACTGGCCCTCTGTGGCAACAGGCTATGCGCAGATCCTGCACCACCTGGACAGGAAGGCTTGAATGGAGACCCCGCCAGAGCCAGCAGTCTGGCTGCCCACCATCCGCGCCAACACGGGTGCGGATGTTTTCACCACACGCCTGTGCAGCGCACTGAATGCTGCTGGCATTCGTGCAGAAATCACTTGGTTGCCGCATCGCGCCGAGGTCATGCCCTGGACTGTGGCGGCTTTGCCCCCCCCCGCCTGGGCCAACGTGGCGCACGTGAACAGCTGGCTGCCGCAACGCTTCTGGCCCCGCCATCTACCTATCGTCGTGACCGTGCATCATCTTGTGCACGACCCCGCTTATGCCCCCTACCGATCGGCAGCACAAGCTATCTATCACCGCAGCATTATCCTGCCGCGCGAGCGAGCTGCCATCCACGACGCCGCCGCGGTGACCACAGTTTCCGAATACGTGCGTGGCACAGTGATCGAATTCGCCGGTCGCGATGACACGCTGAGTATCCCCAACTGGGTGGACAGCACACGTTTCATCCCCATCCCTACAGCAAGCGAGCGTGTGCCCCCCCCCTTCCGTCTACTCATCGCCGGCAGCGCCTCACGCCGCAAGGGCATTGACCTGCTACCCAGTTTTGCGGCTGCGCTCGGAACAGGCTTCCAGATCCGTTTCGCCGGCAGTGATACGCCGAATATCCTCGGCCCGGGCAACGTGGTGATGCTGGGACGAATCAGTGACGAAGCACTGTTACACGAATACCAGCACTGCGATGCCGTTGTATCGCTTTCCCGTTATGAAGGCTTTGGTTATACCGCTCTGGAAGCCATGGCCTGCGGCAAACCTTTTTTTGGTTTTGACGGCAGTGGCCTGGCGGAAGTCATGCGCCACAACAGCCACTGTCTGGCACCACTGGAGGATGTTGTTGGCCTGGCCACCAGGTGTCGCAATTTGCTTGCCGACCATCAACTGACACGGCAGATCTGCATGCAAGGGCGAGTGCAAGCGACTACGCATTTCAGTGAACACACCGCAATCCGCTCCTATTTGGATACCTACCGCATGGCCATGAGCATCAACCGATGACCCAGCAGAGTGACAACGCCCCCGCCATGGAAAAAATCCGGGAAAACGACTCAAAAACCCCATGCGCAATGGCCAAAAAACGCCCTGAGCAGCCCAGAAGGATACTCAACCTAGGCTGCGGGAGAAAAAAAATGGCTGGTGCAATCAACGTGGACTTCTTTGCTGAAGAGGCGGATGTCAGGCACGATCTCGACACATTCCCTTACCCATTCAACGACGGGGAGTTCGACGAGATTCACGCTTGGAACGTCATCGAGCATCTGAAGGACACCATCAGCGCGATGAACGAGATACACCGGATAGCCAAAAAGGATGCACTGGTACACATACGGGTGCCGCACTTCCGCAGCGCATGCCTCTATGAAGATATAACTCACCAGAGAGGCTTTGCATGGAGAAGTTTCGACATTTTCACAAAAAGCAGTGAAATATATGGAGAATACTCAAAAATCAACTTCACCATCATCGAAAGAAGATACTCACCATACCTAATCCAGATAGTCTACAAAATCCTATCGAAATTCCCGAAAATCACAGACAACCTGATCAGCAAATATATCCCAATGGCATCCATAGAATTCACAATGAAAGCAACCAAGGAATGACAGACAACGCAACATTCAGTTGAAATCAAGAATACACATTTGAAATTGAGGCCGCCACACCACTGCGCTTGGCAAGAATAAAAACACTCTCAAAGTCCCCGCCAGCCTCCTCGTCCAGATAGGCCTCAACAACTGGGAAACCACTCTTGCGAAGAATAGAAACAACCTCCCCAAAAGGATAAACATTCAGCTGCATGGGGCGCTCGAACAACGGTCTGCCACGAGAAAAATTCCGCAACCAGTTGACCGGCGGGAGCCAGTAACGCAAACGAACCAGCCCGCGCAACCAAACGCTCGCATTACACCCAACATATAACTGGAAGGCCAGATAGCCGCCATCAGAAACACGGCCAGCCATTTCTCCAATCAGGCGCATACCGCGTCGCGTCGGGATATGCTGAAGCACCAGGTAAGAGTGGACAAAATCCAACATACCCGGCAGCTTTGAAAGAGCATCATCCGAAACCAGCGGCGTCAAGTTCGACACTCCGAACCTTGAGCAGTTATATTCAACCTCGGCAAGCATTGCGGGCGAAACGTCAACCGCAAATACCCGGCCACTTCTGCCTGCAATCGGCATAGCCAAACGCCCGACTCCGCAACCTATATCCGCCGCAATCTCTGGCCGCCACACACCACCCTCACGCCGTTCAATTGCGTCGAACACAGCCCGAACGTGCGCCTCACCAGATTCGAAAAATTCACTTTCGGCGCGTCCATCCAGCTTTGCCGCACCGAACTTACTGGTACTCAGGACGCCATAATATGGCGAATTCTCACCCCAGCTTTGCCAATCACGATCGGTTCCCATCGCCCCTCCTCCCCATCAACCCTCCATCCCGTGGACCCCTGACCTTGAAAAGGTCAATGCCAATCACCAGCAAAGAGCAGAAAACCATTCCCCACTCAGAAAAAGCCAGGGCATAAACCATCCCAGTGACGCCCACCTCCGGCATCAGAAAGTATCCAAAAAAAACCATCAAGAAAACACCCAGGAACTCAACCCCAACACGCCACCACACCCTTCCAAGAACCATCAGGACATAACCGGAAACCAGGCGCAAGGACAAACCGGGAACAACCATACACATCGCGCCAACAATTCCCCCAATCCCTGCATATGCAGCCCCGAACAAACCATCGATTCTCGGAGCCCCCAACCAGAGAAGAAGTGCCATTATCGCCCCATAAATGCACGACGATGCCAACATGGCCACGATAAGCCGAATCGGCACATACTCCCCATCCGCCTCGCGAAACAAGCGCGGCAGGGATGAAACCACCATTGCCATTACAGGAAGCACGAAGGCAGCCACAATACGGGAACCTGCCGCATATAAGCCGGCATCACTGCCACCCAGAAACCGCATAGCAACGGACTTGTCCAGCTCTGTCGGGCCATTACGGGAAACTTCCGCAGCTGCGAAACCGAACGCCTGTCGCCACTCAGCACCCTGCGGCAAGCGCCACGAACGGAACCCAGCCACTGCCATACCATTCCAGGCAACAGTGAACGAAGCCAGCGCAGCCAGCACATAGGCCCAGCAATACCACAGCAATGGAGAAGCAGGAGCCAGCATGACTACTGCACCTGCCGCAACAGCACGCAAAAATAACGGCATTAACTGCAACAGCTGCGACCTGACCACTTCACCCGCTCCATGGCGCATGGAAGCAAAAAGTACAAGCAACGGCTGCACTATCAACTCGGAAAACCCGAATGCAAACAGCAACCCTGCCCCCAGCCTTGCCGATGGGAACAGATATAAGCAAAGTGGCACATAGATAGCCAATAGCAAAAAGCCTGAAAGCAACACCGCAGGAAACGCATAAGGCAGAGCCCCATGCTGTTTTCCGGGACCAGCAGCCGAAGCCCGCAACTGCAACAACGGCATACCGAAACCAGCCAGCGAACCCAGAAATACCGCCAGCCCGATCACACCAGCGAAAGCACCATACGCATCCGGCCCAAGAGCGTAAGCAACCAGCAGCAACGTAGCCGCCTGCACAACAAAGCGAAGCCCGAATACTGCAGTGGTTTTCAGCGTAGTTCGCGCAATTGACCCCATGATTCACCCTTCAGACAGAGCAGCCTGCAACTGCCCCCGGACATCGGCCACCAGCAACGCTCCTCGGCCAGATGGCAGAATCAGCCTATTCACGGGATTTGACGACAATCCACTCAGCCAGATCGTCACGCCCCTTTTCGCGCAGCACACCAGCCATCACCGGCACATAATGGGGGTACTCAGCACTAGTACTAACAGCCTGCATCAGCAAGCTCCGTGCCAGCGGCTCATCATGGCTGTAATCCAAAGCATGCATGGCCACGTCAAAATAGCTGTTGGGCGGCATACTGACACGTTCAAACATCAACATGAACGCTTGATCCAGCGCACGGTCATCCAGCTCCACCCCCTTGTTGACCCTGTTTCCAAGCAGGCCAAACAAGGCAGCCGTGGTCTGCGGGGTGACCGGCTGCTCCTGCAACCGGCGGTGCAGGCCCGACCACCACCTCGGTTCTACCGGCAAACCCTGGCCAGCGTGCATCAGGATCAATGACTGCTCCGCCAGGATACTGGCCTTGGGCAGGCCCGCCTCGCGCTCGAACGTATTGACCGCCAGGCTGAAGAACGGCGAATTGGCGGAGCCATCAGCCATTTCGTAATACAGCACACCCAGCTCATGGGCGGCACGTGGCGATTGCGGGTTGGTCGCCACAAACTCAGTGGCCAACAGCAAGCGATCTCCCCAAGTTGCCGAACGCACCATGGCCAGCAGGCCGAACAGCACAATCGCAGCAGCCACCCCGGCAATCTTGATGCCAGGGCCATCGCGCACCGGGATACGACGCACGATATCGGCCAGCACCAGCAGCACGCCCAGCAGGGCGAAGTAGTTGCGATGCTCGAACACCAGCTCCAGCGGCACCACGCTGGAGGTGATGGCATGGGCGGCGAAGAACCAGAAGATACCCAGCGCAGTCAGCGGTGCACGCCGGCGCAGCCACCACGCCAGTGCCAACAGACCGGCCAGCAACAGCCCGCCGGCCAAGGTAGTCCACGGCTGCAGCAGCGTGGTGGAGGCAATAAAGTCGTCGTAATAGAAGGTCATGCTGGCCGGCAACGGCAACAGCATCTGGCCCAGATGCATCGGCAGGATGCGCAGTTGGCTGAGAACACGCTCAACCGTATTGAAATCCCGCCCGGTAATGGTTTCCAGACTGCCGTAATGCGGCACGATGACTGTCACAAACAACAGCACACCAAGGGCACTACCTGCCGCATAGCCCCAGCGCCAGAAACGACGCTGTCCTACCGTATTACCAGCAAAGCCCAGCAAGCTCAGCTCTAACGCCAGAGTGTACAGCGGCAGCAGCAAGGCACTTTCCTTGGCCCCCAGCGCCAGCACAAAGCACAGCGCGCAACCAAGCAGCCACGGCCAACCCCGCCCACCGGCAATTTGCGCGCTGCGCGCACGCAGATAGGCCAGCAAGGCCAGCAAGGTGAAGGTAAGGCACAGGGTTTCCATCCGCTGCACCACATACAGCACGGTGGACACCTGCAACGGGTGCACCGCCCACAGCAGCGCCACGGCGAAAGCAGACAGGCGAAGCCACTGCTGCACCCCGGCCAGGGCCAGCAGGCGCAGGCACAGCACATACACCAGCAGCGCATTGAGCAGGTGCACCAGCAGGCCACCCAGTTTCCAACCCCAGGGCTCCAGCCCTCCCAGCATATGGTTCAGGCCGAAACTGGCCATGGCCAACTGGCGCCCGGTACCGCCCGGGTCGAAACTGGTGGCCGCGCGCCACAGACCGGGCCAGTCACCGGCGACCACATGCACACGGGCATTGCTGACCAGAGCAGGAAAGTCATCAAACAGGAACGGGCCGCTCAAACCCGGCCAGTAAACGGCAGCCGTCAACAGCACCATGGCCAGCCCGGCCAGCCCTTGCTTCCAGCCAGCCCCGGCTGCCTTGCTCGCTTGCATTACACACTTCCCCAATTACGCCATTACAACAGCACAATCCTGGCGACTTACCGGCAACCGGCCGGCCACAGCTTGCTGTCAATGCTGGCCTGCACCTTGCACTGCCATTCGCCCGACGCCGTACGCGCCAGCTCGATGGTCTTGCCGGCCACCTGCGGATTACCCTTCAGGGTGCAGCGGATGAAGCCGGTATCACCGGACAGCATGCTCAAGCCGCAGCGCGGCGTGCTTGCCGGCAAGCCGATATCGGTCAGATTGAAGGTGGTGACATCCTCCACCAGTACATGTGACTCGAACCCGGTCAGCCCACCTCGCAGATCGGCCAGGCCGGCAGTGAGCTGGCTCCTGGCCACATAGTTCTGGTAAGCCGGCAGCGCGATGGCGGCCAGGATGGCGATGATCGCCACCACAATCATCAGTTCAATCAAGGTAAAACCGCGTTGCTTGCCCATATAGCCCCCACACTCCACAGGCGAACTCTTCAACAAGAAAGGGGCGTTTCCGCCCCTTTCACGTCAACCTACAGCAGCTATTAGTTGCAGCCAGCCGGGTTGAACTTGGCTGCGTCGGTGCCAGTCAGGCTGGTGGTGCAGTTCCATGCACCCGAAGCATTGCGGGTCAGGGTGACAGTCTTGCCAACAACCTTCGGGTTGCCCTTCAGGGTGCAGACAATGGACTGGCCATTGGTCGCGCTATAGGCAGGAGTTGCACCGACAGCAATGCCGCAACGCGCGGTGCTGGTGGCCAGACCCAGGTCGTCAAGGGTCGCGCTACCAGCCTTACCCGACTGGATGCCTTCTTCGAATGCGGTGATGCCACCACGAATGTCGGCCAGACCAGCGGTGACCTGCGACTTGGCAACATAGTTCTGGTAGGCCGGCAGAGCGATGGCGGCCAGGATGGCGATGATCGCGACAACGATCATCAGTTCGATCAGGGTAAAGCCTTGCTGCTTCTTCATGGGTACATCCCCTAGGAGTGTTGTTGATCAAAGTGAACTACGGAGCACGGCCACCTGAAGTCCCCGGCCAAGCCGATGCAGCAAGCGAGAGCCCCGTGCAGGTGTTGGTGTAGCAGAAAGCGTGCCAGATCCCCGTTACGCCTCTCCAACCCCTGCCGGCCATGATCGCAGGTCTGGCCGGAATTGGAAGCCTTGACGGGGGAGCTTTGTGTTTTTACGCGGAAAACTGACGCACCCTGTCACAATTTGACGAATCAACCCGCATTTATCTGCCGTGCTGGCGCCAGCCGCCCGGTGGCCATGTGCGCAACCGCAGCGTTTGCCGCTACCATGGGGCGGTTGTCCGGCCCGGGGAAGGCTGGCAGGGGAGAGATCAATGGCAGTCAGTCGCAGTGCAATGAAAACCGGCCCGGTGGACCGCGCCACCAGCCAGATGCAGCCGTTTGTCTGGGAGGGTACGGACAAGCGTGGCATCAAGATGAAGGGCGAGGAATCGGCCAAGAACGCCAACCTGCTCAAGGCCGAGCTGCGCCGCAAGGGCATCACCCCCACCGTGGTCAAGCCCAAGCCCAAGCCGTTGTTCGGCGCGGCCGGGGCCAAGATCAGCGCCAAGGACATTGCCTTCTTCTCGCGGCAGATGGCCACGATGATGAAATCCGGCGTGCCGATTGTCGGCTCGCTGGAGATCATCGGCGAGGGCCACAAGAACCCGCGCATGAAGAAGATGGTCGGCCAGATCCGTGCCGACATCGAGGGCGGCTCCTCGCTGTACGAGGCGATCTGCAAGCACCCGATCCAGTTCGATGACCTGTACCGCAACCTGGTACGCGCCGGTGAAGGCGCCGGTGTGCTGGAAACGGTGCTGGACACCATTGCCAACTACAAAGAAAACATCGAAGCACTGAAGGGCAAGATCAAGAAGGCCTTGTTCTACCCGGCCATGGTGATCTTCGTGGCCATACTGGTTACCTCTATTCTGATGGTGTGGGTGATCCCGCAGTTCGAGGACGTGTTCAAGGGCTTCGGCGCCGACCTGCCGGCCTTCACCCAGTTCCTGGTCAACTGCTCCAAGTTCATGGTCAGCAACGGCATCTGGATATTGTTGGCCACCATCGCCGCCATCGTCGGCTTCATCTTTGCCTACAAACGCTCGGCTGGCCTGCGCAAGGGCATGGACCGCCTGTCGCTGAAGGTACCGGTGATCGGCAACATCCTGCACAACAGCGCCATTGCCCGCTTCGCCCGCACCACCGCGGTGACCTTCAAGGCCGGTGTGCCGCTGGTGGAGGCGCTGGGCATCGTGGCCGGCGCCACCGGCAACACCGTGTACGAGGAAGCCGTGCTGCGCATGCGCGATGACGTCTCGGTCGGCTACCCGGTCAACATGGCGATGAAGCAGGTCAACCTGTTCCCGCACATGGTGATCCAGATGACCGCCATCGGCGAAGAGGCCGGCGCCCTGGATGACATGCTGTACAAGGTGGCCGAGTACTACGAGCAGGAAGTGAACAACTCGGTGGATGCGCTGAGCAGCCTGATCGAGCCGATGATCATGGTGTTTATCGGCACCATTGTCGGTAGCATCGTGATCGGCATGTACCTGCCCATCTTCAAACTGGCTTCCGTGGTGTAACCCGACCTATGGCTTTTCTCGACCAGCATCCGGCGCTGGGCTACCCCCTCGCCGCCGGCCTGGGGCTGCTCATCGGCAGCTTTCTCAATGTGGTGATCCTGCGCCTGCCCAAGCGCCTGGAATGGGCGTGGAAGCGCGATGCACGCGAAGTGCTGGAGCTGCCCGAGCTGTACGAGCCCGCCCCACCCGGCATCGTGGTGGAGCCCTCGCACTGCCCGCACTGCAAGCACAAGCTGAGCTGGTACGAGAACATCCCGCTGGTCAGCTGGCTGGTGCAGGGCGGCAAGTGCCGCCACTGTGCCGCCCCGATCTCCATGCAGTACCCGGCCGTGGAAGCAATCACGGCCGCGCTCTGCGTGGCCAGCGTGTGGCAGTTCGGCTTCGGCTGGCAGGGCTTCGGCGCAATGGTGCTCAGCTGCTTCCTGGTGGCGTTGTCAGGTATCGACCTGCGCACCCAGTACCTGCCGGACTCGCTGACCCTGCCCCTGCTGTGGCTGGGCCTGATTGCCAGCGCCGACAACCTGTACATGCCGGCCAAACCCGCCCTGATCGGTGCTGCCCTGGGCTACCTGAGCCTGTGGAGCGTGTGCTGGATCTACAAGCAGTTCACCGGCAAACAGGGCATGGGCCACGGCGATTTCAAGCTGCTGGCCGCCCTGGGCGCCTGGTGCGGCTGGCAAGGGGTGCTGCCGATCATCCTGTTGTCTTCCATCGTGGGCGCCATTGTCGGCACCATCTGGCTGCGCATGCAGAAGCAGGACGACAGCACGCCGATCCCGTTTGGGCCCTACCTGGCCATCGCCGGCTGGATCGTCTTCATGTGGGGCGACCAGCTCATTGATGGCTACCTGCGCATCAGCGGGCTGCGCTGAACACTGCACACCAGCAAAAGCCGCCCTCCGGGGCGGTTTTTTTGTCGCCATCCCACCTGCAGACAGGCTAGCCTCACCATCTGCCGCACCGCACCGGCCACCGCCGCCTGCGGCAGCGGCCACATCACCCAGCCACCTGCCCCTGCCTGAGTTCCCAGCCCGCATGAGCAACTACATCATTGGCCTGACCGGCGGCATCGCCTCGGGCAAGAGCGCGGTCAGCGCCCGCTTCGCCGCCCTGGGCATCAGCATTGCCGATGCCGACATCGCCGCCCGTGCCGTGGTTGCCCCCGGCCAACCGGCCCTGCAGGCTATTGCCAGCCACTTCGGCGCATCGGTGCTGCAGGCTGATGGCCAGCTGGACCGCGCCGCCCTCCGGCGCATCGTGTTTGCCGACCCGCTGGCACGCAGCGAGCTGGAAGCCATCACCCATCCGGCGATCCGCGCCGAGATGATCGCCCAGTGCCAACAGGCCAGCAGCGCCTACGCCATCGCCGCCATCCCGCTGCTGGCCGAAGTCGGCCGCAAGCAATACCCATGGATCAACCGGGTGCTGGTGATTGATGTCCCGCGCCAGGTGCAATTGCAGCGCCTGATCGCCCGTGACAGCATCGACCAGGCCCTGGCCGAATCGATGATCGCCGCCCAGGCACAACGCAGCGCGCGCCTGGCCATGGCCGATGACGTGCTGGACAACAGCGGCACCCCGGACCAACTGGATGCCCCGATTGCCGCCCTGCACGCCCGCTACCTCGCCCTGGCCGGGCAGGCCTGAGTCGCACAGCCGGAGCCGCTCCTGCAGAGCTTCAGACTTCCACGGCTTCGCGGCCGGGGCCGCTTGTGTCTTGGGCAGGACTACAGTTTGAGGTGAGAGCGAGGTGCGGCAGCCCGCAAGGCCGG
>NZ_LDJM01000034.1 GCF_001431485.1 Stenotrophomonas ginsengisoli | reverse complement strand
TCCTTGCCCTGCCCGTGCAGCTCCCAGTGCTCATTTTCCAGCCGCGCTTCGGCCTGGCTGACGCCGAGATCGAAGCTGGTCGTGAGCACGCCTTGCCCCTTGCGGCGGGCGCGGCTCATGGCATCGAACACGGAATGGGTGAGCAGGGGGCCGGAGTAATGGGGCACGGGCAGGGGGCGGGCAACGCCGCAGGGCAACAATCGGGGTGCCGATCCTACCCGAGTGCGGGGCGGAGGCGGGCAGGGCAAGGACGCTGCGTTCACCCGCCGCTGGTGACCATGGCCCATCCGGCACCGGTGGTGCGGCTGACGAGGCAGATGGCGATGCTGTTGCTCAAACCCAATACCTGGATCGTGGTGGCCAACGGCGGCAGCGTGCGTTTGCTGCACAACGCCGGCAATGCCAGCGGGGTCCGCCTGCAGGAACAGGACATGCCCGACCTGGATGACCCGCATCTGGGCCCGTCCGGCAGCCAGCCGCAGAGCGTGGACATTGCCGAGGCCACCTTCAACCGCAAGCTGGCGCTGTGGCTGAACAACCAGGCCCTGAACCATGGCTTCGAGCATCTGGTGCTGGTCGCCGACCCGATTTCCATGGGCGAACTGCGCCCCTTGCTGCACCAGCAGGTCAACGCCCGCACCCAGGCCGAAATCACCAAGGACTGGACCAACCTGGGCCTGAAAGAGATCCAGAAGGCACTCGATGCCATCGATGGCTGAGCAGGGGCAATACGGTCAAGGGGAAGGGGCGGCCATCGGCCGCTCTTTTTGTTGGGGCGCGGTATGGCCTGCCCGCCTGCAGGGGTGGGCGCCGTGGCCGGCCCCGGCGGCGCATAATGCGCGCCCCTTCCTGACAATCACGGCGGCGTGCGAGCGCTGCTGGCCGGCTGTATGTCCTTGCTGAAAAACGAACTGGCGCAGTGGCGCGCCAACCCTGTGCGGGAAATGCTGGCCGGCGCGGTGGCCACCTTTGCGCTGATCCCGGAAGTGATCGCGTTTTCCTTTGTCGCCGGCATTGACCCGCAGGTGGGCCTGTTCGCCTCGTTCGTGATGAGCATCATCATCGCGGTGTTCGGCGGCCGCCCGGCGATGATCACCGCCGCCGCCGGTTCGGTGGCCCTGGTCGCCGCGCCGCTGATTGCCAGCCATGGCCTGCCTTACCTGTTTGCCGCCGGCCTGCTGGCCGGTGTGGTGCAGATTGCCTTCGGCCTGCTGCGCATGGGCGTGCTGCTGCGCTTTGTGTCTTCCTCGGTGCGCACCGGCTTCCTCAATGCGCTGGCGATCCTGATCTTCAGTGCCCAGCTGCCGCAGCTGGAAGAGGCCAACACGGCCACCTGGGCGATGCTGGGCCTGGGCCTGGCCATCATCTGGGGCTTGCCGCGGCTGCCCCTGCCCGGGGTCAAGGCGATTCCCTCGCCGCTGATCTGCATCCTGGTGCTCAGCGGCCTGGCCGTGGCTCTGGACCTGCCGCTGAAGACCGTGGACGAACTGGGCCAGTTGCCGGCTTCGCTGCCGGCCTTTGTCGGCCTGCCTGAAGTGCCGTGGAGCTGGAACACCCTGCGCATCATTGCCATGCCGGCCCTGGCCATCGCCATGGTCGGCCTGCTCGAGTCGCTGATGACCGCGCGCGTGGTCGATGAAATGACCGCCACCCCGTCCAACAAGAACCGTGAGTGCACCGGCCTGGGCCTGGCCAACATCGGCTCCAGCCTGTTCGGCGGCATTGCCGGCTGCGGCATGATCGGCCAGGCCGTGGGCAATGTGACCTATGGCGGCCGCGGCCGCCTGTCCACCGCCTTTGCCGGCATCTTCCTGCTGGTGCTGATGGTGCTGCTCAAGCCGTGGGTGGCCCAGGTGCCGGTGGTGGCCCTGGTGGCGATCATGGTGGTGGTCTCGGTGGCCACGTTTGACTGGGCCTCTCTGTCCACCCTGGTGCGTTACCCGCGCCTGTCCTCGCTGGTGATGCTGGCCACCGTGGCGGTGACCCTGGCCACCCACAACCTGGCCGCCGGCGTGGGCATCGGTGTGCTGCTGTCCGGGGTGTTCTTCACCCTGAAGGTGGCCGGGCTGATGCAGATCGTGCACGAGGATGTCGGCGCCGAGCGCCACTACCGGGTCAGTGGTCAGGTGTTCTTCGCCTCGGCCGACGCCTTCATCGATGCCTTCGATGCGCGGGGCCTGGAAGGGCGCGCGGTGGTGATCGACCTGTCGGCCACCCGGTTGTGGGACATCACCGCAGTGGCCGCACTGGACACGGTGGTCAAACGCCTGCGCCAGCACCAGGTGCAGGTGCGGGTGCTGGGCCTGGATGCCGGCAGTCGCGCGCTGGTGCGGCGCCTGCGTCGCGAGCAGTTGCTGGGCAACGAGCCGGCCTGAGCACGCACGTCATGTTCATCGGCGCCCGTGCAGGCTGGCCCGGGCCAACCCACAGGAGCCGGACATGAGTGAGAACCTGTATGACGCCTTGCGTGCCAGCCATGAGGTCCAGCGTGGTTTGTTGCGCTCTTTGGTACGCATCCGTGATGTGCAGCGTCGGCAGCAGGTGTTCACCGAGTTGCGCATCGAGCTCGCCGCCCACGAGGCGGCCGAGGAGCGCGCGCTGTATGTGCCGATGCTGATGGACGATGCCGGCCTGGATGCCAGCCGGCATGCCCTGCACGAGCACCACCAGATCGATGAGCTGGTGGCTGACCTGCAGGCCCTGGCCATCGACGGCCAGGCCTGGGCGGACAAGGCAGCCGAGCTGTCGGAAAAAGTCCACCATCACCTGCGCGAGGAAGAGAAGAAGTTCTTCCAGGTCTCCGGCAAGATCCTCAGCCAGGCGCAGAAGAGCCGCGAGGCCCGCCGCTACCTGCGCGAACACGCACGCATGGTGCGCAAGTTGCAGCAGGCCTGAGCCGCCCGGCTCAGGGGTGCAGCCAGACGCCGTCCAGGTCGGCGTGATGCAGCAGCTCGCGCAGGGCGGTCAGATGGGCGGCGAAGAGCCGGTCTTCAGGCAGGCCGAGCTGGCGCAGCGGCGCCCCGTTGGCGGCATCGGCCAGGCGGTTGAACAGCGCTTCCAGACTCTGCCGTGACAACCACTGGACGCCATCGAACGGCAGCCCGGCCGGTTCGCGCAGGGCATTGCTGGCCGCGCTGTGGCTGTGCAATGGCCCGGGCCGGCCGGCCAGGGCAGGCAGTTGCCGCATCAGCGCATCCTCGATGTGGGCAATGGCCTGTTCCAGCTGCGCGGGTGTGGGCGGGAAGCGGCCTTGCGCCGGCACTGGAAGCGGCAGCCGCAGTAGAAGCTGGCCTTGTGCGTCGTGCACGGCCAGTGCCTGGTCCAGGGTCAAGCTCAGCATGCGGCCAGCCTTGCCAGCGTAGGCGGTGACGGGGAGGTCGGTTATGGTGCACGCCGGTGCAATGAGCAGGTGTGAGTGTGGGCAAGCGTAAATGGTGGACGGGGCCGGCAATGGCCGTGGTGGTGGCCGGCATGGCCGCCGGCTGGTGGTGGACGCGGCCGCAGCCCGCAGCGCCGGCGCCGGCCACGGCACTGGCCTGGCAGGCCCAGGCCTGGTGGCTGGCCGGTGACGGACAGCCCGGCCTGCGCAATGGCCCGGCCCGCCAGGCCCGCCTTGCCGAGCCCTGGGGTATTGCCCGTGACGGCCTGCGCGGGCTGTACATCAGCGATGCCGGCGACAACAACCGTATCCGTTACCTGGACATCCACGGCCAGCTGCACGATCTGGCCGGCAGCAGCGAAGGCTATGCCGATGGCCCGGCTGCGCAGGCGCGCCTGCATACCCCGTCCGGCATTGCCCTGGCCGGCGATGGCGCGCTGCTGATCGCCGATACCGGCAACCATGCGGTGCGCGTGCTGCGCGATGGCCAGCTGAGCACCCTGGCCGGCAATGGCCAGCCCGGTGATGGCGATGGCCCGGCCGCGCAGGCCCGCTTCGATGCGCCGATGGCCGTGGCCGTGGCCGCCGATGGCCAGGTCTATGTGGCCGATACCTTCAATGACCGCATTGCGCTGATCGGCCGCGATGGCCAGGTCCGGACCCTGGCCGGTGGTGGTGGGCCCGGTCTGGCCGACGGCCCGGGCGCGGAGGCACGTTTTGATACCCCGACCGGCCTGGCCCTGGACGGCCAGGGTGTGCTGTGGGTGGCCGACCTGGGCAATGACGCGATCCGCCGGGTGCATCCCGATGGCCGGGTGGACACCGTGGTCGGCGGCACGGACGAGCGCCAGTTGTGGCAGCCGCAGGCGTTGGCGATCACCGCTGACGGTGTGCTCTACATCGGCGAACGGCTGAGCGGGCGGGTGCTCCAGCGCAGTGTGCAGGGGCACCTGAGCACCGTGTTCGGCAGCGATCCGTCAGTGCGCTTGTCGCGCCCGGCCGGCCTGGCCCTGACCCCGGAAGGCGGCCTGCTGGTCAGCGATGCCGGCGGCATGCGCCTGCACTGGCTGCGCAGCCAGCCAGCGGGCCAGACAAGCGTGAGCGGGGAGATTGGCCCGGATCCGGCACGCGCACTGCCGGCCACCGCCGGCCGTTGGCCACTGGCCCCGCAGCGTGGTTGGCACGAGGTGGTGGGCACCTTGGGCGAGGTGCGCGGCACCTTCGCCGGCAAGAACCGCAACCACCTGCATGCCGGTTTCGACATCCGCGGTGATGTCGGCCAGCGCGTGCTGGCCATTGCCGATGGCAAGGTGTCCAGCCCGATGGCGGCGTGGAGCCCCAATGGCCAGGCCGAGGGGCTGGCCGTGGCCGATCTGGACTACATCCACATGCGGGTGGGGCGTACGGCCAGTGGCCAGCCTTTGGATGGCCGTTTCGAGCTGCTGCGCGACGCTCGCGGCCGGGTCGAACGGGTACGCGTGCGTCGTGGTACCCGGTTTGCCGCCGGTGACGCCCTGGGCACGATCAACGCCCAGGCCCATGTGCACCTGCAGGTCGGCCCGGGCGGGTACGAGCGCAATGCGATCGGGCTGGGCTTTACCGGCTTCATCGACACCATCGCCCCGGTGATCGAGGGCATTGCCGTGCTCGATGCCGACGAGCGCCGGGTCGGCCAGCTGCGCGAGGGGGTGTGGCACCTGCCGCGCAGCGCCGGGGTGGTGCAGCTGGCGGTGCATGCCCGCGACCAGGTGGATGGCAACCTGCCGCGCCGTCGCCTGGGCCTGTACGCGCTGGGCTGGCAGTTGCTCGATGCCACCGGCCGGCCACTTCCCGGTTACGAGCAGCCGCTGATGAATCTGGAGTTCAACCGCATGCCGCCACAGCGCGATGCGGTCTTGCATGCCTATGGTCCGGACAGTGGCATCACCGTGCACGGCAGCGCGGTGACCCGCTTCCAGTACCTGGTCACCAACACCGTGCGTGATGGCCGGATGGCACGCGGCGGGCTGGATGTCAGCGCGCTGCCGGCCGGCGACTACCGCCTGCGCATCAGTGCACGCGACTGGCATGGCAACCAGGCGGCGGACAGCGAGCTGTGGTTGCGCCTGCAGTGAGCCTGACCATGGGCAGGGGTGATCACGGCCCGTGGTGCACTACACTCGGGTGATTGTCTGGCCCACGATTTGATGAGGTATCCGTGAAACGAGTGCTTACCGGCGCGCTGGCGCTGTCCATTTCCTCGGCGCTGATGGCTGCCACCCCGGCCTTTGACGCTGCGCGCATCAATGCCGACGTCAAGGAGTTGGCCTCCGACGCCTTCGAAGGCCGTTCGCCGGCCACCGAGGGTGAGCGCAAGACCGTGGCCTATCTGTCCGCGGCGCTGGAGCAGGCCGGCGTGCAGCCCGGTGGCGACCTGGTCGACGGCAAGCGCCTGTGGACCCAGGCCGTGCCGCTGGTGATGAGCGACATCGTCGGCAACCCGGTGCTGTCCATCGGCAAGCCCGGTGCGCACCAGTCGCTGAGCCAGCGTGAGCAGATCACCGTGCGCCCGGCCCAGGACGGCAGCAGCCAGGTCACCCTGGTCGATGCGCCGCTGGTGTTCGTCGGTTACGGCGTGCATGCGCCGGAGCGCAACTGGGACGACTTCAAGGGCGTGGACCTGGCCGGCAAGATCATGGTGGTGCTGGTCAACGATCCGGATTTTGAAAGCGGCGAAGGCGACTTCGACGGCAAGGGCATGACCTACTACGGCCGCTGGACCTACAAGTACGAAGAGGCCGCCCGCCAGGGCGCTGCCGGCGTGCTGATCGTGCACGAGACCGCCCCGGCCTCCTACGGCTGGGCCACCGTGGCCGGCTCCAATGCCAACACCATGTTCGACGTGGTGCGTACCGATCCGAAGTCGGCCCACACCGCGGTGGAAGGCTGGATCCAGCGTGACCTGGCCGTGCAACTGTTCGCCGATGCCGGGCTGGATTTTGAAAAGCTCAAGGCGGCCGCGCAGACCCGCGAATTCCAGCCGGTGGCGCTGGGCGGGCAGACCTTCTCGGCCAGCTATGCGGTCAAGAGCGAGCAGATCGTTTCCCACAACGTGGTCGGCCGCATCGAAGGCAGCACCCACCCGGACGAAACCATCATCTATTCGGCGCACTGGGACCACATCGGCGTGGGTGAGCCCGATGCCCGCGGCGACCGCATCTTCAATGGCGCCACCGACAATGCCAGCGGCACCGCGGCGATCCTGGAAATGGCCCGTGGCTTCATGGCCGGGCCGCAGCCGCAGCGTTCGCTGGTGTTCCTGGCCGTGACCGCCGAGGAAAAGGGCCTGCTGGGCTCGGAGTACTACGCCAACAACCCGCTGTACCCGCTGGAAAAGACCGTTGCCGTGCTCAATGTGGATGGCGCGGCGACCATGGGTCCCTCGCGTGATTTCGGCATCTACGGCACTGCCGATGTGCAGCTGCTGGACCAGCTGATCGAGGTGGCCGGGCGCTGGGATGTGCGTTACACCCCGGACAGCAAGCCCGAAGCCGGCCTGTTCTTCCGTTCGGACCACTTCCCGTTCGCCAAGCGCGGCGTGCCGGCCGTTTCCTACGGCGCCGGCCAGGACCTGGTCGATGGCGGGATCGAGGCCGGGCGTGCGGCGGCTGCCGAGTACAACGTCAACCGCTACCACCAGCAGGCCGATGAATGGCAGCCGGAGTGGACCTTCGCCGGTGCCGTGCGTGACCTGGAAATCCTGCATGCGCTGGGCAGCGAACTGGCCAACTCGCGCCAGTGGCCGGCCTGGGGGGCGTCCTCGCAGTTCGGCGAGCTGCGCCGCGCCAGCGATGACCAGCGCAAGTAAGCGCATTGCCGGCTGAGAGGCTGCGCAGGCAAAAACAACGGGGCGCCAGTGGCGCCCCGTTGTTTTTTGCGTGGTTGGCTGGCCGGACTCAGAAGGCCGGTTGCAGGCGCAGGTTGCGGTCGCCCATCTGGTTGAGCTGGACCACCAGGGCCGAATGCTGCCGGATCCTGCCCAGTTCGCGCATGATGCGGATGTCCTCGTGACGCAGCTCGCGCTGGGCCATGACCTCCTGCTTGTAGTCCATCACTTCCGGATACTGCCGGGCCATGTCCAGGGCCTGGGCCACTTCCTCGATGCTGTCGGCATCGCGGCTGACCCGGGCGCGGCTGTTGAAGGCCTTCATCCAGCGCTCGAAGCCGGCGGTCTGGTCGAACATGTTGGCCATGAACCAGATCACGAACAGGATCGAGACCCACGAGCCGAACACGATGACCACCCGGGTCAGGGTGATCTGGAAGTCATCGCGCCACAGGTAATTGACGATCAGCGCCAGCGCCAGCAGCGCGGCAGCCTGCCACAGCACGATGGACACGATCAGCCACTGGCACTTGGCCCGGGCCAGCAGGTCCACTTCGTCATGCAGCTGGGTTTCAGTCTTGGCTTTCCAGTGCGCGACCTGCTTTTCAAACGGGGCGCGGTACAGCTCGTTGTCCTGCAGCAGCAATCCCAGACCTTTGAACAAGGCAATCATCGGCTTACTCCTATGCAACTGGCCTCAAGGGCCGCCGCTGTCCACGGTTGCGACGGCATGGCTGTTGTTGTGCGCCTGTCGTTGTGGAGACGCAATGGGCAGGCTGGCCATTGCCGGCAGTGACGGACTGGGTGCTGCGCTGCGCAAGCAGGCATGGGCTTGAAAAACAGATAAATGCAGCGAATATTTGTGCAAGTGCACAGAAAATCGGGGATCTGCTGCAATTGCTAAGCCGGCGTGAAAACGCGCAACTCACCGCTTCGGGTCAATGGGTTTGCAAAAGCGTGAACAGGGTTCCTGTGGCAAGCCCCCTCGGGCATGCTAGGCAGTCTTATTGTTGTCTGCGCGATGGCGGCCGATAAGGTAATAGTGGAGCTTGGCAATTGGTCGCAGCCTCGGGGCTGCGCGGGGAGAGGTTGGAATGCCCGGGCAGCATGCCTATAGACAACAGATGCGGGTGGTGGCCAGTGCAGGGGCGGTTGTGGCCCTGGTGCTGGCCTGCGCATTTGCCTTGATGCTCGGGGTGGACCGACAGTCACGCCTGTCGCTGATGCAGCGCCAGGCCAGCCTGCAGGCGCAATCGACCCAGCGCCTGCTGCAGCACCAGCTCGACACCACCACCCGGGCCATGACCAGCGTGCAGGGCCAGCTGCTGCAGCTGCGCCAGGCCCTGGGCAACAACCAGCTGCAACCGCAGGTGCTGGAGCAGGTGCTGGAACAGACCGCCGCCCGCAACCCGGAGCTGGTGGACCTGAGTGTGGTGGATGACAGCGGCCAGCTGCTGGCCGGCAGCCGTGGCGATCCGAATTTCTATGACTGGGCGGTGGCCGGCAACCTGGTCACCGGCAGTCCGCTGTACATCGGCCCGCTGCAGGCCCGCAGCGACAACAGCTGGCAGTTGCCGCTGGCCATGCGCATCGATGCCGGGCGCTGGCTGCTGCTGCGCCTGCGCGGCAGCCAGATGCAGGCCCTGGTCGGCAATGACCAGCTCGGTGCCGGTGGCGTGCAGTTGCTGCTGGACCGCGCCGGCCTGGTGCTGGCCGACAGCCGCGGACCGCGCCTGCTCGGGCGCCAGCTGGGCTACTGGGCGCAGAACATGGCGCAGTACCCGCAGACGGCCAGCGGTGAGGAGGTGTTCGGTGATGGCGTGGTGCGTGTGCTGGCGGTCGGCGAGCCGGGCCAGCTGCCGCTGCGGGTGGTCACCGCGCGTGCCCGTGACGAGGCCCTGGTGGGTTGGTGGCGCTACCTGGCCGGCTCCCTGCTGATCTACCTGATCTACCTGCTCGGGGTGGGTTACCTGCTGTATGCGATCCGCAACGCACACCTGCGCCAGCAGCGTTTGGCCGATGAATTGCGCGCCGGTTCGGCCGAACTGGCCCTGGCCAACAAGATCGGCCGGGTCAGTACCTGGACGGCCAACACCCAGACCCTGCACTGGGGGCACGGGGCGGCGCAGGCGTTTGGCCTGGACCACAACTCGGCCAGCCTGGGCGATGTGTTTGAACGCGTGCACCACCTGGATGTGGCGATGGTGCGGCGCAGCTGGCAGCAGGCCTGGAGCGGCGAACAGCCGATGGACCTGATGTTCCGCCTGGTGTTTCCCGGTGGCGTGATCCGCTGGCTGTCGGTGCGCGGCGAGCGGGTGGCCGATGGCAGCGGCTACATGACCGGTGCGGCGGTGGATGTGACCGAACGGGTGCAGGCACAGGAGCGCGCGCGCGAGGCCGAGCGCCAGTTCCGCATCCTGTTTGAACGCAATCCGGTGCCGTTCTGGTTGTTTGACCTGCAGAACCTGCGCTTTCTGGAGGTCAACCACGCCGCGGTCGAGCGTTACGGCTACAGCCGCGAGGAGCTGCTGGCGATGACCGTGCTGGACATCCGTCCGCAGGAGGACTGGGCCGAGCTGCGCGAGACCATCAGCCTGATCCAGCGTGGAGTGCTGCGTGAATCGCGGGTACGTACCCACCAGCGCAAGGACGGCACCCTGCTTTCGGTGCAGGAGCAGACCGCCCGCCTGGAATTTGCCGGCCACGACGCCTGCCTGGTGCTGGCGGTGGATGTGACCGAGCGCCTGGCCTACGAGCGTGACCTGGCCTACCGCGCCAGCCACCACCCGGAAACCGGGCTGATGACCCGCCGCGCCCTGGCCGACACCCTGGACATGCGCGACCGCCCCTATGCCATTGCCCACATCCAGCTGCGCGGCCTGCAGCTGGTCGGCGACACCCTGGGCCAGGACATCGGCGAGCAGGTGCTGCGTGCGGTGGCCGCAAGGCTGGGCGGGCTGGGCGGCCGTTACGGCCTGCTGGCCTACCAGCCGGGCGAGGATTTCATCCTGGCGATCAAGGGCCGTTACGAACTGGAACACGTGCTGGAGCATCTGGCCGAAGTGGTCAGCGAGCCGGTGCGGGGCCCCGAATCGTTCCACCAGCTGCAGGCCCACATCGGTGTGGACAGCTGCACCGACAACCGCCTGCCGGCCGATACGGTGATGGCCCGCGCCGCCCAGGCCGCGCATGCCGCGCGTGCCGACGGCGTGCTGATCAAGTATTACGACCAGGCCGTGGCGCAGCGCCTGACCTCGCGCCTGCACATGGCCGCCCGCATCCACAGCGCCATCGAGCAGGGCCAGTTCGAGCTTTACTTCCAGCCGATCTGCCGCGCCGGTGATGGCCAGCCGGTGATGCTGGAGGCCCTGCTGCGCTGGCCGCAGGCCGATGGCAGCTGGATCATGCCCGGTGAGTTCATCAACCTGGCCGAAGACACCGGGCAGATGATCGCGCTGGGCCGCTGGGTGATCCGGGCCGCGGCCCGGGCCCAGCTGGCGCTGGCCACCGCTGGCTGGCGCGATCTCAGCGTGGCGATCAATGTCTCGGCGGTGCAGTTCTTCAACGATGACCTGCTCGGCGAGTTCAGCCGGGCCTGCGAGGATGTCGGCATTGCCCCGCAGGCGCTGCAGGTGGAGTTGACCGAATCCAGCCTGATGCGTGATCCGGAACGTGGCCTGCAGACCATGCAGCGGCTGCATGACCGTGGCATCAAGATCGCCCTTGATGACTTCGGTACCGGCTTCTCCTCGATGTCCTACCTGCAGCACCTGCCGCTGGATGCACTGAAGATCGACCGCAGCTTCGTGGCCGATGTGGAGACCAATCCGCGCAATGCCGCGATCTGCCGCGCGCTGCTGTCACTGGGCCACAGCCTGGGCCTGGAAGTGGTGGCCGAAGGGGTGGAGACCGAGGGCCAGCGCCAGTGGCTGCAGGCCCATCAGTGCGACCAGCTGCAGGGTTACCTGCTCGGCCGCCCGGCCAGCATGGGCCAGACCCTGGCCTGGCTGGAGACCTTCAAAGCCAAAGCGTGAGCTGGCGGGCGTGGGCCGGGTCGGGCGTGCGCCCGTGCAGCCACCAGTCCTCCAGCACCGGGCGCAGCACGTCGCCGTGCATGCGCGCCGGCCGGCGCCCGGCAAAACGCGCCATGTTGTCCTGCTGCGCGGCCAGGATGGCCGCATCCTGGCGGCCGACATGGGCCAGCAACGGCCACAGCAGGGCGCGCACCGCCCAGCGCGGGGCCCAGCGCCCGCGGACGTGCAGGCTGGCCAGGATGCGCGTATTGCGCCCATCCACCGGGGAAAAGTGCAGGCTGATGCAGACCTGGCTGCCATCGCGGTAGTCGTACTGCAGGCGGCTGCTGCCGGGCAGCTGGAAATGCGCGCTCTCACCAAGGCGGCGTGATTCGAACAGGCGATAGACCAGCCCGCTCTGCTCGCCGTGGGCGCGGTAATCCACCCGTACCCGTTCGCCATCGATGTCCAGCGCCACCTGGCAGGGGCGGCGTTGGCTGTGGCGACGCAGCCAGCCGGCATGCACGTAGTGGGTGTGCAGGGCATCGAGGAAATTTTCCATCACATCCAGCACATGGCCGCGCCATTGCGCCTGCCACTCGAAGCGGCGCTGCCCGGGCGCCAGCTCGCGGGCCAGCGCCGGCAGCTGCTCGCTGCCTTCTGCGCACGGGCGCAGCCAGAGCAGGCCGTCATGCTCCTGCAGCGGGAAGCCGGGCACGCGGATGGCCGGCAGCGGTTGGGCCGGGTCATGCCCGGGCAGGTCGCGCAGCAGGCCATCGGCGCCGAAGCGCCAGCCGTGGTAGGGGCACTGCAGCTGGCCATCGCGCAGGCAGCCGGCTGACAAGGCGACCTGACGGTGCGGGCAGCGGTCTTCCAGGGCGTAGGCGCTGCCGTCAGCATCGCGGGCCAGCACGAAGTGGCGGTCCAGCAGGGTGATCGGCAGCGGCTTGCGGCGCAGCTGGTCGGCGCGGGCCACGGCATACCAGTGCGTCAACAGCGCGCTGGGCCAATCGGGAGTCGGTGCCGGGGTCATAGGCGGTAATGGCGCATCAACGGTTCGCCGAGGCGGCGGGTGAGCAGGCCCAGGGCGTGCAGCAGGGCGCGGGTGCGGCGTGCCTGCGGTGGTGCCCATACCGCACTGTATTCGATCGCGGCCTGGCCACCGCGCAGGCGCTTGAAGCGGGCCGCGCCGGCGCTGAGGTTGAGATGGCGCTGCGACAGCCGGGCCTGGCGGTAACTGGTGGCAGTGAGGGTGCGGTACAGCGCCAGACGCGCCGGGGCCGCGGTGTCGTAACCGACGATGGGGGTTGAAACATGGTGTTCGGTGCCGAACATGCCGGCAATGCACTGCAACTGGCCGGCATCATCGCGCCAGCCCTCCAGACGCAGCAGGCCGTCGCGGTGCCAGTCGGCAATCATCTGGGGGCGGTAATCCGGGTTCCAGCGTGAGTACTTGCCCAGGTACAGCTGCGCATACAGCTGGGCAATGCGCGGCGCATCCTCGGCACGGATGGCCGCGTTGTCGCACCAGTGCAGGTCCTGGCGCTGCAGCAGGCGGGCATCGGCGCGCATGTTGGGCAGGCGGGCGGCGGCGTCCAGGTCCGGATACAGCCAGACCTGGCGGCTGGCGATCAGGACAAAGCCGCGTGCCTGCAGGGCATCCAACCAGTCGCCATTGTCATGGCGATTGAGCGAGCGCAGCCACAGCGCATGCTGCGGCCAGCGCTGGCGGGCCTGGTCGATGGCGCGGTCGATGTCCAGGCTGGCCAGCGGCGGATACAGGTTGGTGGACAGGCACCAGTTGTTCAGTGCCACCGCGCGGTCCAGCGCGCAGGCATCGGCCAACCGTGCCAGCTGGCCGCACAGCCCGGCCAGTGGCCGGCCGATGGCGGCCGGCAGCAGCCGGCGGGCTTCCTCGGCGGCGTAATCGATGTAGGTGCTGCGCGGCGAGCAGACCCAGGCATTGCCGGCCTCGCCGTGGTTGACGGTGACCGGCAGCCACGTGCTGCCGGCATCCACCGCCTCGATGCCGGCATCCAGGTTGCGTGCCAGGGCATTGGCATTGGCACCTTCGTAGCGGGCCAGGTAGGCCAGCACATTGCCGGCGAACCGTTCGATCGGCGTGGCTGCAGGGCTCATGGCAGGGGCTGCCCGTCCCATTCGATATCCACGGTGGAGGCCGCGCGCAGGTTGCCGCCGCTGCGCAGCGCACTGGCCGCGTAATGGGCCAGGTCACGCAGCACCTGGCCGCGCGGGGCGCGGTCGCTGCCACGGGCGAGCACATCGCTGGCGCGGCGCCAGTCGTGCTGCCAGCGTGGCCACTGGCCACGGCACAGGGCCAGCGGCGCGGCATGCAGCCACATCATCGGTGCCAGCATCGCCGCACTGCCGGGCGGCGGCTGCCGGCATTGGCTGCCCTGGCCGTCCAAGGCCTGGACCAGTGCATCGCTGCCGGCAAACAGGTGGATGGCACTGGTGCCGCGCGGGTTGCACTCGATCACCGTGGCCTGGCCATGGGCATCGACGATCCAGTCAAAGGCGATCTGCCCGCTGTAGCCCAGCGCGGCCACCAGGGCGCGGGTCTGGGCCAGGATGTCGGGGTTGTCCACGCCATCGAAGTAATAGCTGGCACTGCGGGCCATGCGCCAGCCGGGGCGGTAGGCGGCATGGGCCAGCAGGTGGCCGTTGTGGGCCACGCCATAACTGCACACTTCCTGCCCGTCGAGCAGGGCCTGGGCCACCCAGGGGCGGCCATCGAGCGGGCGGGCAGTGGCGGGCAGGCCATCGCGATGCAGGCGCACATCCACCCCGAAGCGGGAGAACTCCGGCTTGAGCACCAGCGGCCGGGTGCCGGCCCACTGCCGGGCCTGGTCGATGCTGTGCACGCGCGCACTGGCCGGCACGCGCAGACCGGCAGCAGCGGCCAGGCCGAGGAACTCCCATTTGCTGTGCAGCTGGCGCAGCTGGGGCAGATCCATGCAGGCCACGCGGGTATGGGCAGACAGTTGCGCCCGGCCGTGGGCCACGTAGAACACTTCCTCGCAGGTGGGCAGCAGCAGGTCGATGGCCTGGGCCTGGCACAGGCTGGCCAGTGCCTGGATGAAGGCCTGCGGCTGCTGGCGCGGCGCCGGCACGCGGTGGTGCGCGCTTACCGCGTGGCTGGCGGCGGTGGCGTGGGCCGGCTGGCTGTCGGCGCTATGCACCTGCCAGCCGGCGGCGGCGAACTGGCGGGCCAGGTCCAGGGCGACCGGCGCACGCGCCCCGGTCAGCAGCACCCGCTTGCTCGGCGTACTCATGATCCGGCTCCCGGGCGCCAGCGCTGGCAGTGCGAGGGCACCAGACGCACATGCGGGTGCTGCCGGCCCAGCGCATGCAGGCGGGCGAAGGTGTCGCGGTAGGCCGGGCCATCACCGAGCCAGGCGGTGACCACGGCCGGTGGCAGCACGCCCTTTTCCAGCGCATCGGACGACCAGGTGGCATCGGCGATCAGGAACACCGGGCCGCTGCCATCGTCAAACCACAGCCCGCTGTGGCCGGCGGCGTGGCCGGGCAGGTCGACCAGCAGCACCGCGCCATCGCCGAACAGGTCATGCGGATGGGCAAAGCCGGCCAGCTCGGCCGGCACCATGGCGGCCAGCGGCAGTTGGTGGAAATGCCGCAGCCGTGGCGCCGCATCGGCGAGCAGGGCCGGCAGGTAGCCATTGGCGGTGGCCTGGACCCGGTTGCAGCGGCGCAGGTGCTGCCAGGCGGCCGCTGCGCAGTAGACCTGCGCCTGCGGAAAATCGGCCACCCCGGCCACATGGTCGCCATGCAGGTGGGACAGCACGATGTGGCCGATCTGCGCCGCATCGATACCCAGGGCACTCAGCTGCCCGGCCAGGGCCTGTTCGCAGGCGCCGTGCACCGGGGTGGTCCAGCGGTACAGGCGCTCGGGAAACGGATCGGTGGCGTGCAGGAAATGGCTGGCGTAGCCGGTATCAAACAGCAGCCAGCCATGCTCGCGGTGGTGCAGGGCGGCAGCCAGCGAAGGAAATTCGCAGACGCTGAGGGCACCATCGCGGCGCACGGCGATTTCCGGGTGGCGGCAATGGCCGGCCTCGAACAGCTGCCAGTGGTCGATCATCGGCGCCAGTCCCGGGCAAAACCGGCCAGGCCCTGCTGCAACGAAACCACCGGGGTGTAGCCCAGCTCGTGGCGGGCGCGGGTGATGTCCAGGGTCTGCGACCAGCCGATCACGCCGACGCCGTAGCGGGTCAGGCGCGGCTCGGGCCGGCCCGGGCGCAGCCGGGCGACGGTTTCGGCCAGCCCGGCCGCGGCCACGGCCAGCCGGCGTGGCACCGGGCGCAGGGCCACCTGCAGCCCGCACAGGGCGAAGGTACGGGCCAGCAGTTCGGCCACCGCGGTCGGCTCGCCATTGCTGATGTTGTAGGCACGCCCATCGCCCGGGGCATCGGGGCACAGGGCGGCACGGGTGGCGGCGACCACGTTGTCCACATGGGTGATGTCGATCACCGCGCGGCCACCATGCACCAGCGGGAAACGGCCGCCAGCGGCCACGGCGAGGATGCGCGGGAAGATCGCCGTATCGCCGGGGCCGAACACGGCACGCGGGCGCAGCACCACGCTGGGCAGGGCGGGGGCGGCGGCGCGCACCAGCTGCTCGCCCTCCCATTTGCTGCGCGCGTACTCGGTGATCCAGCGTGTGGGTGGGCTGAAGGCTTCGCCGACGTTGTATTGGTCGGCAAAACGGAAATAGATGCTGGGCGAGCTGAAGTGGACGAAGCGCTGCACCCCGGCGGCCTGGCTGGCCGCCAGCAGGCTGGCGGTGGCCTGCACGTTGTCACGCTGGAACTGTGCGGCCGTGCCCCACGGACTGGAGCGGGCGGCGCTGTGCACCACCGCATCGATGCCGGCCAGCAGCGGGCCCAGGTCATCGGCAGCGAGGTCGGCAGCAACAACGTCGATGCCCGGCCCCAGCGCAGCCAGGGCCTGAGTGTTGCGGCCGCTGGCCCGCACCTGGTGGCCGTCAGCGGCCAGGGCGCGGGCGATGTGGCCGCCGATGAAGCCGGTGGCACCGGTGACCAGGATGCGTGCCATCAGTAGCGCAGCACCACGCCGCCGGCCGACAGCCCGGCGCCGGTGCCGACCAGGGCGATCAGATCGCCGCGTGCGATCCGGCCATCGGCGATGGCCAGATGCAGGGCGGTGGGAATGGAGGCGGACATCTGGTTGCCGTAGGTCTGGATGATGTTGACCAGCAGGCCCGGCGGCAGACGCAGCACGCGCTGGATGTGCTTGAGCGCCTTGGCGCTGGCCTGGTGCGGCACCAGCGCCTTGAGCTGGGCCGGCACGATGCCGGCGCGCTGCGACAGTTCGGCCACAAAACCGGGCAGCTTCTGTGCGGCCAACCGGTACACGGCAGCGCCGTCCATCTCGAACATGGCCGCCTGGCGGTAGGCTTCCACCCCATCCTGCAGGCGCACCGCGGTGCCGCCGGCCCGCACCTGGCAATAGTCGGCCCCGTCCGACCAGGTCTGCAGATGGGCGGCCAGCAGTTGCGAGCGGCCGTCACCGGCCTCGATCGCCACGGCCGCGGCACCGTCGCCGAACAGCGGTGCGGTATCGGCATCGTCCCAGTTCAGCCCGGCGCTGGCGATCTCGCTGGAAACAATCACCACCCGCCGGTAGCGGCCAGTGGCCAGGGCGCAGGCGGCCATGTCCAGGGCCACCGGAAAGCTCAGGCAGCTGGCATTGACGTCGAAGGCGGCAATCCCGCTGTCACTCAGGCCGAGCTGGCGGTGGATCAGCGCGGCACTGCAGGGCAGGGCCTGCTGGCCGACACCGCAGGCGCTGATCAATGCATCAAACCCGTCCGTGGCCCAGCCGGCACTGGCCAGGGCCTGGTTGATGGCACCGGCGGCCAGGCTGGCGCTGGTCTGCCCGGGGCCGGCCAGGGGCCGCGACACAATGCCGCAATGGCGGGCAGTCCAGCCTTCAGGCTGGCCGAAGCGCCGGTCAAACCAGGCGTTGTCACGCTGCAGGGCGGGCAGTTGGATGCCGCTGCCGGCAATGCGCAGGGAAATCGGATCAGGCATTACAAGGACAACCAATGACCAAGGGGTATGGCAGCCGCAAGCGGCGCGTGGACTGCGTGCGGCCTTCGCATGCTAGGTGGCCGGACCCGGGCTGCCAATAGCGCCGCTCCGGTGCCGGCTTGCATGATCGGGCCCAATGGCGCAAATCAGGCTGCCGACACAGTGTGCAGGCGGCCTGGCGTGATAGCGTTGAGTCTGTTTTTGCTACCGACACTGCCCGCGCCGTACTGCGGCGCTGCGATTTCCCCATGCATTCCATTGAAGTGGTTCTTGCGATGCTGCTGGCGGTGGTCGCCAGTGGCTACTTGGTACGGATCCTGCCGATTTCCCTGCCGCTGCCCCTGGTGCAGATCGGCCTGGGGGCGGTGGTGGCCGGTGTGTTCGGCTGGGGCCACACTCTGGATCCGCAATTGTTCTTCCTGCTGTTCCTGCCGCCGTTGTTGTTCCTGGATGGCTGGCGCATTCCCAAGCAGGGCCTGTTCCGCGACAAGAGCACGGTGATCGAGCTGGCCCTGGGCCTGGTGCTGTTCACCGTGGTCGGTGCCGGTTTCCTGATCCACTGGCTGATCCCGTCCATGCCGATGGGCGTGGCCTTTGCCCTGGCGGCAATCCTGTCACCGACCGATCCGGTCGCCGTTTCGGCCATTGCCAAACGCGCGCCGATTCCCAAGCGCCTGATGCACATCCTGGAAGGCGAGTCGCTGCTCAATGACGCCTCCGGCCTGGTCTGCTTCCGCTTCGCGGTGGCAGCGGTGATGACCGGCGCGTTCTCGCTGGCCGATGCCTCGCTGACCTTCCTGTGGGTGGCCTTTGCCGGCCTGGCCATCGGTGTGGGCGTGACCTGGGGCATTGCCGCGGCCCAGCGCTGGTTGTGGCGTGGTTTCGGCGAGGAGCCCGGTGCGGCCCTGCTGGTCAACCTGCTGACCCCGTTTGCCGCCTACCTGCTGGCCGAACATGTGCACGCCTCGGGCATCCTGGCGGCGGTGGCCGCCGGCATCACCATGAGCTATGTCGAGCTGACCGGCCGGGTCAGCGGCTCGATGCGGGTGCAGCGCACCGCGGTCTGGGACACCGTGCAGTTCGCCTTCAACGGCATCATCTTCGTGCTGCTGGGCGAGCAGTTGCCGGGCATCGTGGAGCGCGCGCTGGACTACATGCGCAACAGCGATGGCCACGGCCCATGGTGGTTGCTGGTGTATGTGGCGGTTATCAACGCCAGCCTGGTGGTGCTGCGCCTGCTCTGGGTCTGGCTGTCGATGCGCTGGAGCCTGCTCAAGGCGCGCCTGCGCGGCCAGCAACGCCCGGTGACGCCGTGGCGCATCATCCTGGCCACCTCGGTGGCCGGGGTGCGCGGTGCGGTGACCCTGGCCGGTGTGTTGACCCTGCCGCTGCTGCTGCCCGACGGCAGTGCCTTCCCGGCACGTGACCTGGTGATCTTCATTGCCGCGGCGGTGATCCTGTGTTCGCTGCTCAGTGCCAGCCTGCTGTTGCCGGTGGTGCTCAAGGGGCTGGAGCTGCCGGCCGATGACAGCGAGCGCCAGGAAGAAGACCTGGCCCGGCGGATGTCGTCCAAGGCGGCGCTGGCCGCGGTGGAGCGCAGCCGCCAGGAAATGGTGCAGGGGCAGTCGACCACGTCGGTGCAGCTGGTCAATGACGCAGCCTCGCGGGTCAGCCTGCTGTACCAGCGCAACCTGGTGCGCGGGCAGAACCCGGATGCCGATCCGGAACAGGTCGCGCGGATGGAACAGGGCTACCGCAAACTGCGCAATGCCGGCCTGAATGCCGAGCGCGAGGAGCTGTTCCGGCTGGCCCGGCGCGGGCGCATTTCCGATGAGCTCTCGCGCAAGCTGATCCGCAACCTGGACCTGCTCGAATCGCGCCAGCGCGAGTGAGCGCTGTGGCCAGAGGATGAAACAAGACAGGGCCGCAATGCGGCCCTGTCTGGTTGCGGCAAACCTGGCGCGCTTATTCGGCGGCTTCGGCAGCCGGCTGCAGCCAGTACGGCTCGACCGCACCGCGCAGCTTCAGGGTCATCGGGTTGCCGCGGCGGTCACGCGCCTTGCCGGCCTGCACGCGCACCCAGCCTTCGGACACGGAGTATTCCTCCACGTCCATGCGCTCGTTGCCGTTGAAGCGCACGCCAACACCGCGCTCGAGGGCAGCGGCATCGTGATGGGGGCTGCGGGGGTCGACCGCCAGGCGGTCCGGGGGAGTCAGGCTCATGGTGATTTCTTCATCTGCCAGCGGCAACCGCGCCGCCTTCTAGGCCGCCAAGGATAAACGCTGGCGGGCCGGCGCAGGGGCAGGCCCTTCCGCTGGCCTGAACGCAGGGGCAGAATCGACACCCGTTTGCGCGCCATCTTCAAGGAACCCGCCATGCCCGACAACAGTGCCGATTACGAAAACGACGAAGGCTTGCTGGCCGACTTCGAGGAAGACGATGGCGCGGCCCGGGTCTGGAACCTGCTGTGGCTGATCAACCCCGGTGACGAGGATGCCGCCCTGCAGCAGTTTGACGCCCTGCGCGAACAGCTCGGTGGCGAGGTCGACCCGGACAGTGATGACTGGCAGCCGCTGCTGCGCGAGGTGATCGACTGGCGCGCCGGTTTCCATGTCGGCCGCAATGACATCGAAGCCCTGGTCACCGCCATCGATGAGCTGGCCGCGCGCTGGAACCTGCGGGTGGAGTGGGGCGGGGACTTCGACGATGAGGACTTCACCGCCGATCTTGACGTGCATGCGCTGATGGCCATCGCCCACGACAGCCTGCGTGAACACGGCTACACCCTGTGGAGCTGGAACACCGATGGCGAGGGCCATGCCGGCTGGATGGCGCTGAGCCGCGACGACGAGGCCATGCTGGCCCTGTGCTCGCTGCTGGGGGTGGAAGTGCGCCCGGGTACCGACGCGTTCTGAAGCCCGGCTCAGGCGACCGGTGGCGGCTCGGGCTGCCACTGTTCGCGGGCCCGGGCAATCACCGCGCGCAGCTGCGCACGGTCGGTATGGCGCGACAGCGGCACCGTGCCCAGGGCAATGGCCAGTGGGCGCAGGTGGGCCGGGATGTCGTAATGCACGCCGCTGGCCTTGTTCTGGAAGGCCCGTTGCGGGATGCCCAGTCGCTGGGCCATGGCGTGCAGCTCGCCCACCGTATCGGCCATCAGATGGGCCCAGCGCAGGCCGCGCCAGCGGTGCACGGCGTCATCGACGTACACAGCCATGCGCGGCCTCCGTGGATCAGGCCTTGTCGGCCTTGCTGTCTTCGTCAGCCGGGACTTCCTCGGCGACGGCAACGTCGGTGGCTTCTTCGCCGTCGACTTCTTCGGCTTCAGCCGCTTCCTTGGCCTGGTCGAACTCGGCCACCAGCTTGCCGATGTACTCCTCGGCGGTGACGCCGTCAGCTTCGGCCAGCGAGGCAACGATCTGCTTCATCGCTTCGGAGGTTTCCAGGGTGACCTTGCGGCCTTCGGCTTCCTGCACGTTGGCCATGTGCTGCAGCATGGCCAGCATCGGCACCGGGTTTTCGGCGCTGCCCATGGTCTGGCCACCGATGGCCAGCAGCCACTGGCGGTTCTGCAGGCCGATGGCGGCCACCACCTGGTCCTGGTCATCGACCAGCACGGCGTGGTTCTGCACCTGCTCGCGCTGGTTCAGGCGCAGGAACGGGCGCTTGCCCTGCTGTTTCTTGCGGGTGTCGCGCTTGGCCTTGGATTTCTGGGACATGTCGGTGCCTGATAAACGTGGAAAACGCCCATTGTAACGGCTTCGGCAGCCGCCTCAGGACCATGGCGTGGCCTGTTCAGCCGGCCAGCAAGGCCGTTTCACCGCGTTGCAGCGGGTCGGGCAGACGATCGCCGCTGGCCACGAACTGCAGGCAGACCGAATTCAGGCAATGGCGCTCGAAGCTCGGCGGCGGGCCGTCGGGGAACACATGGCCCAGATGGCTGGCGCAGCGGGTGCAGGTGATCTCGGTGCGGAGCATGCCGTGGCTGGTATCGGTGATGCGGCCCAGGTGGCGTTCATCCAGCGGGGCAAAGAACGAGGGCCAGCCGGTGCCCGAGTCGAACTTGGTGGAGGAGGCGAACAACGGCAGGCCGCACAACCGGCAGCAGTAGTGGCCGGTCTGCTTGTTGTCCAGAAAAACCCCGCAAAATGGGGCTTCGGTGCCGTGGGCCAACAGCACACGGCGTTCTTCCGGGGTCAGCCCGGCCTGCAGCTGCGCGCGCTGGGCATCGCTGGGCGGGGAAAGGTCGAAGGGCATGGCGGTCTCCGGGTTCAGGTGAATGCTGGCTGTCATGGACTGCGCAGTCAGTGAAGCGTAGGTGCAGGGTTTACATCGGTTTGCCAATTGTCTAACACCGGCGCGCCCACTGTGGACCTGCCCCGGCAGCTTGGCACTGTGCAGCTGCCGCTGGCTCCCCCGAAGCAAGGCAACGAGGTAGATGTCATGAACAACAAGCAGCAGCCCGGCAAGTTCCCGCCGCAGGAAATCCAGCCGCGTGACAACAACACCCAGCGTCAGCAGAACCAGCAGCAGTGGGAGCAGTCCGACCAACAGGAACAGCAGCGTCAGCAGGAACAGCAGCAGTGGGATGAACAGCATCCGGGCCAGCAGCGCAAGCCCGGCCAGCAGCAGGAAAAACAGCGCAACGATCCCAGCCAGCAACGCTGACGCCCCGTAACGACAATTGATCCGAAGGCGGCGCCGGTGTGCGCCGCCTTTGTCGTGCGTCAGTCGGCAATGGGCAGGGCCAGGGTCTCCTTGACCTCCTCCATCACGATGTAGCTCTTGGATTCGCGCACGTGCGGCAGGGTCAGCAGGGTGGAGCCGAGCAGCTTGCGGTAGGAGGCCATCTCGCTGATGCGGGCCTTGATCAGGTAGTCGAAATCGCCGGAGACCAGGTGGCACTCCAGCACATTGGGCAGGCGCAGGGCGGCGCGGCGGAACTCCTCGAAGATGTCGCCGGACTTGTAGGCCAGGGAGATTTCCACGAACACCAGCAGCGAGTGTTTCATCAGCTGCGGGTCCAGCCGGGCGTAGTAGCCGCTGATGATGCCGTCGCGCTCCAGGCGGCGTACCCGCTCGGTGCAGGGGGTGGTGGACAGGCCCACGCGTTCGCCCAGTTCAGTGAAGGAAATGCGGCCCTCGGCCTGCAGGATGCGCAGGATCTTGCGGTCGATCTTGTCCAGTTCACGGCGGCGGGTGGGGGTGGACATCTGTGGCTCCGGCATTTTTCAGAAAGAATGCCTGAATAACGCTTTCAATACAGGGATTAGTTCTGTAAATGCGGTCATATACTGCGCCACTTCTGGTCTTTCCTGCTGTCGTGGCAGTGGATCATCCCGTTTGCAGTGGAGTCCTTCAGATGCATGTTCTCGTCCTCGGCGGCGGCGTGGTGGGTGTCACCAGTGCCTGGTACCTGTCCCGGGCCGGTTACCAGGTCACGGTGGTCGACCGCCAGCCCGGCCCGGCGCTGGAAACCAGCTTTGCCAATGCCGGCCAGCTGTCCTTCGGCTACACCTCGCCGTGGGCGGCACCGGGCATTCCGCTGAAGGCGGTGAAGTGGCTGTTCGAGGAGCATGCGCCGCTGGCAATCAAGCCGACGGCCGACCCGGCCCAGTACCGCTGGTTGCTGGCCATGCTGCGCAACTGCACCGCGCAGCGCTATGCGATCAACAAGGCGCGCATGGTGCGCATGTCCGATTACAGCCGTGACTGCATCAATGCCCTGCGCGAGCAGACCGGCATCGATTATGAAGGCCGCACCCTGGGCACCACCCAGCTGTTCCGTACCCAGCAGCAGCTGGATGCCGCCGCCGCCGACATCGCGGTGCTGGCGCAATACGGCGTGCCCTACCAGGTGCTGGACCGCGACGGCATCATTGCCGCCGAACCGGCCCTGGCCGCGGTGGCCGACAAGCTGGTCGGCGCATTGCGCCTGCCCGAGGACCAGACCGGCGATTGCCAGCTGTTCACCACCCGCCTGGCGGCGATGGCCGCTGCGGCCGGGGTGCAGTTCCGCTATGGCCAGCAGATCGAGGCGCTGGAATCGGACGGTCAGCGCATCACCGCGGTGCGCATCAACGGCCAGCGCGAAACCGCCGACCAGTACGTGGTGGCACTGGGCAGCTACAGCCCGGCACTGGTGTGCCCGCTGGGCCTGCCGCTGCCGGTGTATCCGCTCAAGGGCTATTCGCTGACCCTGCCGGTGACCAACCCGGACATGGCCCCGGCCTCGACCATCCTGGACGAGAGCTACAAGATCGCGGTGACCCGTTTCAACGAGCGCATCCGCGTCGGCGGCATGGCCGAGGTGGCCGGGTTTGACCTGTCCCTGTCGGCCAAGCGCCGCGCCACCCTGGAGTTGGTGGTGCGCGACCTCTACCCGCAGGGCGGTGACCTGTCGGCGGCGACCTTCTGGACCGGCCTGCGCCCGGCCACCCCGGACGGCACTCCGGTGATCGGCGCCACGCCGTACTCCAACCTGTTCCTGAACACCGGCCACGGCACGCTGGGCTGGACCATGGCCTGCGGTTCGGGCAAGTACCTGGCCGATATCATGGGCGGTCGTGCCCCTGAAATCAGTACAGAAGGTTTGAGTGTCTATCGTTATCTGGGCAGCCGTGCCCGTGAGGAGGCTGCCGCATGCGCCCGGCCCACGCTGTAATTGACCTTCAGGCGCTGCGCCACAACTACCGCCTGGCCCGCCAGCTCGGTGGTGGCAAGGCGCTGGCCATCGTCAAGGCCGATGCCTACGGCCATGGGGCAGTGCGCTGTGCCCAGGCCCTGGCCGATGAGGCCGACGGCTTTGGTGTGGCCTGCATTGAAGAGGCACTGGAGCTGCGCGCTGCCGGCATCACTGGCCCGATCGTGTTGCTGGAAGGCTGTTTTGAACCCAGCGAGCTGGAGCTGGTCATTGCCCATGACCTGTGGCCGGCGGTGTCCACGCCCGAGCAGGTGCAGGCCATCTGCGAGCTGCGCACCCAGGCGCGGCTGACCCTGTGGCTGAAACTGGATTCGGGCATGCACCGGCTGGGGCTGTCGCCGTCGCAGTTCCGTGCCGCGCATGCGCAGCTGTCGGCCCTGCCGCATGTGGCCACTATCGTGATGATGAGCCACCTGGCCCGTGCCGATGAGCTGGATTGCCCGCGTACCGAGCAGCAGCTGGCGGTGTTCAATGCCGCCACGACCGGCCTGTCCGGGCAGACCAGCCTGTGCAATTCGCCGGCCCTGCTGGGCTGGCCGCAGGTGCGCAGTGACTGGGTGCGTCCGGGCCTGATGCTGTACGGCGCCGACCCGTTTGCCCATGCCACAGATGCCAGTGCGCAGCTGCGCCCGGTGATGGCGTTGCGCTCGAAGATCATTGCCGTGCGCGAGCTGGCCGTGGGCGAGCCGCTGGGCTATGGCGCCCGCTTTGTTGCCGACAAGCCGACCCGGGTCGGGGTGGTGGCCATGGGCTATGCCGATGGTTACCCGCAGTTCGCCCCCAACGGCACCCCGGTGCTGATCGACGGGGTACGTGGGCGGCTGATCGGCCGGGTCTCGATGGACATGCTCACCGTGGACCTGAGTGACCACCCGCAGGCGGTGGTCGGCACCGCGGTGGAGCTGTGGGGCTGTGACATTACCCTGGCCGAACTGGCGCCGATCTGCGCCACCAGTGCCTACCGCCTGCCGTGCGGGCTGAAGCGGGTGCCGCGCCACTACCGTTGAGGGCGCGGTCCGAGGCGGCTTACTTCCGGCCCTGGGCGAGCTGGCCGGAAGTGGCCGGCAGCGCCTGCTGCAACCAGCGGTCGATCAGGCGCTTTTCATGGCGCAGGGAATCGTTGCGGTAGCGCACCATGCTGCCGCTGCCGTGCAAAAACCCCAGGTCACGCAGGGTCTGCTGCTGGCTCTCCAGGACCTGGCCCTGCGCATCGAGCAGGCGGTAGGAGAGGGTGATCTGCGGCGGATAGATGTCGCGCACGTAGCGCGTATCGCTGAGGCGGGGGCCGCGCCAGGGCTCGTAGTCACCGGCCAGGTCGATATCCACGATGTCCACTTCCAGACGCTGGCCGTCGGCCAGCCTCGGGCTGGCCTGGCTGGCCAGGTGCTCGGCCAGCTCGAACACCCAGTTGCCACGAGCTGCTTCCCAACGGTTGCCGCTGTGGGTGAGCTCGGTGAATTTGGCCGGGTCGCCCCATTGCACCAGGACCGGCCCATCGGTGCCCACGGTGCGCGGGGCAGCGGCATCGGTGACGTGGCGTGGGGTGGCCGCCTGAGCAGCCAATGGCCACAGCAGGCACAGCAGGCACAGCATCAAACCAGGAATCAGGGCGCGCATCGGCGTTCTCCACGGGTGATCCATGCCTGGCAGTGTGGCCCGGGCCAGCAGGGCGGGGCAAGCCGGCGTGTTTGGGCTGAGTTGATTTTTCCGACAGCTTGCATTCATCCTAGCCGCTGGGGTCTGGTTCTCGAGAACGCGCGTGTCCTTGCCACTGGATCATCAGCACACTGACGGATCGGCACCAGAGCAGACAGGTGCTTACTGGGCCGGGCGGATTGTGGAAGCCAACCGGGTCGGGATTGCGATCCTGCGTTGCGGGGCGGACAACGACGCGCATTTTGTCCATGCCAACGGCATGTTCAACCGGCTGACGCGATTGACGCCCAGCCCGGGTGACAGCCTGCGCCAACTGGCGCCATTGCTGGAAGACGAATGGTTCGAACTGCTGGCCCGGGTGGCCGGCAGCGGTCGCGCCAGTGCGCTGGAACGGCGCATCGGCGGACGCTCGCGCTGGCTGGCCATTGATGTGTCGGCTCTGGACGGCGAGCCGGGCCTGCTCGGCATCACCGTGCGCAACATCAGCAGCCGCAAACGCCGCGAGCAGGAAGTCCACGACAAGAAGCAGCGTTACCGGGCCTTGGTCGATGGCCTGCCGTTGCCGGTCTGGGTGATCGGTGCCGATGGCCAGGTGCAGTTCGTCAACAGCGTGTTCGAGACCTTCTTCGGCCCACCACAAAGCCGCGAGCATGCCGTGATGTGGTCGCACTTCCTGCACCCGGAGGACATTGCCGGCTTTGAACACCTGATCCAGCGGGCCTTGTCCGAACGCAGCGAGCTGGCCAGCCTGGTGCGTGGCCGGCGCGCCGATGGCCAGTGGCGCTGGCTGGAGATCAGCGTGGTGCCGCGCTTCTCGCGCATGGGCCGGTTCCTGGGTATGGCCGGCAACAGCCGTGACATCACCGATCGTCGCGAGCTGGAACAGGCCAACGAGCAACTGCTGCGCGCCGAGCGCGTGGCCCGTTCGGCCGCCGAGTCCACCGCGCGGCTGAAGGACGAGTTCATGGCCACCATTTCCCATGAGCTGCGCACCCCGTTGACCACGGTGCTGGGCTGGAGCGAGATGCTGCTGCAGCGAATGCGGCCGGAGGATGCCAACTACAAGGGTTTGAAGGTCATCACCACCAGTGCGCAGGCGCTCAAGCGCCTGATCGGCGACATGCTCGACCTCAGCGGCATGCTGCTGGGCAAGTTGAAACTGGACATGGAAGTGCTGGACCTGGCCAGCGAGGTGCGCGACGCGGTGCGCTCGTTGGACCTGGCCGCCGCCGAGCGCCGGCTGCAGGTGCGCCTGCACCTGCCATCCAGTGAATGCCCGGTACTGGGTGACCAGACCCGCCTGCAGCAGGTGCTGTGGAACCTGCTGTCCAATGCGGCCAAGTTCACCGACGAGGGCGGGGTGATTGACATCACCATGGACAAGCAGGGCAGCAATTACCGCCTGCGCATCACCGACAGCGGGGTCGGCATCGCCGAGGAGTTCCTGCCGCATCTGTTCTCGCGCTTCCGCCAGGCCGATGGCACCACCACCCGGCGTTACGGCGGCCTGGGCCTGGGCCTGTCGATCGTGCAGCAGCTCATTGACCTGCATGGCGGCAAGGTCAGCGCCTCCAGCCCGGGCATCGGTGCCGGGGCCACCTTCACCGTGCTGCTGCCGGCCCTGGCCCGCAGTGGCCAGGCCGCGCGCGCGCCGCGTGGCAGCCGGCGCACCGTGATCAAGGCGGTGGGTACCGATTCGGACACCCTGGCCAACCTGCGCCTGCTGCTGGTGGACGACCAGAAGGAAATCATCGAATTGCTGCGCCAGTCACTGGAGCGCCACGGCGCCCAGGTGCATACGGCCAGCAGTGCGGCCGAAGCGCTGCGCATGATCGGTGGCAGTGACCATGCCCGTTATGACGTGGTGCTCAGCGATATCGGCATGCCCGGCATGGACGGCTACGGCATGGTGCGCACCATCCGCGAGGATCTGGGCCTGCCGGCTTCGGTCCTGCCGATCATCGCGGTGACCGCCCTGGCCCGCAGCGATGACCGCCAGCGGGCGTTGGACAATGGTTTCCAGGCCCATGTGACCAAGCCCTGTAACCTGGCCGTCCTGCTGGCCGAAATACGTGCGGTGCTGCCGCGTTGAAGCAGGTACGGCATCACATTTTCATCACGATGCCGTGAACTAATTTTCACCTCTTGCCAGATGCGCCGCTGGGGACACGTGCGCATGCTGATCGGTACGCAGGGGGGCGGGGCATGGAAACCAATCAACTGGCTGATGCCCCGGAGCGGGTGTTGGCATGGAAGCAGGCAGTCATCCAGGCCAGCAGCGGGGCATTGATCCTGTTGCAGGTCACCCATCTGGTGGCGTCGCGCCACTGGGATGCATTGGTGCTGCAGGGAACCATTGCCCGTGCCTGGGAGGACGGCATGTTGTTGCTCCCGGGGGTGTCCCTGCGCGAGAAGTGTCCGGGGCTGGAGAAACAGTGGCCGCAGGCTTTCGAACAGGCCATCTACAGCGGCAAGGTCGTGCGTCTGGAATGTTCCCGGATCCAGCCCGGACGCTGGACCCAGGTCGATGTGGTGCCGGTGGATGCCAGCCAGAACATCGTCGGCCTGCTGGCCCAGGACATCACCCTGCTGCGTCAGCGCGAAACCGAGGTTACCGAGCGCAAGCACCACTACCGCAGCGTGATCGACCGCATGCCGTTGCCGATCTGGGGGGTCAATGCTCATGGCGTGGTGCAGTACGTCAACAGCCGTTTTGACACCTTCTTCGGCATGTTCTGCAGCAGCGGCAAGGTCGCCTGGGCCAATCTGATCCACCCCGATGACTACGAGCACTTCATGCTGCGCCTGCGCCTGGCCCTGGAGAACGTCAGTGATTTCAGCGCGGTGGTGCGCGGGCGGCGTGCCGATGGGCAGTGGCGCTGGCTGGAGGTGCAGGCCAATGCCTGCTTCTCGGTCAAGGGCGAGTTGATCGGCCTGGATGGCAGCTTCCGTGACGTCACCGAGCACCATGCCCTGGTACAGGCACGCGATGACCTGCTGGAGAGCGAGCGCGCCGCGCGCATCACTGCCGAGACCAGCACCCGGATCAAGGATGAGTTCCTGGCCACGCTGTCGCACGAGATGCGCACGCCGTTGACCACCATCCTGGGCTGGACCGAGCTGCTGCTGGCCAAGGCCGACCCGGCCGACATGCAGTACCGCGGGTTGTCGGTGATCTCCTCCAGTGCCGAAACCCTGAGCCGGTTGATCTCGGACATGCTTGATCTCAGCGGCATGCTGGTGGGCAAGCTGTACCTGGACCTCAAGCCGGTCCTGCTGGGGGAGGCCCTGCGCGAGGCGGTCACCGCACTGGAGGGCTCGGAGCGCTCGGGCCGCGAGCCGATCAGCCTGATCCTGCCCGAGCAGGAGGTCTGGGTGCTGGGCGACACGGCGCGTCTGCGCCAGGTGTTCTGGAACCTGTTGTCCAATGCGCGCAAGTTCACCAGCCACAGCCGTGATGGGCAGATCACCCTGGCCCTGGAGGTGGAGGCCGGGCAGTGCCGGGTGGCGGTGCGCGACAACGGCACCGGCATCGCGCCGGAATTCCTGCCGCACCTGTTTGAACGTTTCAGCCAGGCCGATGCCAGTACCACCCGCCGCCATGGCGGCCTGGGCCTGGGCCTGGCCATCGTGCAGCAGCTGGTAGGCCTGCATGGTGGCAAGGTTTCGGTCAGCAGCGAGGGCCTGGGACGCGGCAGCTGCTTTGTGGTCCAGTTGCCGCTGCTGCAACAGTGCGATGGGACACCGGGCGAAGGCGGGGCGGACCGCGCCGGGGCCGGCGCACTGGTGGTGGGTACCGACTCGCAGGTGCTTGAGGGCTACCGTCTGCTGCTGGTGGATGATCAGCCGGACATCCTGGAATACCTGGGCCAGGCCTTGCGCCGGCACGGTGCGCAGATCGAGCTTGCCGCCTCGGGCAACCAGGCCCTGCAGCTGATTGCCAGCCATCCGGCCGACCATTACCGGGCCGTGCTGTCGGACATCAGCATGCCGGGCATGGACGGCTACAGCCTGGCCCGCGCGGTGCGTCAGGACCTGTACCTGAGCGCGCAATACCTGCCGATGATCGCCATCACCGCCCTGGCCCGCGAAAGTGACTGCCGTGATGCCCTGGCCAATGGCTTCCAGGCGGTGGTCACCAAGCCCTGCAACCTGGCCGACCTGGTGACTGAAATCCTGCGCTGCTGCCGGCTTGAACACGGCCAGCGCCTGCGCACCGGGTAGAATGCCCGCCCCTGTTGTCGCCGTGCCTGCCGATGTCCAATGTTGCCCATGCTCCGCTCAAGACCCTGACCCTGCCGTTTGCCCGTGGCGAACTGGCATGGCCGGCCAGCGGCAAGGTTGCCTGCCTGCGCGCCCGCGCCGGCCTGGAACTGCCTGACGGCGTCAGCCCGGCCTCGATTGCTGCCGAGCAGAGCTATTTCCCGCAGATGCAGGCATTGCGCTTGGCCGGCTGGGACGTCAGCGATACCCTGGATGGCCGCGACGGCCAGTTCGACCTGGTGCTGGTGCTCTCGCCGCGGCAGAAGGACGAGGCGCGTGCGGTGTTTGCCCGCGCCCTGGCGCTGTGCGCGCCGGGCGGGCGGATCGTGGCCTGCCAGCACAATGATGAGGGTGCCCGCTCCGGTGAGGCCGACCTGAAGGCATTGGCCGGCCTGGGTGGCAGCCTGACCAAGAACCATTGCCGGGTGTTCTGGACCCTGCCGCTGGGCGGCCAGCACGATGCCGCCCTGGCCAGCCGCTGGCTGGCCGCCGAGGCGCCGCGCAGCATTGCCGGTGGCCGTTTCACCTCGCGTCCGGGCGTGTTTGCCTGGGACCGCATCGACCCGGCCAGCGCCCTGCTGGTGGAACATCTGCCTTCGACCCTGGCCGGCATCGGTGCCGATCTGGGAGCCGGTTGGGGCTACCTGTCGGCCGAGGTCCTGGAGCGCTGCGCGAAGGTGACCCGGATCGATCTGTACGAGGCCGAAGGCCGCGCCCTGGCCCTGGCCCGGCACAACCTGGCCGCTGCCGGTGAACGCGCCACCTTCCACTGGGCCGATGTCAGCGCCGGGCTGGCCGGCAAGTACGACTTCGTGGTCACCAACCCGCCGTTCCACACCACCAACCGTACCGGCCGCCCGGAGCTGGGGCAGTCCTTCATCAAGGCTGCCGCCGATGGCCTGCGCCAAGGCGGGCGTCTGCTGCTGGTGGCCAACCGCCACCTGCCTTACGAGGAAGTGCTGGGCGAGCGCTTCAGCCAGATCGACGTGCTGGCCGAGCGCGATGGTTTCAAGCTGATCAGTGCAATCAAGGCAGGTCGTTGAGATGAAGGTCAAACTGCTGCGCTACCTGGCCAATCTGGGTTATGGCACCCGCCGCGATGTGGAGTGGATGCTGCGCGAGGGCCGGGTCACCGATGCCGATGGCGAGGTGCTGTACGGCGATGACAAGGTGCCGCACGAGGTGATCCGCATCGATGGCGAGCCGCTGGACCCGGCTCCGGGCATGGTCGTGCTGCTCAACAAGCCGACCGGGGTGACCTGCTCGACCAAGGACCAGGGCCGGCTGGTGTATGACCTGCTGCCCGAGCGCTTTGCCCGCCGCGCCCCCAACCTGTCCACCGTGGGCCGGCTGGACCGTGATACCTCCGGCCTGCTGCTGCTCACCGATGACGGCCAGCTGCTGCACCGGATCACCTCGCCCAAGAGCGGCCTGGACAAGATCTACGAGGCGACCCTGGCCCAGGACCTGCGCGGCGATGAAGGCGCGATCTTTGCCAGTGGCGAGCTGATGCTGGAAGGCGAGCACAAGCCGCTGCTGCCGGCCGAGCTGGAAGTGACTGGCCCGCGCACGGCCCGCCTGACCCTGCATGAGGGGCGTTACCATCAGGTTCGCCGCATGTTCGCCGCCGTTGGCAACCACGTCGAGGCGCTGCACCGCGCCCATGTCGGTGGTCTGGACCTGGACGGGCTCGAGCCGGGGCAGTGGAAGCTGCTGCAACCGGCCGACATCGAGCGCCTGTTCGGCCGCTGATCCCTGGCTGCGGCATGGGCCGATGCAACTAAGAACGCCGCGATCATCGCGGCGTTTTTGGTTGCGGGCTCAGGGCGCGTAGTGCATGACCCGGCTCATGCCGCCATCGGCAATGAACTCCTGGCCGGTGACAAAACCGGCCAGCCCGCTGAGCAGGAACACGGTCAGGTGGCCGATGTCCTGCGGCTGGCCGATGCGCCCGGCCGGGTGCTGGGCATGGTCGATCGGCCGTTGCTGCGGTGTGCTCCAGCGTGAGGGTGCCTGCCAATCGGCGGTTTCCACCCAGCCCGGGGTGATCGCGTTGACCCGCACGGCCGGGCCCTCGCTCACCGCCAGCGCATGGCTGAAGGCCAGCAGGCCGCCCTTGGCGGCGGCATAGGCCTCGCTGTGCGGCTCGGACTGGTGGGCACGGGTGGAGGCGATGTTGACCACTGCGCCCTGGCCACTGGCGCGCAAGGCGGGCAGGGCCGCGCGGCAGCACAGGAATGCCCCGTGCAGGCTGGACAGGCCGCGCTGCCAGTCGTCCCAGCTGGCTGCCTCCAGCGGCGGCAGGTGCGGGTCGGCCACGCCGGCATTGTTGACCAGGCCGTCGAGGCGGCCGAAATGGGCCAGTACCCGGGCGATGCCGGCTTCCACGCTTTCTGGTGCGGTGACATCCAGGGGCACGGCAAGTGCGCGTTGTCCCACCTGCCAATCAGCCAGGCAGGCGTCCAGCCCATGCTGGTCACGGTCGGCAATGGCCACGCTGCCGCCGGCACCGAGCACGGCCTGGGCAATGCCACGGCCGATGCCGTTGCCACCGCCGGTGACCAGGATCACGCGCCCGGCCAGCGGCTGCGCCGGCCATTTGGCAATGCCAGGCACGCTGGCCATCAGTCCTCGGCCAGCAGGCGCTTGAAACCCTCGGCGCCGAGCTTGTCCAGGGTGGCGATATTGCGCTCCACGATCACATCCGGGTCGGGGAAGGCGGCCACGGCACGCTCCACGCTGTCCTCGCGCAGCAGGTGCAGGGTCGGGAAGGGGGCGCGGTTGGTGTAGTTGGAGGCATCCTCGGCGTGGGTGCCGTCGAACTGGTAATCCGGGTGGAAGCTGGCCACCTGCAGGATGCCGGACAGGTCCAGCGCTTCCACCGCCGCATCGGCGTTGTCCAGGAAGTCGTTGTAGTCCAAAAAATCGGTGAGCACGTCCGGGTGGATGATCAAGGTGGTGTCGATCTGCTCGGCCGGGGTGTCACGCAGCAGCAGCAGTTCCTCGGCCAGCTGCTCGATCAGCGCTTCGGGCGTGGTTGCATCGGAGAGCACGAAACGGACCTGGTTCTTGACGTACACCGCCTTGGCGAACGGGCACAGGTTCAGGCCAATCACCGCCTTTTCCAGCCAGCGGCGGGTCAGGGCGATCGGATCAATGGCGGTGTCGTTCATGGGCAGGCTCCGTACAGGGGGCGTCATTGTAGGCGCTGGCGCCGGTTCACCCTGTGCTGGGTCGTGGCAAGGCAGTCTGCAACGGGTTTTCACCGGAAGCAGGGCCATGTCAGACAGTGCAGCGTTGTTGCCTTCCTCGTTGTGGCAGGAGCGGTTGTTTTGCGGCCGCTGGGTCGAAGGCGCCAGTACCGCCGAGGTATGCGAGCCGGCCAGTGGCCAGCGCCTGGGGGCCGTGGCCCTGACCGACGCGCAGGGCATGAGCCGGGCCTGTGCCGATGCCGCCGCCGCGCAGCCGGCCTGGGCGGCACTGGGCTACGAGCAGCGGGCAGCGGTGCTGCGCCGGGCCGGTGAACTGGCCGCGCTGCACAGCGAGGAGATCGCGATGTGGCTGACCCGCGAAGGCGGCTCCAGCCGGATCAAGGCCGGTACCGAGGCGGCCATCACCGCCAAGTGCCTGCTGCAGGCCAGCCAGCTGCCCTCGGCCAGCCAGGGCGACGTGCTGCCCAGCAGTGACGGCAGCCTGAGCCTGGCCCGGCGCCGTCCGCTGGGGGTGGTCGGGGTGATCCCGCCGTTCAATTTCCCGCTGTACCTGGCCATGCGCGCGGTGGCCCCGGCCCTGGCCGTGGGCAATGCGGTGGTGCTCAAGCCCGACCCACGCACGGCCGTGTGCGGCGGGGTGGTGATCGCGCGCCTGTTCGAGCTGGCCGGTTTGCCGGCCGGGGCGCTGCAGGTGCTGCCCGGCGATGGCGCGGTCGGCGCGGTGATGACCAGCGACGCACATGTCGCGGCGATCCAGTTCACCGGCTCCACCGCGGCCGGGCGCAAGGTCGGCGAGGCGTGCGGCAAGCACCTGAAGAAGGTCTCGCTGGAGCTGGGTGGCAAGAATGCGCTGTTGATCCTTGATGATGCCGATCTGGACCTGGCGGTGAACAATGCGGCCTGGGGCAGCTTCCTGCACCAAGGGCAGATCTGCATGGCCACCGGGCGCATCTTGGTCCAGCGTTCGCTGTATCCGGCCTTCCTGGACAAGCTGTTGGCCAAGCTCAAGACCATCGGCGTGGGTGACCCCTGGGCCGAGCCGGGCGTGTTGGTTGGCCCGCTGATCAATGCCGCCCAGCGTGACAGCTGCGACCGCATCGTGCAGGCGTCCGTTGCTGCCGGGGCGCGCCTGCTGGCCGGCGGCAGCCATCAGGGCCTGATTTACCAGCCCACGGTGCTGGCCGATGTGGCCCCGGGCAACCCGGCCTTCGACGAGGAGATCTTCGGCCCGGTGGCCGTGGTCACCCCGTTCGATACCGACGCCGACGGCATTGCCCTGGCCAACCAGGGCCCGTACGGGCTTTCGATGGGGGTGATCACCGGCAACATCGGCCGGGTGCTGGCCTTTGCCGACCAGCTGCAGGCCGGCCTGCTGCACATCAACGACCAGACCGTGAAGGACGAGGTGATCGAGCCGTTCGGCGGGGTCGGGGCCTCGGGCAATGGCACCAGCGTGGGCGGCCTGGCCAACTGGGAGGAATTCACCCAGTGGCAGTGGCTGACCATCCGCCCGCAGCCGGTGGCCTATCCGGTCTGAGCCGGGATCGAGGTGCCACGGCAAAACAAAGGCCCGCCATTGGCGGGCCTTTGTCATCGTGCAGGTGCAGGATCAGTCGCGGAAGTTTTCAAACTGCAGCGGCTGCTCGAATTCGCCCTTGCGCAGCAGGCCCATCACTTCCTGCAGGTCATCGCGCTTCTTGCCGTTCACACGCAGCTTGTCGCCGTTGATCTGGGTGTCCACCTTGATCTTGGCTTCCTTGATCCTGGCGGCAATCTGCTTGGCCAGCTTCTGCTCGATGCCCTGCTTGACCGTGACCGACTGGCGGGCGCCGCCCAGGTTGGTTTCGATGTCGCCGAATTCCAGGCAGCGGAAGTCGATCTGGCGGGCACCCAGGCGCTGCTTGAGGATGTCGGCCATCTGGGTGATCTGGAAATCCGACGGGGCGGTCAGCTTGATCAGCTTTTCATCTTCCAGTTCGAACTTGGCGTCCACACCCTTGAAGTCAAAGCGGGTGGACAGCTCGCGGTTGGCCTGGTCCACGGCATTGGTCAGCTCGTGCTTGTTCACTTCGGAAACGACGTCAAAGGAAGGCATGGGCCCACTCCATGTAATGAATGACTGCCGCCCATTCTAGGCGATGGCCGCATCCTGCGGCCTTGCCTGATCACGCCGTGCGCGTGTGCCGGCGGGCAGGGCGGCGGATAATGCCGGGCATGACTGTCGAAAAATCCCCCGTCCGCGCCATCGTCTGGATGCTTGCCGCCGTGGCCGTGTTCTCCTTGATGGATACGGCGATGAAACTGCTGGCTGCCCATTACCCGACCCTGCAGGTCACCACCCTGCGCGGGGCGGCCTCGTTGCCGTTCGTGCTGGCCTGGGTGCTGGCCACCGCCGGGGCGCGCTCGATCATCCCGCGGCGCTGGAGCCTGCACCTGCTGCGCGGGGTGCTGGGCATGGTGATGATCGGCTGCTTCGTCTATGCCCTGCGCACCTTGCCGCTGTCCACCGCCTACACCCTGTACTTCGTCTCGCCCCTGCTGGTGGCCGCGCTGTCGGTGCCGCTGCTGGGCGAGCATGTCGGCCCACGGCGCTGGGCCGCGATCGGGGTCGGCCTGCTCGGCGTGCTGATCGTGCTGCGTCCGGGCGGGGAAGGGATCATCTCCCTGCCCGGGCTGATGGTGATCGCCGCGGCCAGTGCCTACGCGGTGGGGGCGATCACGGTCAGCCTGCTCACCCGTACCGATACCCCGCAATCGATGGTGGTCTGGTTCCTGGTGCTGATGGCGGCCGGTGCCGGGGTGATGGCCTGGCCGAACTGGCAACCGATCGACTGGGCTGCCCACGGCTGGCTGATTGCCGGGCTGGGCCTGAGCGGGGCGATTGGCCAGGTGGCCCTGACCCGGGCCTTCCAGCTCGGCCAGGCCTCGGTGATCGCGCCGCTGGAATACACCGGCCTGCTCTGGGTGATCGGCTGGGACCTGCTGCTGTGGAACGTGCTGCCTGATCGCTGGACCTGGCTGGGTGGTGCGGTGATCGTGGCCAGCGGCCTGTACCTGCTGCACCGCGAGCGGGTGCAGCGGGCCCGGCAGAAAGCCCCGCTGGACCATCCGTGATTTCCGCTGCACCTGTCAGGCTGGGCCGGGGGGGCTGCCGCACGCCCTGATCGACAGTCGCGCCGGGCACTGACCCATGCCCGGGTCAGGCGTACCTGTAGGCGCAAACGGGCACTGCCTAGTCTGGACTGGTACGCAACGTGATGCGTGCCTGCACCGGGACATCTGCCGTTGCAGCGTACTTCCTGCTGCCGGCGCCCTGCCCGCAGGGGAGGTGGTCATGACCCTCCCCGGTACTGACGCCGGGGCTCACCCGGAGGTGTATGTATGGGCAGGATCCCGCTCGCCGCGATGGCGGCAGGTGTCGTTGGTGTATGGCTGCTGGCCGGCTGGCAACCCGCCGAGGCCCGTTTTTCCACCGGCAGCCGGGCACAGCAGCAGCGCCAGCAGGCCAGTGCGCAGATACCGGTGTGCCAGCGCCCGCTGGGCACGCTGTCGGTGGTCGAGCCGGAGGTCGGCAGCCATTGGTGGAGCGGCTACCAGTTGCCCGAGCCATCGCGGCTGATCAAGGCCTACGTCGCCCGTTCGCGCTGTTTCACCCTGGTCGATCGCGGCAGCGGCATGGCCGCCAGCCAGTACGAGCGTGACCTGGCCGCCGATGGCCAACTGCGCAACCGTTCCAATGTCGGCCGCGGCCAGGTGCGCGCCGCCGATTACGTCATGGTTCCGGATCTGGTCTCGCACAACGCCGATGCCGGGGGCAATGCCATCGGTGGCCTGCTCAGCGGCCTGGTCGGGGGGCGGGCCGGGCAGGTCATCGGCGGCATGAACCTGCGCAGCAAGACCGCCGATGTGGTGCTCTCGGTCACCGATGTGCGTTCCTCCGAACAGGTCGCCGTAGCCGAGGGTTCGGCGCGCAAGAACGACATCAGCTTCAGTGGCCGGGGCAGCAGCTGGGGCAGCAGCCTGAGCAGTGCCGGGGTCGGCGGCTATGCCAATACCGAAATGGGCCAGGTCATCGCCATGGCCTATCTGCATGCCTACACCCAGGTCATCGACCAGCTTGGCGGTCTGCCGGCTGACGCCTCGGCGGCCGGTGCGCAGCAGGCCATGCGCATGACCCGCAGCGGCCGCCTGCTCGCAGACGCCCAGGGGCGGGGGCAGGTACGCGCGCTGGAGGCGGGGATGCTGCTCTACCCACTGGGTGGGCGCGAAGGCCTGCTGATCGAGGTCGAGGACGAGCTGGGCAACAAGGGCTGGATCAGCAGCGAATCGGTGGAACTGGCGCGCTGAGCAGGCGCCGCTGGCAGGCCGGCCCCGGTCGCTGCAGCACCGGGGCAGATTGCTGCCGTAGCGTGGATACGCGGCGATCCTGGCCTGGATTTCCCGTAAAACTGAGCGGTCGATCAGATTTTTACCGCAGATTTCACAATTTCCTTCAAGAGTCAGTGACCCCTGTCGATATTTTTTGATGCATTCACATCTTGTATAGTTATGTGAATGCTGGTGATCCGCTGCTGCGCCTCGGTGTGTGGCGATCGCTGCCAAGGCGCCAGACGCCATCAATCCAGGGGAAACATCGTGAAGAAGGAACTACTCGCTACGGCGATGGGCGCGGTATTGGCCGGGCTTGCCACCGCTCCGGCCGACGCATTGGAATTTGTCCGCAAGGAACGTGGGCTGTTGGGGTCTGGTGCCCTGTCCTACCTGCTGCCGATCCCGACCAGCCGTGGCCAGGAGCGCCCGGAAGCGCGGATGTTGAGCAAGCGTCAGGTCGAGGCGATCAACGAGGGCAAGGTCGACCTGCCCAAGTGCGTTGCCGCCGAGGGCAGCCTGCGCATTGTCGAGCCGGATGATGGCCAGGCCCTGTGGGCCAGCTATGGCCTGCCGATGCCGACCCGCATGCTGCGTTCGTTCGTGACCGAGTCCGGTTGCTGGATGGTGCTGGATCGTGGCGTTGGCTTTGCCGCGGCGCAGGCCGAGCGTGAGCTGGCTTCGGGCGGGCATCTGCAGCGTGGTTCCAACCTGGGCGGCGGGCAGATGCTGGCCGCCGATTACATCCTGATCCCGGACATCGTCTCGCAGAACGCCAATGCCGGCGGGCGCAATTTCGGTGCCGGCGGTGGCGGCTCGGCCGGCGGCCTGGGCCGCCTGATGCTCGGTGGTGGCGGTTCCAGCCGGCAGAAGACCGTGTCGGTGATGCTGACCATGGTCGATTCGCGCACCTCCGAAGTGCTGGCGACCTCGACCGGCTCGGCCGAAGTCAGCGACCGCCAGTGGCAGCTGATGGCCTCCGGTGCCGGCAAGGCGGGCCTGGCCTCGGGCCAGGGCAACATTTCTGCCGGTGCCTATGAAAATACCGAGATGGGCACCGTCATCCGTGCCGCCTATCACCAGGCCTTCCACCAGATGCTGTTCGATCTGGAGCCGATGGACATGCGCGCCCGCGTCCAGGCCGCGCCGCAGGCCAGCCAGCAGCGTGATGTTGCCCAGGCCAGTGCCTACGGCACCGGTGGTTCCCCGACCATGACCACCTCGTCGGCCCCGGCGCAGATGCAGCTGGACCAGCATGCGGCACACACCCAGATCCACACCCAGCAGATCCAGCAGATCCAGCAGCTGCGTCAGGGCAACCAGCAGCCGCAGCAGCTGGAGCAGCAGCAGATGTACCAGCAGCAGATGCAGCAGCAACAGATGCTGCAACAGCAGTACCTGCAGCAGAACCAGCAGAATCCGCAGTATCAGCAGGCCAGCCCGCAGGGCCTGGTCATGAACGGCAATGTGGTACCGGCTGCCGGTGTCGGCCAGGCCCTGGTGCAGGGGGCGGTACAGCAGGTGGCCGGGCAGATGCTGCCGGCCGGTGCGACCCAGCTGGCGGGCCAGGTGATCCAGGGCGCCCAGCAGGGCAACCTCGGCCAGGCCCTGGTGCAGGGGGCGGTACAGCAGGTGGCCGGGCAGATGCTGCCGGCCGGTGCGACCCAGCTGGCCGGTCAGGTGATGCAGGGGGCTCAGCAAGGAAACCTCGGCCAGGCCCTGGTGCAGGGGGCAGTGCAGCAGGTGGCCGGGCAGATGCTGCCGGCCGGTGCGACCCAGCTGGCAGGTCAGGTGATCCAGGGCGCCCAGCAGGGCAACCTCGGTCAGGCTCTGGTGCAGGGTGCTGTTCAGCAGTTGGCCAGCACCGGTGCCGGGACCAATACGGTGATGGTGCTGCGGGTGCCGGCCAATTTCATGGCCGATCCCAGTGGCAACGGCAGCGTCATGCGCGTGCTGCAGCCGGGTGAAACCTTGGCCCGTCTGGGCGCCCAGGCCGGCATGCTGCAGGTGCGCGACACCAGCGGCATCATCGGCTGGGTCCCGGCTGACACCATTGCCGACCTGATCAACGCGCAGTAACCAGTGGCAGGATGCCGTGTGCCATTGGTGACGGCGTCCCTCACTTGGGTTTACCGGGTTGCGCCCCGATAATAGGGGCATGGAAATCAAGTCTGACAACCCCGATCACGGCTTCCAGTTCCCCGGTGTGTTCGAGCTCAGCGTCATGGGCACCGCCGGCATCGGCCTGGAAAGCGAACTTCCCATCCTGCTCGAGCGTGGCGGTGTGGTGATCCAGCGCGAGAAGATCAGCTGGAAGCACTCCTCCAACGGCAAGTATGTCTCGGTACGCATCTGCTTCCAGGCCGAGAGCCGCGAGCACTACGACACCGTGCATGAGGCCCTGCGCAGCCATCCGCATGTGAAGTGGACCCTGTGACCGCTGACGGCCCGGCCGTGGCTGCCGCCCCGGCGGTGCACACGGCGCTGGTGCGCGAGCTGGGCCGGCAAAGCTATGTCCCGGTGTGGAAGGCGATGTCGGCCTTCACCGACGTGCGCGACGGCCAGACCCCGGACGAACTGTGGGTGGTCGAGCACGACCCTGTGTTCACCCTGGGCCAGGCGGGCAAGCCCGAACACGTCCTTGCCCCCGGGGACATCCCGGTGGTGCAGGTCGATCGTGGTGGCCAGGTGACCTATCACGGCCCCGGCCAGCTGGTGGTCTACCCGCTGCTGGACCTGCACCGCCTCGGTATCGGGGTGCGCGAGTACGTGTGCCGGATCGAGCAGGCCATCATCGACACCCTGGACCACTGGAACATCCAGGCCGAGCGTCAGGACGGTGCGCCGGGGGTGTATGTGGCCGGCGCCAAGATCGCCGCGCTGGGCATCCGCGTGCGCCGCGGGCGTACCTTCCATGGCCTGTCCTTCAATGTGGCCATGGACCTGGAACCGTTCCTGCGCATCAACCCCTGCGGCTACGCCGGGATGCGCGTGACCACGGTGCTAGACTTGGGCGGCCCATCATCGATGGACAGCCTCAAGGCCGTGTTGCTGGAGCAACTGGCCAAGCAGTTCGGGTTGACCCTGGTGGCCACGCCAGACCTGCCTGACCTTTCCGCGCACCCGTAAGCCGTCCGTATTGCCATGACCGAAACCACGTCGCGTTCCATCCCGTTGCAGATTGTCAGCAGCGATGCCCCGGCTGCCCCGTTGCAGGCAGGCGTCAAGCAGGTCGCCGGTGACAAGATTGCCCGCTCGCCGGTGCAGTTCGCCGATGCGCCGGTGCTGCGCAAGCCGTCGTGGATCCGTGTGCGCATCCCCTCGGGCAATGCGGTGGCCAACCTGAAGGCCAAGCTGCGCGAGAACCGCCTGGTCACCGTGTGCGAGGAAGCCAGCTGCCCGAACATCCACGAATGCTTCGGCCACGGCACTGCCACCTTCATGATCCTGGGCGAGGTCTGCACCCGCCGCTGCTCGTTCTGCGACGTGGCCCACGGCCGGCCCAAGCCGCCCGATGCCAAAGAACCGCTGAACCTGGCCAACACCGTGGCCGACATGGGCCTGAAGTACGTGGTGGTCACCAGCGTGGACCGTGATGACCTGCGCGATGGCGGTGCCCAGCACTTTGTGGACTGCATCAGCGCCATCCGCGACAAATCGCCGGGCACTCGCATCGAGGTACTGACCCCGGATTTCCGTGGCAAGGGCCGCATGGAGCGCGCGCTGGACATCCTGGCCTCCAGCCCGCCGGACGTGTTCAACCACAACATCGAAACCGTGCCGGACCTGTACCGCAACGTGCGCCCGGGTGCGGACTACCAGTGGTCGCTGACCCTGCTCAAGAAATTCAAGGCCCAGCATCCGGATGTCTCCACCAAGAGCGGCATCATGCTCGGCCTGGGCGAGGAGTGGGAGCAGATCAAGGCCACCATGCGTGACCTGCGTGCCCATGATGTGGACATGATCACCATCGGCCAGTACCTGCAGCCGTCGGCCCATCATCACCCGGTGCTGCGTTACTGGACCCCGGAGGAGTACAAGCAGCTGGAGGAGTACGGCTACGAACTGGGCTTTGCCCATGTCGCTTCCGGGCCGATGGTGCGCTCGTCCTACCATGCCGACATCCAGGCCGCCGGCGCCGGCGTCGGTTGATCCCGCGCAGCTGCCAAAAGGCCCGGCACTGCCGGGCCTTTTACGTTTTGATAATGGCTATGCGCAGTTCACGTGACTGTGCCTGACTGCGGCTACGCTGGACGGGTGACAGATGCTGCGACTTCCGGCACTGTTTGGCTGCAGGCACTGCGCGCAGTGTCTTTCCTACCGCACTTCAAGCAGAGCGAGTTTCAATGAAGACCAAGGCGATCCCTTTTCTGTTGGCGTTGGCGCTGACCGCGCCGGTTGCCCTGATCGCACATGCCGATGCCCCGACCGCGCCCCCGGCCAGCACGCTGGACCGCACCACGGCTTCGCGACTGGTCTATGGCCTGCTTTCCGACAGCCGCTATGCCTACCGCCCGCGGGCGCTGGACAGCGCCGCCGCCGACCAGGTCTTTGACAAGTACCTCAAGACCCTGGACGGCAACCGCCAGTTCTTCCTGCAGTCCGACATCGACGGCTTTGCCCCGCTGCGTGGCGAGGTGGCCAATGCCATCCGCGCCGGCCGTACCGACATGGCCGAGCAGATGTTCGGCATCTACAAGCAGCGTGCGGCCGAGCGGATTGCCCATGCCCGCGAGCTGCTCAAGGGCGAGCCGGATTTCACCATCGAAGAGCGTTACGACTACGACCGCGAGGAAGCGGCGTGGGCGGCCAACCAGGCCGAGCTGGACGAGATCTGGCGCAAGTCGGTGAAGAATGACTGGCTGCGCCTGCGTCTGGCCGGCAAGCCGGCGGCCGACATCCGCACCACCCTGGACAAGCGCTACCAGACCCTGCTCAAGTCGATCAACGAGCTCAAGAGCGATGACGTGTTCGCCTTGTTCCTCAACGCCTATACCGATTCGATCGACCCGCATACCGAATACATGACCCCGCGCAGCGCGGAGAACTTCAACCAGGCCATGTCGCTGTCGCTGGAGGGCATCGGTGCCCAGCTGCAGCGCCAGGATGACGTGGTGGTGATCCGCGAGATCATCCCCGGCGGCCCGGCCGCGCTGGACGGCACCCTGCAGCCGGGTGACCGCATCGTCGGTGTCGGCCAGGGCCGCGATGGCGCGATCGAGGATGTGATCGGCTGGCGCATCGACGATGTGGTGGCCAAGATCCGCGGCAAGCCTGACAGCCAGGTGCGTCTGGAGTACATCCCGGCCGCAGACGGCATCAACGGCAAGCACCGCAGCGTGGTCTTGGACCGGGCCAAGGTGCGGCTGTCCGAGCAGGCGGCCAAGGGCGAGACCCTGGTCATTCCGGGCGCCGAGGGCGCAGCCGAACGTCGCATCGGCGTGATCAAGCTGCCGGCCTTCTACCAGGACTTCGAAGGCCGTCGCCGCAATGCGGCCGACTACGCCTCGGCCACCCGTGACGTGGCCCGTCTGCTGGCCCAGTTCAAGACCGACGGCATCGATGGTGTGGTGCTGGACCTGCGCAACAACGGTGGTGGCTCGCTGGACGAGGCCATCGAGCTGAGCGGCCTGTTCATTGACCAGGGCCCGGTGGTCCAGGTGCGTGAATCCGGTGGCCGCGTGGTGGTCAACAGCGACCGCAAGCCCGGCGTGGCCTGGGAAGGCCCGCTGGCGGTGCTGATCAACCGTGGTTCGGCCTCGGCTTCGGAGATCTTCGCCGGTGCCATGCAGGATTACGGCCGTGGCCTGGTGATCGGCGAGACCACCTTCGGCAAGGGCACGGTGCAGAACATCATCGACCTGGACCGTTGGCAGCGCGAGGACAACGTCCAGTTCGGCCAGCTCAAGCTGACCATCGCCCAGTTCTTCCGCATCAGCGGCTCGTCCACCCAGCACAAGGGAGTGGTGCCGGACATCGCCTTCCCGGCCAGTGTGGATGCCAGCGAGTTCGGCGAGAGCACCTACAAAAATGCCCTGCCGTGGACCCGCATCGCCGAGGTGCCGCACGAACAGTACGGCGACTTCCAGCCGCTGGTGGCCTCGCTGGAGCAGCGTCACCAGCAGCGCGTGGCCGGGGACCTGGAGTTCGGCTGGTGGAAGGAAGACGTGGACCACTACCGCGCCGAGGCCGAGCGCAAGAGCATCTCCTTGAACGAGGCCGAGCGTCAGGCCGAGCGTGAGCGGCTGGAAGCCCAGCGCAAGGACCGCCAGGCCAAGCGCCGCGAGCTGGGCCTGGATCTGGATCCGCTGGCCGAGGAAAGCGATGACGGCCTGACCGGCAACGAGCGTGACATCGTTGCCGATGCCGCCCGCGAGAAGGCCGCCGAGAAGCGTCCGGATCCGTTGCTGCGCGAGTCCGCGGCGATCCTGTCCGATGCCATTGGCCTGCTCCAGGCCGATCGCCAGCTGTCGGCACGGGTCCTGCCCCGGGCTGCCGGCAGCGGGCGTTGGTCACATTGACCAATTGTTGGCCAATATGCACATGAAAGCGCCGACGCAAGTCGGCGTTTTTATTTGTGAGCATGCATTCACATCAGCAATGTGAGGAATCCCTCAACGTCGCGTGACGGCGGCGACAGTACCGGTTATTGTCGTAAGAGAAGGCTGCGACGGCATCGTTGAGACGAGGTACGGACCATGCGGGGGATGCGGTGAGTTGGCTTGTCAGTTGGCGTAACGAGCATGCGCGCCTGGGGTTGCTGGCCCTGGCCGCGGTGCTGATCATCGTGCTGCCGTGGTTGCTGATGCGTGGGCTGTGGGACCGCAGCCAGCAGGCGACCGAGCGGGTGGACCACACCCAGGTGGTGGGCGCGCTGCTGTACCGCCTGCAGGCGGACATCCGCGACTTCGAATCGGCCGCGCTGACCCTGTCCAAGGGCGTGAGCACGCCGGAGCTGCAGCAGCGCATGCGTCTGGCTGATGGTTTCCCCGACACCCTGGCCGAACTGGCCGACAAGCTGCAGGACAACCCCGCCCAGCTGGTGCGTGTGGGCAGGATCCAGGCCCGGTTGGAGCGCCGGGTCAATCTGGCCCGGCAGATTGCCGAGCTGCAGGACATCGAGCAGCAACGGCCCTTGGTCGAGGAGCTGGTGGTCGGCGCGCCGATCCGCAGCATGGTCACCGAGCTGCAGGCCGAGGAGCGACGCCTGCTGCAGTTGCGCTACGCCGATTCGCTGCGCCGTGACCGGATGCAGGAGTGGGTCAGCTGGCTGGCCCTGGGCCTGCAGCTGGCCTTGCTGGTGGTGGTGCTGTGGCTGATGTTGCGCCAGTTGCGGGCGCGTCTGCAGGTGGAATCCACCATCGCCCAGACGGCCTTGCAGGCCACGGCCGTGCTCAACAGCGTACGCGAGCCGATTGCGCTGCTGGACCGGCAGTTGAACGTGACCCTGCGCAACCCGGCCTTTGACCAGATGTATGGCCTGGTGGACAGCGAGGGCATGGATGCCGGCCCGGCCGGCGACATTGCCCTGAGCGATGTCGGCGGCAAGGCGTGGAGCAAGGATGAGGTGGTGCTGCAGCGCCTGCGTGACGTGGCCAACCGCGGCCGCGAGATGTGGGACCACGAACTGGAACAGCTCGATGCTGACGGCAACCGTCGCGTGCTGCTGCTCAACGCGCAGCGCATCGGCCTGCCCGACAGCAAGGCACCGGCGGTGCTGATGACCCTGGCCGATGTCAGTGCCCAGCGCAGCGCCCAGCTGCGGGTGGAACAGCTCAACCGCCAGCTGGAAGGCAAGATCGACCAGGTCACCGAGGTCAACCAGGAACTGGAAGCCTTCAGTTATTCGGTGTCACACGACCTGCGCGCACCACTGCGTCATATCGCCGGGTTTGCCGACAAGCTGGGCAAGCACCTGGGCGAGCAGGCCGACGAGAAATCGGCCCATTACCTGCAGGTGATCGGCGGTTCGGCCCGGCGCATGTCCACCTTGATCGATGACCTGCTGGTGTATTCGCGCCTGGGCCGTGGCGCAATGCGCCTGCAGGCAGTGGACATGCAGTCGCTGGTGGCCGAAACCCGCGCCATGCTCGATGCCACCCTGCGCAGCGATGCCGAGGCTGCCGGCCAGATGCCGCGCCATGTGCAGTGGAATATCGCCTCGCTGCCGATGGTGCTGGCCGATGAGAACATGATGCGCCAGGTGTGGCTGAACCTGCTCGGCAATGCAGTCAAGTACAGCGCCGGGCGCGACCCGGCGGTGATCACGGTCAGCTCGCGCCAGCTTGATGACGGCGGGCATGAGTTCACCGTCAGCGACAACGGTGCCGGTTTTGACATGAATTACGCCGGCAAGCTGTTCGGCGTGTTCCAGCGCCTGCACAAGGCCAGCGAATACAGCGGTACCGGCATTGGCCTGGCCAGCGTACGCCGGGTCCTGACCCGCCATGGCGGCAAGGTCTGGGCCGAGGCCGAGGTCGACCGTGGTGCAGATTTCCATTTCATCCTCCCATCGGCGCTGGACGCCTCCAACCAGGAAACCCAAGCATGAGTGCCATACGTACGATCTTGTTGGCCGAGGACAGCCCGGCCGATGCCGAAATGGCCATCGATGCCTTGCGCGAAGCGCACCTGGCCAACCCCATCGTGCATGTCGAGGACGGGGTGGAGGTACTGGATTACCTGTATGCCCGCGGGGCCTGGGCCGGACGTCCGGAAGGATTGCCGTCGGTGCTGCTGCTGGACATCAAGATGCCGCGCATGGATGGCCTGGAAGTGCTGCAGCAGATCCGCGCCGATGCACAGTTCCAGCGCCTGCCGATCGTGATCCTGTCTTCCTCGCGCGAGGAAAGCGACCTGGCCCGCAGCTGGGACCTGGGTGTCAATGCCTACGTGGTCAAGCCGGTGGACGTGGACCAGTTCTTCAACGCGATCAAGACGCTGGGCACTTTCTGGGCCGTGATCAACCAGCCACCAAGCGAGGATTGAATGCCACTGTCCGGAACGCCCCTGGGCCAGCTGGCCATCGTCCTGGTCGAGGATTCGCCCGAGGATGCCGAGCTGATTGCCGACATGCTGCTCGAATCCGGGATCAGCGCCAGTTTCGAGCGGGCTGAAGATGAGGACGGCCTGGTCGCACTGTTGACCGAGCATCGTTTTGACATCGTGCTGTCGGACCTGAGCATGCCCGGCTTTTCCGGCATGCGCGCCCTGGAAGTGGTGCGTGAGCTGCATCCCTCGCTGCCGTTCGTGTTTGTCTCCGGCACCATGGGCGAGGACCTGGCGGTGCAGGCACTGCAGCAGGGCGCGGCTGACTACATCCTCAAGCACTCGCCCGGGCGCCTGCCCTCGGCGGTGGCCAGGGCGGTGCGCGAGGCCCGCGTGTATGTCGAGCGGCGCCGGGTCGAGATGGAACTGATGCGGGCGCAGCGTCTGGAAAGCATGTCCTTGCTGGCCGCCGGCCTGAGCCATGACCTGCGCAACATCCTGCAGCCGCTGCTGATCGTGCCGGACATGCTCAAGCTGCACAGTGATGATCCGAAGATACGCCAGCTGGCCGATGTGATCACAGAGTGCGGCGTACGTGGCAACGAGATGGCCGAATCGATGCTGTCCTTCGTGCGTGGCTCGCGCCGGGCCAGCGAGCACATCGAAGTGTCCCGCCTGTTCAGTGCGGTGGAACTGCTGCTGCGTGGCAGCCTGCCAAGCACAGTGCAGCTGCAGTTCCGCCTGGTCCAGCAGGATCTGGCCCTGGAAGGCAACTTCACCGAGCTGCAGCAGGTGCTGCTCAACCTGGCCCTGAATGCGATCCAGGCCATGCCCGACGGCGGCAGCCTGGAGTTGCTGGCCGAGCCGGTGACCGACGTGGATGGCAATGACCAGCTCTGCATGCGGGTCACCGACCAAGGCACGGGGATGCCGGCAGATGTGCTGGAGCGTCTGTTCAGCCCGTTCTTCACCACCAAGAGCAACGGCACCGGCCTGGGCCTGTTGTCATGCAAGCGCATCGTGGAGGGCATGCAGGGCTCGATCCACGTCAGCAGTGAGGTGGGGGTGGGCAGCCGCTTTGACCTGCTGCTGCCGATCAGTGGGCGGGTCACCGCACGCAACGAGGTGGCCAGCCATGCACCGGTGGGCGAAGGCCAGCAGGTGCTGGTGGTGGACAACACCGCCACCCGCCTGTCGCTGCTGGGCAATGCGCTGTCCAGCCAGGGCTATCGTCTGTCGCTGGCCGCCGATGCGGCGGCGGCCTTGCTGCATGTGCGCGCCCAGGGCATGCCCGACGTGGTGGTGATCGATACCGACCTGCCGTTGATGGCGGCCGGCCAGCTGCTCGGTGAACTGCAGGCCCTGGGTTACAGCGGGCCGGCGTTGCTGCTGGAGGACCCGGCCCAGCCGGTGGACCCGGACATACTGCCGATGGGCCTGCAGGTACAGACCCTGCGCAAGCCGCTGGAGATGCAGCATGTGTTCCGCGCGGTGGGCGCGATCCTGGGCACGGCGGGCAACTGAGGCCGATGGTGCCTGCACACGGCAGGCACCATCGATACCGCGCTTACGGGCTGTACGGGGTGCTGGAGATGATTTCCACCCAGTAGTCGTCCGGGTCACGGATGAAGGCGATGCTCTTCATCCGGCCATCGGAGAGGCGCTTCTGGAACGGCACCTCCAGTTGCTCGAAGCGGGCGCAGGCCGCTTCGATGTCCGGCACCGACACGCAGATGTGGCCGAAGCCGCGCGGCTCGCTGTTGCCGTTGTGGTAGACCGCGCCGTCCTGGTCCTCGCTGCCATGGTTGTGGGTCAGCTCGAGCAGGGCCGGCAATTTGGCCATCCACACCGCACGCTCGCCGGCATCGGCCGGAATCCGGGTGCCGGCCGGCAGGTAGGCCAGGAAGTACAGGCTGAAGGCGGCTTCGTCGAAGTGGCGCTGGTCAATCAGCGAAAAGCCCAGCACGCGGGTGTAGAAGTCCAGCGAGGTGGTCGGGTCCTTGACCCGCAGCATGGTGTGGTTGAACACGAAACCGGTGGTTTCGGCAGGCACGTGTGCGGCAACGCCGGCGGGAATGGGGTGGCTCATCGGAAGGATCCTTGATGCAGGGGAGCGGCAGGCACGCGGCCTGCGCCGTCCAGTTTAACGAGTGGGCTGTGGCTTGCCGGTGCGGGCCGGGTGGTGGCTGAAGTCGCGCAGGCTGCCGTCCAGGCCGAGCAGCTGCACGGTATAGGCCTGGGCGCTGCCGTCGGGCGCTTCCATCCCCGGCGAGCCCAGCGGCATGCCCGGCAGGACCAGGCCACGCGCCCGTGGCTTGTCGCGCAGCAGCTTGAGGATGTCACTGGCCGGCACATGGCCTTCCACCACATAGCCACCGACCTCGGTGGTGTGGCAGGAGGCCTGGCTGGCCGGTACGCCGAGGCGTTGCTTGGGTGCCATCACGTCCTGCACGTTGTTGACCCGCACGCTGAAGCCGGCATGGCGCATGTGTTCGACCCAGCCGCCGCAACAACCGCAGGACGGATGGCGGTGCACGCTCATTTCCGGCAAGGCGGTGGCGGCAGCCGGGCGCGGGCCGGTGCTGGCGGCTGGGCGCGGCTGCGCCAGGGCGGGGCCGAGCAGGCTGGCGGCCAGCAGGGAGGTGAGCAGCAAACGGTTCACGGTCATCATTGTGTCCAGTCAGGGCCCGGCCGGGGCCGGGCAGGGATCAAGGCAGGCTCAGAACCACAGGCGGATGCCGGCCACCCAGCGGGTGTGCTGGCGCTCATGGCCATCGGCGGCGGCAAGATCGGCGCTGCGGCCGAAGCGTCGCTCGTGGACCACACCCACATACGGTGCAACGCGCCGGGTGATCTCATAGCGCAGGCGCAGCCCGCCCTCCACGTTGGCCAGGCCACGGCCAAGGCCGCGTGCACGATCATCACGCAGCAGCGCGCTGGCATGTACGGAGGGCTGCAGGATCAGCCGGTTGCTCAGCAGCACGCTGTATTCCAGCTCGGTTTCCAGCGCCAGCCGCGGGCTGCCACCGACCAGGGCGGTGACGTGGGTTTCCAGCTTGTACGGGCTCAGCCCCTGCACGCCCAGTGCAGCGCGGGTACGTGGCTGGCGGCCATGTTCGTGGCGCAGGCCGGCCACTGCTTCCCACCAGGGCCCGGTGGCCTGGCCGTAGAGCAGGTCGATGTTGCCCTCACTGCTGCCGTCTTCGCGCTCGCCCTCGCTGCGCAGCCACAGCCGCCGGGTATCGCTGCCCCACCAGCCCTGCACGGCCCAGGCCTGGCCGCTGCCCTTGACGTTGTCCCAGGCTTCGAGTTGATCCACCAGCAGGTAGCGGTTGATTGCCGGCGCATGCTCCATGGAATGGTGGTGCAGCACCGGGAAGGCCGCTGCACGGTCAGCGGCCGTGGGCACCGGGATCGGTGTCCGCGGCGTGTCCAACGCCGCGCCCGGCATGTTGTGCCCGGCATGCGGATCAGCACTCATGTTGTGCCCGGCATGCGGATCAGCACTCATGTTGTGCCCGGCATGCGGATCAGCACTCATGTTGTGCCCGGCATGCGGATCAGCACTCATGTTGTGCCCGGCATGCGGATCAGCACTCATGTTGTGCCCGGCATGCGGATCAGCCGCAGGCACGGGTGCGGCCGGTGATGCGGGCACGGCCGTGGAAGGCGCCGGGTGCTGGGAGTGCTGGGCTGCGGCCAGCGGGCTGCAGGCGGCCAGGGCGATGAGCAGGGGGGTGTGCTTCATTGCTCGATCCTCACTTCGCGCATCATTCCCGCTTCCATGTGGTAGAGCAGGTGGCAGTGGAAGGCCCAGCGCCCGAGTGCGTCGGCACGCACGCGGAAGCTGCGGCTGGTGCCCGGCGGCATGTCGATGGTGTGCTTGCGCACCTGGAAATTGCCTTGCGCGTCTTCCAGGTCACTCCATACCCCGTGCAGGTGGATGGGGTGGGTCATCATGGTGTCGTTGACCAGCACAAAGCGCATGCGCTCGCCGTAGCGCAGGGAGATGGGGTCCGCCCCGGCAAACGGGATGCCGTCGAAGTTCCAGGCGAACTTTTCCATGTGGCCGGTCAGGTGCAGCTCGATCTCGCGTTCGGGTTCGCGGCCGTCCGGGTCGTCGAACAAGGAGTGCAGGTCGGCATAGGCCAGCACCCGGCGGCCGTTGTCACGCAGGCCGATGCCCGGGTCTTCCAGGCGTGGGCCGGTGGGGTTGGATTGCATGTCCACCAGCGGGTTGCCGGTTTCGCCGGCCGGGTGGTGGATGGTGACGGCGGCCGCGCCGCCATGGCCCGCGTGCGGATCGGCCGGCATGGCATGCCCGGCGTGTCCAGCATGTGGATCGGCCTGCATCGCATGGCCACCGTGGCTGCCGCCATGGTCATGGGCCATGTCACCCATGCTCAGCAGCGGGCGGCGGTCCAGCGCCGGCACCACCGCGGCCAGGCCGGGGCGGGTGGCCAGGGTGCCGCAGGCAAAGCCGCTGCGGCCCATGTCCTGGGCAAAGATGGTGAAGGCGTCCTGGCCGCTGGGCTCGACGATCACGTCAAACGTTTCAGCCGTGGCAATGCGCAGCTCGTCCACGCTGACCGGGTGCACGTACTGGCCATCGGCGGCCACCACGGTCATCTTCAGCCCCGGGATGCGGATGTCGAAGTGGGTCATGGCCGAACCGTTGATCAGGCGCAGCAGCACCTTCTCGCCGCTGCGGAACAGCCCGGTCCAGTTGGCGGCCGGGGTGTGGCCGTTGAGCAGGTAGGTGTAGGTGTTGGCGTTGATGTCGGAGATGTCGGTGGGGGTCATGCGCATGCGCCCCCACATCGCGCGGTCGGCCAGGGTGGCGCGCAGGCCGTCGCGGCGGGCATCACGGACAAAATCCCCCACGGTCTGCTGGTAGGTGTTGTCGTGCATGGCCATCTTCTTCATCCGCCGGTACAGCGCAGCGCCGTCCAGGTCGGTCCAGTCGGAGAGCAGCAGCACGTGCTCGCGGTCCACCCGGTAGGGCGGTGGCGCCAGCGGGTCGATGATCAGCGCGCCGTACAGGCCGGCCTGCTCCTGGAACAGCGAATGGCTGTGGTACCAGTAGGTGCCGCTCTGCTTGAGGTCGAAGCGGTAGTGGTAGGCCTGGCCCGGGGCAATGCCGTCAAAGCTCAGGCCCGGCACGCCGTCCATGTTGGCCGGCAGCAGGATGCCGTGCCAGTGGACCGAGCTCATGTCATCGCGCAGGGCGTTGTGCACATGGATGTTGACCGTGTCGCCCTCGCGCCAGCGCAGGGTCGGTGCGGGCAGTGACTGGTTGACGGTGATGGCGCTGCGCGGCTTGCCGGTGAAGTTCACCGGCAGCTGGCCGATGCTCAGCTGCAGGTTGTTGCCGCGCAGCTCGGGCACGGGGAAGGAGGCCTGTTTGGCCTGGGCGGCCAGCGGGCGCCACAGGCCGGTGCCGGCCACCAGGCCGGCAAAGCCCAGGCCCTGGACGAAACGACGACGGCTCACGACGCTGCGGGCGTCGTGCAAGGTGTCATCAGACATGGTTCAACCACTCCCAGCCGCGATGGCGGCGTGTTGCAGGAAAGGATCAGCACGCAGGCAGCGTGCTGGCTTGCTTCAGGCGGGGAGGTGGATCGGTGGCCGTACCGGGTCGGCCAGGTGCGGCGGGGCAGCGGGCCGCGGGCTGGGAGCCTGCGGGCTGGCCCGCAAGGCCAGCGGCAGCCACAGGGCCACCGGTGAGGGCAGGGCGCTGCAGGCATGCAGGCAGTCGCAATGCTGGCTGTCATTGCCGCAGGGCATCGGCGCCTCGGCTGCCGGTGCGCCGTGGCAGTCCGCCGTCATCGCCTCGCTGGCCATGGCCATGCTGTGCGCACTGCCAGCGGCCGGCAGCAGGCTGGCCGCCATGCCGGTGGCCGCCCACGCGCTGGCACTCGTGTTGACGAGCAGCAGGGTGATCAGCAGCAGGCGCAGCAGCAGGGCCATCGGTGCAGTGGGTGGGCAGGTGCCGGCGAGCATAACAGCCCGGCCGGGCGCTGGCTGAGCGGGGCTACAATGGCCCCAGCGTTCCACAGCCTTGAGTGCCCCATGTCCCAGCGTGCATGGGTGGCCGCCGCCATCCAGAAGATTGAGGCCGATTTCAACCGGTCTGCCGATACCCACCTGATTCCGATGGCCCTGCCGGGGTATCCCGGCATCGACGTCTACTTCAAGGACGAATCCAGCCACCCCACCGGCTCGCTCAAGCACCGGCTGGCGCGCTCGCTGTTCCTCTACGCGCTGGCCAATGGCTGGCTGCGCGAAGATTGCCCGGTGATCGAGGCCTCCTCCGGCTCCACCGCGGTGTCCGAAGCCTACTTCGCGCGCCTGCTCGGCCTGCCGTTCATTGCGGTGATTCCGGCAGGTACCTCGCCGGAGAAGATCGCCGCCATCGAGTTCTATGGTGGCCGCTGCCATCTGGTGGCCTCGGCCTGCGGCCTGGATGCCGCCGCCCATGCCCTGGCGCGGGAAACCGGCGGCCACTTCATGGACCAGTTCACCTATGCCGAGCGCGCCACCGACTGGCGTGCCAACAACAACATCGCCGAGTCGATCTTCAAGCAGATGGCTCAGGAACCGCACCCGGTGCCGACCTGGATCGTCTGCTCGCCGGGTACCGGTGGTACCGCGGCCACTCTGGGCCGCTACGTGCGCTACCGCCAGCACGCCACGGCCATCGCCTGTGTGGACCCGGAAATCTCGGTGTTCTTCGATGGCTACCGCGCCGCGCTGGACGGCCAGTGCTGGCAGCACCTGGCCATCGACGGCGGCTCGCGGGTGGAAGGCATCGGCCGGCCCAAGGTCGAGGCCAGCTTCATCCCGTCCTGCGTGGATGCCATGGTCAAGGTGCCCGATGACCTCAGCCTGGCCGCGATGCGCCATGTCAGCGCGGTGCTCGGCCGGCGTGTCGGCGGTTCCACCGGGACCAATTTCGTCGGCGTGCTGCGCGTGGCCCAGGCCATGGCCGCGGCTGGGCAGGGTGGCAGCATCGTCACCATCCTGTGCGATGCCGGCGAGCGCTACGCCCATTCCTATTACGACCCGGCCTGGTATGCGGCCCGTGGCATCGAGGTGGCCGCGGCCGACGCGGCCATCGCCGCCGCCGTGGCAGGCTCCCCGTTGCCGCCGCTGGCTTGTGCCGGGACCCTGCCGGACCCATATCAGGGCTGATCCGGCGCTTGCCGGTAGCCGTTCAAAGGATTTGCCATGACCAACCCCCTGCTCGATTTCTCCGGCCTGCCGCGTTTTGACGCGATCACCCCGGAGCACATCACCCCGGCCATCGACACCCTGCTGGAGCAGGCGCGCGCTGCGGTGGCCGCTGCGCGCAGCGTCGAGCCGGTGACCTGGGAGTCGTTCGTGGTGCCGCTGGACGACGCCACCGAGCGCCTGTACCGGGCCTGGGGCCAGGTCAGCCACTTGGAATCGGTGGTCAACACGCCGGCACTGCGCGAGGTCTACAACGCCAACCTGGCCAAGATCACCCGCTTCGGCAGTGAGGTGTCGCAGGACCTGGGCTTGTACGCGCAGTACCGCAAGCTGGCCGACAGCCCGCAGGCTGCCGGTTTCGATGCGGCCCGCAAGCAGGTGCTGGAACACTCCCTGCGTGGTTTCCGCCTCGGCGGTGCCGAGCTGGACGAGGCCGGCAAGGCCCGCTTTGCCGCGATCAGCGAGGAGCTCTCGGCACTGAACGCCAAGTTCTCGCAGAACGTGCTCGATGCCACCGACGCCTACGCCCTGTATGTGCTTGATGAGGCCGAACTGGCCGGCCTGCCGGCCGAGGTCAAGGCCGCCTGCCGCACGGCGGCGCAGAGTGAGGGCAAGGACGGCTACAAGCTGACCCTGCAGATGCCGTGCTACCTGCCGGTGCAGACCTATGCCGACAACCGCGGCCTGCGCGAGCAGCTGTACCGCGCCAGTGTCACCCGCGCCTCGGAGTTCGGCCCGGACGAGCGCGACAACAGCCCACTGATCGCACAGATCCTGGCCTTGCGCGCCGAGAAGGCCGCCCTGCTGGGCATGGAAAGCTATGCCGAGTATTCGCTGGCCACCAAGATGGCCGACAGCCCGGCCCAGGTGATGGATTTCTTGAGCGACCTGGCCGCCCGCGCCAAGCCGTTCGCGCAGACCGACCGCGCCGAGCTGGAAGCCTTTGCCCGCGATGAGCTGGGGCTGGACACGCTGCAGGCCTGGGACCTGTCCTGGGTCAGCGAGAAGCTCAAGCAGGCCCGTTACAGCTACTCGGCGCTGGAGGTGAAGCAGTACTTCACCGAAGACCGTGTGCTGGCCGGCCTGTTTGCTGTGATCAAGGACCTGTACGGCCTGACCGTGGAGCGTGACAGCGCGCCGACCTGGCACGCCGATGTGCGCTTCTACCGGGTCACCACCGCCCATGGCGATCTGGTCGGCCAGTTCTACCTGGACCCGTATGCGCGCGAGGGCAAGCGCGGTGGTGCGTGGATGGATGACTGCCGCAACCGCCGCGTGCGTGCCGATGGCAGCGTGCAGACGCCGCTGGTGTATCTGGTGTGCAACTTCGGCCGCGGGGTGGACGGCAAGCCGGCCACGCTCACCCACGATGACGTGGTCACCCTGTTCCATGAAATGGGCCATGGCCTGCACCAGCTGCTTACCCGCATCGGTGAGCTGGGTGTGGCCGGCATCAACGGGGTGGAATGGGATGCGGTGGAACTGCCGAGTCAGTTCATGGAGAACTTCTGCTGGGAATGGCCGCGCGTGCAGGCCATGACCGCCCATGTCGATACCGGCGCATCGCTGCCGCGCACCCTGTTCGACAAGATGCTGGCGGCCAAGAATTTCCAGAGCGGCATGTTCACCGTGCGCCAGCTGGAATTTGCCCTGTTCGACATGCGCATCCACCACGGCTTTGATCCGGCCGGTGATGTGCAGGCGGTGCTGGACGCGGTACGTGCCGAGGTGGCGGTGAACATCCCGCCGGCGTTCAACCGTTTCGCCAACCAGTTCAGCCACATCTTCGCCGGTGGCTATGCTGCCGGTTATTACAGCTACAAGTGGGCCGAGGTGCTCAGCGCCGATGCCTACGCGGCATTCGAGGAAGCCGGCGAGGAACAGCTGGCCGCAACCGGCCAGCGTTTCCTGGCCGAGATCATCAGCCGCGGCGGCAGCCGCCCCGCAGCGGAGAACTTCCGCGCCTTCCGCGGCCGTGAGCCGAACATCGACGCCCTGCTGCGCCACAACGGCATGGCGGCGTAAGCCTGCAACCACTGTGTGGGAGCGGCCCCGGCCGCGACGTTTCCAACAAAAAGCCCGGCAAAAGCCGGGCTTTTTGTTGCTTTTTTTTGCCATTGCTTTTGATCTTTCCGAGCCGTCAGAGCATGCCGAGCATCGCAGCGAGCCGGGGATGAAGGTGCGGGGTGTTTGAGCGAAGCGAGTTCCCGCACCGCCCCGGCACGCGAGAAGCGCAGGGCACCGGTGCGGCTTCATCGCATCGGCATGCGGCCCGGCGGAAAGCACCTTGACTCGCACCTGTGGCGCTCGCCCTTCGGGTCGGCTTCGCCGTTAGTCGCTGCGCTCCTTGGGTTCCTTTGGGTGCTTCCAAAGGAGCCCGCACGCGGAGCGGGCGGAAGCTGTTACCTGCTTTAAAAAGACAAGCCAATCGGACCCTGAGGTTTGCATAGCACCGCATTCCTGCGGAATAACGCGAACAGGGTGAAGTGCCAACATGTGGTGCGGCTGTCATGCAGGGCATTGATTCCGGACAGGTTGCTGCCAGTTCACTTTGCACTGCGGATAGGCCAAACTCGGTAAATTGCCGCAGATAGGCGGTCTACTAGGCGTTAGCCCTCACATGGAATATCTCGCAAGGCTGCAACAGTCATATTCAATGCACAAAATTGGCGTAAGCGATCTGTCGGACGGAATAGACTGGGCTATGGACCGCCTCCGCCTAGATCAAGAGGGTGATGACCTGGATATTGTGCTCCTGGCTGGTGCAGCTACTACTGAGGAAGCATTGCCATACGTCGAGGCCATAGTCGCGCGTTACTCCGTCCAATCCGAAATTGATTATCACCTAGTCGCTGGCAAGTATTTGGTCGAACTTCATCAGAGATATTTGGCAGGATTCGAGTGTGCTAACACTCTCAAAGAAAAATTCGACAAGATTTACCAGGCGCTGGGCTATCCGGACTGGATGGTTATGCTTTCTCGGAACTGTGAATACGCTACGGATATTTCTGCATTCTTGCATCCATTTGAGCAGGAGTTTAAGTACATCGCTGGACTATGGTATAGGGCAAGTAGCATAAGCGACTTCGAGAGTGTTTACAGTCGCGAGGTTTCAAATCGGATTGGCTTCAATTGATCGCTAACATTACACTCGGCACGGACGGCTTCGATGCCGCTTAAATCCAGCGTTAGAGCGCGTTATGAGCTACTACGAAGTAATGTCTAATGAGTATCGATTTGCCAGGGTATATCCCCATCTCATACAGCAGTTCATGCCAAAAGATATAGGGCGGATTGTTAAGTTCCTTGCTTCAGAGTTTGGCATGGTTATTGATGGCCTCTATTTAGAAAACTACAAAACTCCTGATGTGGTTGTGGTTATGAGCGGGAAGTTGCCAATGGCAGCCATCAAGGAGCGCTTCGGTAATATGCGGGGCATTCGTTTCGGGGAGCATGTCGTCGTCAGTGAAGAAACATTTTCATCACTCGAGGGTAGTGTGATCTAGCAAGTCCGTAAGGGGCTTCTCGTTTAATCAACGGGGTCAAGTTGGATTAACTGTCAAAGCAGGTAAAGGCTTCCACACGCTGTGCGTGCGGGTTCCTTTTGACGCACCAAAAGGAACCAAAAGTGCTTCTCGCCGGGCCGCGTGCCGCTGCGGCCTGCGGCCACAGCGGTGCCCTGTGCTTCTCGCGGCTCAAAGCGGCGCGAGAACTCGCTGCGCTCAAACACCTCGCGCCTGTTCCTTTGATCCGCTGCGATGCTCGGCACGCTCTACGGCTCGGGCAGGAAGATCAAGATCCAACGGCAACGGCAACGGCAACGGCAACGGCAACGGCAACGGCAACGGCAACGGCAACGGCAACGGCAAATGCCGCAATGCCCACTACACGGTGCGCGATCAGAGCGGTCCCGTCGTAAGCTCCCCCGTCGTAAGCTCCCCCGATCGGCAGACATCCCATAAGTAGAACTTTCTGGCATCTTTTCCCAGTCAGGAGGTTTCATGCGCACATCAAAGTTCACCGAAACGCAGATCGTCGCCGCGCTCAAACGGGCCGATGCAGGCGTGCCAGTCAAGGACATCTGTCGCCAGACTGGGAT
>NZ_LDJM01000033.1 GCF_001431485.1 Stenotrophomonas ginsengisoli | reverse complement strand
ACCACCGTCACCGGCGTGGAAATGTTCCGCAAGCTGCTGGACCAGGGCCAGGCAGGCGACAACGCCGGTCTGCTGCTGCGCGGCACCAAGCGTGACGACGTCGAACGCGGCCAGGTTCTGGCCAAGCCGGGTTCGATCAAGCCGCACACCGAGTTCGTGTCCGAAGTCTACGTCCTGTCCAAGGACGAAGGCGGCCGTCACACCCCGTTCTTCAAGGGCTACCGTCCGCAGTTCTACTTCCGTACCACCGACATCACCGGCGCCATCGAGCTGCCGGAAGGTGTGGAAATGGTGATGCCGGGTGACAACGTCAAGATGACCGTCACCCTGATCAACCCGGTGGCAATGGACGAAGGCCTGCGCTTCGCCATTCGCGAAGGCGGCCGTACCGTCGGCGCCGGCGTGGTTGCCCAGATCACCAAGTAATTTGGTGTAAAATGTGCGCCCCGTTGTTCCCTGGGTAGGGCAGCGGGGTGCCAAACCGGGAAAAGAGAAACAGGATGTTTCTCGTGTTCCCCAGACATGGATAGTCGGTCGTTCATCGGGGGTCAATAGTCCGCTATTGACCTCCTTTGAGCACGTCCGATATACTCTCGCGTCTGGGCAGGCCAGTAGTCTTGGTCTGCCTTGGTTTTTGAGGTCCAGGGACTGACCTTGTCGCCGTGCCGGAGTGCGCGGCGTCTTTGTAGATGGATTAATCGTGGGGCAGGGCAACCCAGAGGCCCTGTCTGTCGCTCTTTATATTCAAGGAACCCGTCATGGCGGACCAAAAGATCCGAATTCGGCTGAAGGCGTTCGATCATCGTTTGATCGACCGTTCGGCCAGCGAGATCGTTGAGACGGCTAAGCGAACCGGCGCCCAAGTGCGTGGCCCGATTCCGCTGCCGACCAAGATCGAGCGTTACACCATCCTCGTCTCCCCGCACGTCGACAAGGACGCGCGTGACCAGTACGAGACCCGCACGCACAAGCGCGTGCTCGATATCGTTGATCCGAACGACAAGACCGTTGACGCGCTGATGAAGCTCGAACTGGCGGCCGGTGTCGACGTGCAGATCAAGTTGGCCTGAGGACTACGAGGATGACGAAGAAGTATTCGTTGGGCTTCGTGGGCCGCAAGGCTGGCATGAGCCGCGTTTTCACTGAAGATGGCCAGTCCATCCCGGTGACCCTGATCGAAGCAACCCCGAACCGCATCGCGCAGATCAAGACCGTCGAAACCGACGGCTACTCCGCCGTGCAGGTGACCGTGGGCGCCCGTCGCGCTGCCCTGGTCAACAAGCCGGAAGCTGGCCACTTTGCCAAGGCAAAGGTTGAAGCCGGTCGTGGCCTGTGGGAATTCCGCGTTGAAGACGCCAAGCTGGGCGAATTCGCCATCGGCGGCGAAATCAAGGCGGACATCTTCGAAGTTGGCCAGAAGGTCGACGTCCAGGGTGTCACCAAGGGTAAGGGCTTCCAGGGCACCATCAAGCGCCATAACTTCACCATGGGTGATGCCACCCACGGTAACTCGCTGTCGCATCGTTCGCCGGGTTCGCTCGGTCAGCGTCAGACTCCGGGTCGTGTGTTCCCGGGCAAGAAGATGTCCGGCCACATGGGTGATGTGCAGCAGAGCACCCAGAACCTGGAAGTGGTCAAGGTCGATGTCGAGCGCGGTCTGATTGCCGTGCGCGGTGCCGTCCCGGGCGCTGCTGGCGGCGACGTGATCGTCCGTCCGGCGAGCAAGGCATAAGGAGAGATGACGATGGAACTCGTTATCACGGGTAGCAACAACAAGGTCTCGGTCTCCGAAGCCGTGTTCGGCCGCGAATTCAATGGCGATCTGGTTCACCAGGTTGTCGTTGCCTACCGCAACGCCGCTCGCGCCGGTACCAAGGCACAGAAGACCCGCTCGGAAGTGGCCGGTACCACCAAGAAGTCGAAGAAGCAGAAGGGCGGTGGCGCACGTCACGGCGCTCTGACCGCTCCGATCTTCGTTGGCGGTGGCGTGACCTTCGCGGCCAAGCCGCGTTCGTTCGAGCAGAAGGTCAACCGCAAGCAGTACCGTGCAGCCGTCTGCGCGATCCTGTCCGAGCTGAACCGTCAGGGCCGCATCACCGTCGTCGAAGCTTTCGACGTCGACGCTGCCAAGACCAAGGTTCTGGCTGACAAGCTGGCTGGCCTGAACGCCGGCAAGCGTCCGCTGATCGTGACCGAAGACGCTTCGGAAGCCCTGTACCTGTCCGCTCGCAACCTGCCGTACGTGCAGGTCCGTGACGTCCAGGGTCTGGATCCGGTGTCCCTGGTCGGTGCCGATTCGGTGATCATCACCGCTGAGGCCGTCAAGAAGGTCGAGGAGTGGCTGGCATGAGCAGCAACGAAAAAATCTTCAGCGTGCTGCTCGCACCGCGGATCTCTGAAAAGACCGCGCGCCTGCAGGAACTCTCCAACCAGTACGTCTTCGAAGTCTCGACCGTAGCCACCAAGGCTGACGTCAAGGCTGCTATCGAAAAGCTGTTCGACGTCAAGGTCGAGGCTGTCAATGTGGTCAACGTGAAGGGCAAGAGCAAGAACTTCCGTAACCGCGCTGGCCGTCGTGGCGATTGGCGCAAGGCGTACGTGCGTCTGGCCGAAGGCCAGTCGATCGATGTAACGGCCAAGGCCTGAGGTACATCCGATGCCATTGATGAAATTCAAGCCCACCTCCCCCGGCCGCCGTTCGGCCGTGCGCGTGGTCACGCCGGACCTGCACAAGGGCGCTCCGTACGCTCCGTTGCTGGAAAAGCAGAGCAAGACCGGTGGTCGTAACCACCACGGTCGCACCACCACCCGTCATATCGGTGGCGGTCACAAGCAGCACTACCGCCTGATCGACTTCAAGCGCAACAAGGAAGGTATTCCGGCTCGCGTGGAACGTATCGAATACGATCCGAACCGCACTGCCCATATCGCCCTGCTGTGCTACGTCGACGGTGAGCGCCGCTACATCATCGCCCCGAAGGGCCTGAAGGCTGGTGACCAGGTCATTGCCGGTGCCAACGCACCGATCAAGACCGGCAACACCCTGCCGCTGCGCAACATCCCGGTTGGTAGCACCATCCACGCCATCGAACTGAAGCCGGGCAAGGGTGCCCAGATCGCTCGCGCCGCCGGCGCTGGCGTCCAGCTGGTCGCCCGTGAAGGCGTCTATGCCACCCTGCGTCTGCGTTCGGGTGAGATGCGCAAGGTGTCGGTCGAGTGCCGCGCCACGATCGGTGAAGTCGGCAACGACGAACACAACCTGGAAAAGCTGGGCAAGGCCGGTGCCGCTCGCTGGCGCGGTGTCAAGCCGACCGTCCGCGGTGCAGCCATGAACCCGGTTGACCACCCGCACGGTGGTGGTGAAGCCAAGGCCGGCCAGGGTAACCCGCATCCGGTCACCCCGTGGGGTGTCCCGACCAAGGGCTACAAGACGCGCCATAACAAGCGCACTCAGCAGTTCATCGTCCGCGATCGTAGGGGCTAATCGACCATGGCACGTTCACTCAAGAAGGGCCCGTTCGTCGATCACCACCTCGTCAAGAAGGTGGAGGCCGCTGCGGGTAGCAAGAAGCCGATCAAGACCTGGTCGCGCCGTTCGATGATCCTGCCGGAAATGGTAGGCATCACCATCGCCGTGCATAACGGCAAGAACCACGTTCCGGTGCTGGTCAACGAGAACATGGTCGGTCACAAGCTCGGCGAATTTGCCATCACCCGGACCTTCAAGGGTCACGGTGGTGACAAGAAGTCGAAGTAAGGAGAGATGACAATGGAAGCGAAAGCAATCCTGCGCACCGCGCGCATCTCTGCTCAGAAGGCACGTCTGGTCGCTGACCAGGTCCGTGGCCTGCCGGCCGAGCGCGCTGTCAACCTGCTGAAGTTTTCGGACAAGAAGGCTGCCCACCTGATCAAGAAGGTGGTGGAGTCGGCAATTGCCAATGCCGAAAACAACATGGGCGCCGATATCGATGCGCTGAAGGTCAAGACCATCATGGTTGATGAAGGTCCGTCCCTGAAGCGTTTCATGGCCCGCGCCAAGGGCCGCGGCACGCGCATTCTCAAGCGCACCAGCCACATCACTGTGGTCGTGGGCGAGGGTAAATAACGATGGGTCATAAAGTTCATCCGATTGGTATCCGCCTGGGTATTTCCAAGGACTGGAACTCCAAGTGGTACGCCAACAAGGCCGAGTTCGCCAGCTACCTGGCTGCTGACCTCAAGGTCCGTGAAATGCTTCGCAAGAAGCTCGCTGCTGCAGGTATCTCCAAGATCCTGATCGAGCGTCCGGCCAAGACCGCCCGCGTCACCATCCACACCGCCCGTCCGGGCGTGGTGATTGGCAAGCGCGGTGAGGACATCGAGAAGCTGCGTAAGGAAGTCAGCGACATGATGGGCGTCCCGGCGCACATCAACGTGACCGAAGTGCGCAAGCCGGAGCTGGACGCACAGCTGGTTGCCGAGTCGATTGCTCAGCAGCTGGAGCGTCGCATCATGTTCCGCCGCGCCATGAAGCGCGCTGTCGGCAACGCGATGCGCCTGGGTGCCCTGGGCATCAAGGTCAACGTCGGTGGCCGTCTGAACGGTGCAGAAATTGCCCGCTCGGAGTGGTACCGCGAAGGCCGTGTGCCGCTGCACACCCTGCGTGCTGACATCGATTACGGCACCGCTGAAGCCAGCACCACCTACGGCATCATCGGTATCAAGGTCTGGATCTACAAGGGCGAAGTCTTTGATTTCTCTCAAGTTGGCCAGGAAAAGCAGGACGACAGCCCGCGTGGCGACCGCGGTGACCGCGGCGACCGCAACGACCGTCCGTCGCGCCCGGCTCGTGAAGCGAGGTAACGACAATGTTGCAACCCAAGCGAACCAAATACCGCAAGGTACACAAGGGCCGCAATGACGGCCTGAGCTGGAGCGGCAATGCTGTCAGCTTCGGCGAATACGGCCTGAAGGCAACCGCCCATGGCCAGCTGACCGCACGTCAGATCGAAGCGGCTCGCCGTTCGATCAGCCGTTACGTCAAGCGCGGCGGCAAGATGTGGATCCGCGTGTTCCCGGACAAGCCGATCACCAAGAAGCCGATCGAAGTCCGTATGGGCTCCGGTAAGGGTAATGTGGAGTACTGGGTCGCCCAGATCCAGCCCGGCCGCATGATTTATGAAGTTGAGGGCGTTTCTGAGGAAGTGGCACGCGAGGCGTTCCGCCTGGCCGCTGCCAAGCTCTCGGTCACCACCACTTTCGTAACCCGGACGGTGCGCTGATGGATATCAAACAACTCCGCGAGAAGTCGGCTGCCGACCTCAAGGCCCACCTGATCGACCTGCGTAAGGAGCAGTTTGCTCTGCGTATGCAGCAGGTCACTGGCCAGCTGCCGAAGACCCATGAAACCCGCCGGGTGCGCCGCGAGATTGCTCGCGTCAAGACCCTGCTCGGCAGCACCAAGTAAGGATTGCCGCGATGAGCGAAATCGATAACAAGACGCTGAAGACGGTCGAAGGCCGTGTTGTCAGCAACAAGATGGACAAGACGGTCACCGTGTTGGTGGAGCGCCAGGTCAAGCACGCCCTGTACGGCAAGTACATCAAGCGTTCGACCAAGCTGCACGCTCACGACGCCGACAACGCCTGCAAGGAAGGCGATGTCGTGCTGCTGACCGAGATTGCTCCGATGTCCAAGACCAAGAACTGGCGCGTGGTGGAAGTCATCACCCGTGCGGCTGAATAAGGAGGCCTGACTCATGATCCAGATGCAGAGCTACCTCGACGCCGCTGACAATTCCGGCGCCAAGGAACTGATGTGCATCAAGGTGCTGGGCGGCTCGAAGCGCCGTTACGCCGGCATCGGTGACATCATCAAGGTCACCGTCAAGGATGCAATCCCGCGCGGTAAGGTCAAGAAGGGTGAAGTGTATGACGCCGTCGTGGTGCGTACCCGCAAGGGTGTGCGTCGCGCCGACGGCTCGCTGATCCGCTTCGACGGCAATGCCGCGGTCCTGCTCAACAACAAGCAAGAGCCGATCGGCACCCGCATCTTCGGGCCGGTGACCCGTGAACTTCGTTCCGAGAAGTTCATGAAGATCGTCTCGCTCGCTCCCGAAGTTCTGTGAGCGCTAGGAGATAATCATGGCTAACCGTATCAAGAAGGGCGACCAGGTTGTCGTCAACGCCGGCAAGGACAAGGGCAAGCAGGGCGAAATCGTTCGCGTCGACGGCGACCGCGTGGTCGTCGCTGGCCTGAACATCGTCAAGCGCCACACCAAGCCGAACCCGCAGGCAGGTGTTGCCGGCGGCGTGGTCGAGCGTGAGGCTTCGATCCATATCTCCAACGTGGCAATCGTCAACCCGGCTTCGGGCAAGGGCGAGCGCGTTGGCTTCAAGGTGCTGGAGGATGGACGCAAGATTCGTGTGTTCCGCTCCAGCGGTGAGGCGCTCGACGCCTGAGGATGATTGAATGACTTCCCGTCTCGAAAAGATTTATAAGGAAGAAGTGGTACCGGCGCTGATGAAGCAGTTCGGTTACACCAATCCGATGGAAGTGCCGAAGCTGGTCAAGATCACCCTGAACATGGGTGTTGGCGAAGCAGCGACCAACAAGAAGATCCTGGAAAATGCCGTCGCCGACATGACCAAGATCTGTGGTCAGAAGCCGGTCGTGACCAAGTCGCGCATCTCGGTGGCTTCGTTCAAGATCCGTGATGGCTGGCCGATCGGCTGCAAGGTCACCTTGCGTCGCGGCACCATGTACGAATTCCTGGACCGTCTGATCACCATCTCGCTGCCGCGAGTGCGTGACTTCCGTGGCGTGTCCGGTCGTTCGTTCGATGGCCGTGGCAACTTCAACATGGGTGTGAAGGAACAGATCATCTTCCCGGAAATCGACTTCGACGCCGTCGATGCGATTCGTGGTATGGACATTGCCATCACCACCACCGCGAAGACCGATGCAGAAGCCAAGGCTCTGCTGGCTGCCTTCAAGTTCCCGTTCCGTAACTGATTCGTCGAGGATACCGAAATGGCAAAGACCTCTATGGTCAACCGCGACATCAAGCGGAAGAAGCTGGCTGAAAAGTTCGCTGCCAAGCGCGCTGAGCTGAAGAAGATCATCTCCAGCACCACCGCTTCGTACGAAGACAAGATCACCGCTGCAGAAAAGCTGTCCAAGCTGCCGCGTGACTCGTCGCCGTCCCGTCAGACCACCCGTTGCGCTATGTCGGGTCGTCCGCGTGCGGTCTACAGCAAGTTCGGCCTGGGCCGCAACAAGCTGCGCGAAGCCACCATGCGTGGTGACGTGCCGGGCCTGCGCAAGGCCAGCTGGTAAGCAACATCCCCCTGTGCGCCGGCCACGGTCGGCAAACAGGGCAGGGGAGAGGGGCCTGGTGCCCCTCGAACCTGAAAGTTTTTCAAAGAGCCCGGGGCAACCCGGGCTCTTTTGTCGTATACTCCCGCGTCTTGCCCGTTTCACGACGTGAGCACGGGTGTTGCAAGGGGCCTGGCCCAATCCCAGGAGACAACGGATTTTCGCGAAAGCGGATATCGGTGCACTCAAAGGTAAGCACATGAGCATGACTGATCCCATCGCCGACCTGCTGGTCCGCATCAAGAATGCGGCCGCGGTTGGCAAGAAGACGGTGAAGGCCCCGGCCTCCAAGATCAAGCTGGCGATTGCCCAGGTCCTGAAGGACGAGGGTTACATCACCGACGTGACCGTCACCAAGCTGGAAAACAACAAGGCCGAGCTGGAAATCACCCTGAAGTACTTCGAGGGCAAGCCGGTTATCGAAACCCTGAAGCGCTTCTCGCGTTCGGGCCTGCGTCAGTACCGCGGCAAGAGCGATCTGCCGAAGGTCATGAACGGTCTGGGTATCGCCATCATCTCCACCTCCAAGGGCATCATGACTGATGCGCAGGCGCGCCAGCAGGGCGTCGGCGGTGAAGTCCTGTGCTTCGTGGCCTAAGGGAGTAATCGAATAATGTCCCGTGTAGCCAAGAAGCCGGTTGCCCTGTCCAAGGGCGTTGAACTGACCGTTGCCCCGGAACTGATCACCGTCAAGGGCCCGAAGGGCACCCTGTCCGTGCCGAAGTCCGCTGGTATTGAAGTCGTCGTCGAAGACGGCGTTGCCACCCTGAAGACCGAGAATGCCGAACTGGTTGCCCTGACCGGCACCATCCGCGCCATCCTGTCCAACATGGTCAAGGGCGTTACCGAAGGCTTCGAAAAGAAGCTGGAGCTGGTCGGCGTGGGTTACCGCGCTGCCATGCAGGGCAAGGACCTGAACCTGTCGCTGGGCTTCTCCCATCCGGTGGTGTTCGTTGCTCCGGAAGGCGTGACCCTGTCGACCCCGACCCAGACCGAAATTCTGGTCCAGGGCGCTGACAAGCAGGCCGTCGGTGAAGCTGCCGCCAAGATCCGCGGCTACCGTCCGCCGGAGCCCTACAAGGGCAAGGGTGTGAAGTACGCCGGTGAAGTCATCATTCGCAAGGAAGCCAAGAAGGCCTAATCACTAGGGCTTCAGCTTTCGAGGACAAAGAAAATGAACAAGAACACCGCCCGCCTGCGTCGCGCCAAGTCGACCCGTGCACACATCCGCAACCTGGGTGTGGCTCGTCTGTCGGTCCTGCGCACCGGCCAGCACCTGTACGCACAGGTCTTCACCGCCGACGGCTCCAAGGTGCTGGCTGCTGCCAACACCACCCAGACCGACGTTGCCGAAGGCCTGAAGAACGGCAAGAACATCGAAGCCGCTGCCAAGGTTGGCAAGCTGGTTGCCGAGCGCGCCCTGGCCGCTGGCGTGACCAAGATTGCATTCGACCGTTCCGGTTACCGCTTCCACGGCCGCATCAAGGCCCTGGCTGAAGCGGCCCGCGAAGCCGGCCTGCAGTTCTGATTGAAGCAAGGCGCGGCGCATTGCGTCGCGCCTTGTCCTGCCTGCCGGTACGGGTTGTACCGGGCGCCCCGCCTCTTGTGCAGGTGGCTGCGCAACAACGCTGTAACCCACAACTACAAGCGGCGCTGGACGCCGTACATAATTCAACTCACTAGGAAATTCTCATGGCAGAAGAACGTCAGTCGCGGGGTCGCGATCGCGATCGAAACCGCGAAGAAAAGATCGATGACGGCATGATTGAAAAGCTGGTCGCGGTCAACCGCGTCAGCAAGACCGTCAAGGGTGGTCGCCAGTTCACCTTCACCGCCCTGACCGTGGTCGGCGACGGCGAAGGCAAGGTCGGTTTCGGTTACGGCAAGGCACGTGAAGTGCCGGTCGCCATCCAGAAGTCGATGGAGCAGGCCCGCAAGAACATGGTCAGCGTCGAGCTGAACAATGGCACCCTGTTCCACACCGTGAAGTCGGGCCATGGCGCTGCTCGCGTGTTCATGCAGCCGGCTTCGGAAGGTACCGGTGTCATCGCCGGCGGCGCCATGCGCGCTGTGCTGGAAGCGGTTGGCGTGAAGAACGTGCTGGCCAAGGCCACCGGTTCGCGCAACCCGATCAACCTGGTCCGTGCAACCCTGAAGGGTCTGTCCGAAGCCCAGTCGCCGGCCCGTATTGCTGCCAAGCGCGGCAAGAAGGTGGAGGATCTGATCCATGGCTAATGACAACGTCAAGACCGTCACCGTCCGTCTGGTCGGTGGTCTGCGTGGCACCCAGTCCCGTCACCGCCTGTCGGTGAAGGCTCTGGGCCTGAACAAGCTCAACTCGGTTCGTACCTTGAAGGACAGCCCGCAGGTTCGCGGTCTGATCAACAAGGTGTCCTACCTGGTTAAGGTCGAGGAGTAATTGACCATGACTATGCGTCTCAATGACCTGGCTCCGGCCGCCGGTGCCCGCACCGAGCGTACCCGCGTCGGCCGTGGTATCGGTTCGGGCCTGGGCAAGACCTGCGGCCGCGGCCACAAGGGCTCCTTCGCTCGCAAGGGCGGCGGCAAGATCAAGGCCGGCTTCGAAGGCGGCCAGACCCCGATGCAGCGTCGTCTGCCGAAGATCGGCTTCCGTTCGCCGATCGCCAAGCTGACCGCTGAAGTGCTGACCTACCAGCTGGACAAGCTGGAAGCCGGTGAGATCACCTTCGCCACCTTGCGCGCTGCCGGCCTGGTGCCGTCTACCGCCAAGAAGGCCAAGCTGGTCATCAAGGGCGACCTGACCAAGGCATTCGTGCTGAAGGGTATTGCTGCCACGGCTGGTGCCAAGGCTGCTATCGAAGCTGCCGGCGGCAGCATTCAGGAGTAAGTGAGACATGGCGCAAGCTGGCATTGGTAACCTCGGCGGCTCTGGCAAGTTCACCGAACTTCGTCAGCGTCTGTTGTTTGTCATCGGGGCATTGATCGTCTACCGCATCGGCTGCTACATCCCGGTGCCTGGCGTGAATCCCGATGCCATGCTTGCGCTCATGCAGCAGCAGGGCGGCATCGTTGACATGTTCAACATGTTCAGCGGTGGCGCTCTTGCTCGCTTGAGTATCTTTGCGTTGAACGTGATGCCGTACATCTCGGCATCGATCGTGATGCAGCTGGCCGTGCACATCTTCCCGACGCTGAAGGCGTTGCAGAAGGAAGGTGAGTCCGGTCGCCGCAAGATCACCCAGTACTCGCGCATCGGCGCGGTGCTGCTGGCGATCGTGCAGGGCGGTTCGATCGCCCTGGCCCTGCAGGGTCAGTCCTCCGGCGGCGTGCCGGTGGTCTACAACCCGGGCCCGATGTTCGTCTTCACCGCTGTTGTGGCCCTGACTGCCGGCACCATGTTCCTGATGTGGGTGGGTGAGCAGGTGACCGAGCGCGGCATCGGCAACGGTGTTTCCCTGATCATTTTTGCCGGTATCGTCGCCGGCCTGCCGGCTGCGGTTATCCAGACCCTGGGTGCCTTCCGCAACGGCGACATGAGCTTCATCTCGCTGCTGATCATCACCCTGGTGGTGCTGGCCTTCACCTACCTGGTGGTGTTCGTCGAGCGCGGCCAGCGTCGCATTACGATCAACTACGCCCGTCGTCAGGGTGGTCGCAATGCGTACATGAACCAGACCTCGTTCCTGCCGCTGAAGCTGAACATGGCAGGCGTGATCCCGGCCATCTTCGCCTCCTCGATCCTGGCCTTCCCGGGCACCGTGGCCCTGTGGTCCGGCCAGGCGGCCGAAGCCAACTGGCTGCAGAAGATCGCCAATGCGCTGGCCCCGGGCGAGCCGCTGCACATGATCGTGTTCGGTGCGCTGATTGCCGGCTTCGCCTTCTTCTACACCGCCCTGGTGTTCAACAGCCAGGAAACCGCGGACAACCTGAAGAAGCAGGGCGCCCTGATTCCGGGCATCCGTCCGGGCAAGGCCACCGCTGATTACATCGATGGCGTGCTGACCCGCCTGACCGCTGCCGGCGCGATCTACCTGATCATCGTCTGCCTGCTGCCGGAAATGCTGCGTGCCCAGCTGGGTACCTCGTTCTACTTCGGTGGCACCTCGCTGTTGATCGTGGTGGTGGTGGTGATGGACTTCATCGCCCAGCTCCAGGCCCACCTGATGAGCCACCAGTACGAGAGCCTGCTGAAAAAGGCCAACCTGAAGGGCGGCAATCGCGGCGGTTTCGCTCGCGGCTAAACGCTGCTACAATTTCGTCTTCATTGTGCGAGAGCTTTCCGTTACGCGGTTCGCTCTCCAAACGAAGGGCGGCCCCCGCAGCGATTCCGGGCGGGGGTGCGACATTGGTTGTTCTGCGCGGGAGTAGCGCAGACGGGGCGCAGGCAACTGCAAACCAGCCAGGTCCGGCGCCGGAGCATGGGCACACTCCCCACGCCGTACCCGTCCCCTGTTGTACCGGGATGGGTTTCACTACCACCGGAATCTGTACCCGCACGTTTTATTTTTGATCCATCCTGCCGACTCTGCGCCTTTCTTGTGCGCGGTCGGTCAACACTCAGCTGGAGAACCGCGTAATGGCGCGTATTGCAGGCGTCAACCTGCCAGCCCAGAAGCATGTCTGGGTCGGGTTGCAAAGCATTTACGGCATTGGCCGTACCCGTTCGAAGAAGGTCTGCGAAGTCGCAGGCGTTGCTACGACCACCAAGATCCGTGACCTGTCCGAGCCGGAAATCGAGCGCCTGCGCGCCGAGATCGGCAAGTACATCGTCGAAGGCGACCTGCGTCGCGAAATCGGTATCGCCATCAAGCGTCTGATGGACCTGGGCTGCTACCGCGGCCTGCGTCACCGTCGTGGCCTGCCGCTGCGCGGCCAGCGCACCAAGACCAATGCCCGTACCCGCAAGGGTCCGCGTAAGGCTCTGAGGAAGTAAGGGACTAGAACATGGCTAAGCCCGCTGCTAAGCAGACCAAGAAGAAGATCAAGCGCGTTGTCACCGACGGCGTCGCCCACGTCCACGCTTCGTTCAACAACACCATCGTCACCATCACCGACCGTCAGGGCAACGCCCTGTCGTGGGCTACCTCCGGTGGCGCTGGTTTCCGTGGCTCGCGCAAGTCGACCCCGTTCGCTGCCCAGGTTGCCGCCGAAAAGGCTGGCCGTGCAGCGCTGGATTACGGCGTGAAGTCGCTGGAAGTCCGCATCAAGGGCCCGGGTCCGGGTCGTGAGTCGGCTGTGCGTTCGTTGAACAACGTCGGCTACAAGATCACCAACATCATCGACGTGACGCCTATCCCGCACAACGGGTGCCGTCCGCCGAAGAAGCGTCGCGTCTAAAGGAGCGATAAAGAAATGGCTCGTTATATCGGTCCTACCTGTAAGCTCGCTCGTCGCGAAGGCGCTGACCTGTCGCTGAAGAGCCCCTCCCGCGCTCTGGACTCCAAGTGCAAGCTGGAGCAGAAGCCCGGCCAGCACGGCGCCACTGCCCGCAAGGGCAAGCTGTCCGACTACGCCACCCAGCTGCGTGAAAAGCAGAAGGTCAAGCGTATCTACGGCCTGCTGGAGCGTCAGTTCCGCAACTACTACAAGAAGGCCTCGACCAAGAAGGGCAACACCGGCGAGAACCTGCTGCAGCTGCTGGAAACCCGTCTGGACAACGTCGTCTACCGCATGGGCTTTGCTGTCACCCGTCCGGCCGCACGTCAGCTGGTTTCGCACCGCGGCGTGACCGTCAACGGCAAGTCGGTGAACCTGGCTTCGTACCAGGTCAAGGCCGGCGACGTCGTTGCCCTGTCGGAAAAGGCTGCCAAGCAGCTCCGCGTTCAGGAAGCCCTGACCGTTGCCGAACAGCACGACCTGAACCCGTCCTGGGTTGAAGTCGATGCGAAGAAGTTCACCGGCATCTTCAAGGCTGTTCCGGATCGCGCCGACCTGCCTTCGGATATCAATGAAGCTCTGATCATCGAGTTGTATTCGAAGTAATTCACTTTGGAGAGCCCCCGGAGTTGCACTTCGGGGGTTCGCAGGAGAACCCGCAAATATGACGGTTACCGCCAATCAGGTTCTGCGTCCTCGCGGTCCGCAGATCGAACGTCTTACCGACACCCGCGCCAAAGTGGTCATCGAACCGCTGGAACGCGGGTACGGGCATACGCTGGGCAATGCTCTGCGTCGGGTGCTGCTGTCGTCCATCCCGGGCTTCGCCATTACCGAGGTGGAAATCGACGGCGTGCTCCATGAGTACACCACCGTCGAAGGCCTGCAGGAAGATGTGCTTGAAGTTCTGTTGAACCTCAAGGACGTCGCCATCCGCATGCACAGCGGTGACAGTGCCATGCTGTCGCTGAGCAAGCAGGGTCCGGGTGTTGTCACTGCTGCCGACATCAAGGTCGACCACAACGTGGAAGTCCTCAACGGCGACCATGTGATCTGCAACCTGACCAAGGACGTGGCGCTGAACATGCGTCTGAAGGTCGAGCGTGGTTTCGGTTACCAGCCGGCAGCTGCCCGCCGCCGTCCGGATGAAGAAACCCGTGCAATCGGTCGTCTGGTCCTGGATGCCTCGTTCTCGCCGGTCCGCCGCGTCGCCTATGCCGTGGAAGCGGCTCGTGTGGAACAGCGCACCGACCTGGACAAGCTGGTTCTGGATATCGACACCAACGGCACCATCGATGCGGAAGAGGCAGTGCGTACCGCTGCTGACATCCTCACCGACCAGCTGTCGGTGTTCGGCGATTTCACCCACCGCGACCGCGGTGCTGCCAAGCCGGCCAACAACGGCGTGGATCCGGTGCTGCTGCGCCCGATCGACGACCTGGAGCTGACCGTGCGTTCGGCCAACTGCCTGAAGGCAGAGAGCATCTACTACATCGGCGATCTGATCCAGAAGACCGAAGTGGAGCTGCTCAAGACCCCGAACCTGGGCAAGAAGTCGCTCACCGAGATCAAGGAAGTGCTGGCACAGCGCGGCCTTTCGCTCGGCATGAAGCTGGAAAACTGGCCGCCGGCCGGTGTTGCCAGCCACGGCATGCTGGGCTGATCCAAGCAGTTACTGATGGCGCCGCGGGCCTTGTGCCCGCGGCGCTTTTATCCGGTCAGGAGGACCGGAACTGGGCCAGCGTAGTCCACCCGGTGCGGAGCACCACACACACAGCGATTCACATCAGTTGCATCATTTAAGGAATTTCGATCATGCGTCACATGAAGTCGGGCCGTAAGTTCAGCCGTACCAGCGCTCACCGCGAAGCCATGTTCAAGAACATGGCCGCCTCGCTGTTCAAGGCTGAAACCATCAAGACCACCCTGCCGAAGGCCAAGGAACTGCGCCGCGTTGCCGAGCCGCTGATCACCCTGGCCAAGGTTGACTCGGTTGCCAACCGTCGTCTGGCTTTCGCCCGCCTGCGTGACAAGGAAGCCGTCGGCATCCTGTTCACCGTGCTGGGCCCGCGCTACGCCACCCGTCCGGGCGGCTACCTGCGTCTGCTCAAGTGCGGCTTCCGCGCTGGCGACAACGCTCCGATGGCCTACGTCCAGCTGGTTGACCAGCCGGCCGCTGTTGCCGAAGAAGTGGCTGAATAAGCCTTTCGCGGTAGCGTTGCCCTGAAGAACCCGGCCCTGGTGCCGGGTTTTTCTTTGCCTGTGCATCGCCTGCGGCAACTGCAGCGGCAACGCCCGCCTGCTACCCTTGTGCGGATGTTTCAGGATCTTTTGCCATGAACCCTTTGCGTTGGAATTTCCGCCTGCAGATGTTCGCCGGCGCTGGCGTGTGTGCCGCGCTGTTGGCGTTTGCGATCTATACCCAGATGCGTCTGGGCCTGGAGCCGTGTTCGTTGTGCATCTACCAGCGTCTGGCCTTTGCCGCGCTGGGTGTGGTGTTCGTGCTGGCCGGGCTGCACGGCCCGCGCAACCGTGCAGGGCGTGCCACTTATGGCGTGCTGGGCGTCATCGCTGCGGCTGTCGGCGCGGGCATCGCCACCCGGCATGTCTGGGTGCAGTCGCAGCCGCAGGACTTCATGACCAGCTGTGGGCCGCCGCTGAGTTTCTTGAATGAAACCATGGGCCCGTTCGAGGCTTTCCGTACCGTGCTCACTGCCACCGGCAACTGCGGCGACATCGACTGGACCTTCCTCGGCCTGACCATGCCGATGTGGTGCCTGGTGTGGTTCGTGGTGCTGGGCCTGTGGGCGCTGGCCTGTGGCCTGCGCAAGGGCAAGGGGGCGCGATGAACCTGCCGTCCATGCCGCTGGCCGATGCCTGGAATCCGGGCAGCTGGCAGCAGCGCCCGGCGCTGCAGATGCCGCACTACCCCGATGCGCAGGCCCTGCAGCAGGCGCTGGGCACGCTGGGGCAATTGCCGCCGCTGGTCACCAGCTGGGAAGTGCTTTCGCTCAAGCAGCAACTGGCCCAGGCCCAGGAGGGGCAGCGCTTTGTCCTGCAGGGCGGGGATTGCGCGGAGAATTTTGCCGACTGCCAGTCGCAGGTGATTTCCAACCGGCTCAAGATCCTGCTGCAGATGAGCCTGGTGCTGGTGCATGGCCTGCGTACCCCGGTGGTGCGTATCGGCCGCATGGCCGGCCAGTACGCCAAGCCGCGCTCGGCCGACATGGAAACGCGCGACGGCGTCAGCCTGCCCAGCTACCGCGGTGACGTGGTCAACGGACCGGACTTCACTGCCGCCGCGCGTGTGCCCGACCCGCAGCGCATGCTGCAGGCCCATGCGCATTCGGCGATGACCATGAACTTTGTCCGCGCCCTGATCGACGGTGGCTTTGCCGACCTCAACCACCCCGAGTACTGGGATCTGGCCTGGGCCCGGCAATCGCCGATGGCCGCGCGCTACCAGCAGCAGGTCGATGCGATCCGCGAATCGATCCGCTTCATGCAGACCCTGTCCGGCGCGCCGATCCACAACCTCAACCGGGCCGATTTCTACACCTCGCACGAGGCCTTGCTGCTGCCTTACGAGCAGGCCCTGACGCGCAAGGTGCCGCGCCATGATGGCTGGTTCAACCTGTCCACCCATTTCCCGTGGATCGGCATGCGTACCGCCGCTCTGGACGGGGCCCATGTGGAATACCTGCGCGGGGTGGTCAACCCGATCGGGATCAAGGTCGGGCCGTCGGTGCAGCCGGACCAGCTGCTGCGCCTGATCGACGTGCTCAACCCGCACGACGAGCCGGGCCGGCTGACCTTCATCCACCGCATGGGCGCCGATGTCATCGGTGACAAGCTGCCGCCGCTGCTGCGGGCACTGAAGGCCGATGGCCGGCGCGTGCTGTGGCTGTGCGATGCCATGCACGGCAACACCGAGTCCACCGGCAACGGTTACAAGACCCGGCGCTTTGCAAACATCCGCCGCGAAGTGGAGCAGTCCTTCGCCCTGCATGCGGCCGAGGGGACCCGCCTGGGCGGTGTGCATCTGGAGCTGACCGGCGAGGATGTGACCGAATGCACCGGGGGCGCGCGCGAGCTCACCGAACGGGACCTGGAGCGGGCTTACCGCTCCACCGTGGATCCGCGCCTGAACTACGAGCAGGCCCTGGAACTGGCGATGGCCATCGTCGACTACCGGCACAGCGGTCGCTGACAGCACCGTCCGAAGGTGTTGCAGGTACTGGTTCGCACAGCGGCAGACAACAAAAAACCCGGGCATTGCCCGGGTTTTTTGTTGCATCGGTACGGGCAATCAGCCGCCGCGCGAAGCCTTCTTGCGGTCGCTTTCGGTCAGCTGCTTCTTGCGCAGACGGATTTCCTTCGGGGTGATTTCGACCAGCTCGTCGTCATCGATGAAGTCCAGGGCCTGTTCCAGCGAGAACTTGATCGCCGGGGTCAGCTGGATGGCGTCATCCTTGCCCGAAGCGCGCATGTTGGTCAGCGGCTTGGTCTTGATGGCGTTGACGGTCAGGTCGTTGTCCTTGGCGTGGATACCGATCAGCTGGCCTTCGTAGACGTTGTCGCCTTCAGCGGCGAACAGCTTGCCGCGTTCCTGCAGCGGGCCCAGGGCGTAAGCCGGGGTGGCACCCGGGGCATTGGCAATCATCACACCGTTCAGGCGCTTGGCGATGGCGCCCTGTTCCTTCGGACCGTAGTGGTCGAACACGTGGAACAGAAGGCCCGAACCCTGGGTCAGGGTCTTGAATTCGTTCTGGAAGCCGATCAGGCCACGGGCCGGGATCTTGAAGTCCAGGCGGACACGGCCCTTGCCGTCCGGTTCCATGTTTTCCAGGATCGCCTTGCGCGTACCCAGCTTTTCCATCACGCCGCCCTGGTGCTGCTCTTCGATGTCAACAACCAGCTGCTCGATCGGCTCCATCCACTGGCCGTCGATCTGCTTGATGATCACTTCCGGGCGCGACACGGCCAGCTCGTAGCCTTCGCGACGCATGGTTTCGATCAGCACCGACAGGTGCAGTTCGCCACGGCCGGAGACCAGGAACTTGTCGGCGTCTTCCAGCTGTTCGACCTTCAGGGCGACATTGTGGACGCATTCGCGTTCCAGGCGTTCCTTGATCTGGCGGCTGGTCAGGAACTTGCCACCGGACAGGTCCTTGTTGCCGGCGAACGGCGAGTTGTTGACCTGGAAGGTCATGGAGATGGTCGGCTCGTCCACGGTCAGGGCCGGCAGGGCTTCGGGAGCCTCGATGGCGCAGACGGTGTCGGAGATGGTCAGTTCCTGGATGCCGGAAATGGCGATGATGTCGCCAGCCTGGGCTTCCTCGACTTCAATACGCTCCAGGCCCATGAAGCCCAACACCTGCAGGACCTTGCCCTGGCGCTTCTTGCCTTCACGGTCGATCACGACCACCGGCTGGTTCTTCTTGACCTTGCCGCGCTGGATGCGGCCGATGCCGATCACGCCGACGAAGTTGTTGTAGTCCAGCTGGCTGATGCGCATCTGGAACGGGCCATCGGCCTCGACCTGCGGTGCCGGCACGTACTTCATGATCGCTTCGTACAGCGGGGTCATGTCGCCGTCACGCACGGTGTCTTCCATGCCGGCGTAGCCGTTCAGGCCCGAGGCGTAGACGATCGGGAAGTCCAGCTGCTCGTTGGTGGCGCCGAGCTTGTCGAACAGGTCGAACACCTGGTCGATCACCCATTCCGGACGGGCGCCCGGACGGTCGACCTTGTTGACCACGACGATCGGCTTGAAGCCCATCGCGAAGGCCTTCTGGGTCACGAAGCGGGTCTGCGGCATCGGGCCGTCCATGGCGTCAACCAGGATCAGCACCGAGTCCACCATCGACAGCACGCGCTCCACTTCGCCGCCGAAGTCGGCGTGTCCGGGGGTGTCGACGATGTTGATGCGGTTGCCCTGCCAGGTGATGGCAGTGTTCTTGGCCAGGATCGTGATGCCACGCTCCTTTTCCTGGTCGTTGCTGTCCATCACGCGCTCAGCCAGCACGGTGCGTTCGGACAGGGTGCCGGACTGCTTCAGCAGCTGGTCGACCAGGGTGGTCTTGCCATGGTCGACGTGAGCGACGATGGCGATGTTGCGAAGGTTTTCGATGGACATGACGAAGGGGGCCTTTGGTGGCGCCAGTTTTTGGAAAATGAGTTCGCCATTATATGGCCTACAGGGGGCGCGAGGAAATTTTTTGCCAAGCGTGGTCGTTCAGGCAGATAAACGCCACTTCAGGCAGTTGCAACCGGTGCTGCTGGCGTGCCGGCAGTGCAGGGCAGGGGTGTAAACTAGTCGGACTCCTTTGATCATGCATCCCAAGGCTTTCCATGTCCCTGACCGCTGTTTTCGACACTTCCCGTGGCCAGATCACCGTCGAGCTGTTCGCCGACAAGGCCCCGCTGACCGTGGCCAACTTCGTCAACCTGGTCCAGCGCGGTTTCTATGACGGCCTGAACTTCCACCGCGTGATCGCCGACTTCATGATCCAGGGCGGCTGCCCGGACGGTCGCGGCACCGGTGGCCCGGGCTACCGTTTCGAGGACGAGACCAAGAACGGCGTGGCCCACGAGCGCGGCTCGCTGTCCATGGCCAATGCCGGCCCGAACACCAACGGCAGCCAGTTCTTCATCACCCACATCAAGACCGACTGGCTGGACGGCAAGCACACCGTGTTCGGCAAGGTCACTGCCGGCCAGGACGTGGTGGATGCCGTTGCCCAGGGGGACAAGATCAACAAGATCACCATCGAAGGCGACACCGCCGCCGTGCTGGCCGCCAAGGCCGAGCGCGTGGCCGAGTGGAACGCCATCCTGTCGGCCTGATCCGAAACCCCGCATACCCCCCCGGTGCATGGCCGCCCGGTCATGCGCCTTTACCGCATCTACGTAAAGGAAACCCCCATGAAAGCACCCGTTCGTGTTGCTGTAACCGGCGCCGCCGGCAACATCGGTTACGCCCTGCTGTTCCGTATCGCTTCGGGCGAAATGCTGGGCAAGGACCAGCCGGTCATCCTGCAGCTGCTGGAAATCGACAATGAAAAGGCCCAGGCCGCCCTGCAGGGTGTGGTCATGGAACTGAACGACTGTGCCTTCCCGCTGCTGGCCGGCGTGGTGACCACCGCTGATCCGCTGGTGGCCTTCAAGGATGCCGACTACGCCCTGCTGGTCGGTGCCCGTCCGCGTGGCCCGGGCATGGAGCGCAAGGACCTGCTGCTGGAAAACGCCAAGATCTTCACCGTGCAGGGCAAGGCCCTGAACGCCGTTGCCAGCCGCAACGTCAAGGTCCTGGTGGTCGGCAACCCGGCCAACACCAACGCCTACATCGCCATGAAGTCGGCTCCGGACCTGAACCCGCGCAACTTCACCGCCATGCTGCGCCTGGACCACAACCGCGCCCTGTCGCAGCTGTCGGCCAAGACCGGCAAGGCTGTTGATTCGTTCGAGAAGTTCACCGTGTGGGGCAACCACAGCCCGACCATGTACCCGGACTACCGCTTTGCCACCACCGGCGGCGCCTCGGTCGGCGAGCTGATCAACGACCAGGAATGGAACGCCAACACCTTCATCCCGACCGTGGGCAAGCGTGGCGCTGCCATCATCGCCGCCCGTGGCCTGTCCTCGGCCGCTTCGGCTGCCGGCGCTGCCATCGACCACATCCGTGACTGGGCCCTGGGCAGCAACGGCAAGTGGGTCACCATGGGCGTGCCGTCCGACGGTTCCTACGGCATTCCGGAAGGCGTGGTGTTCGGCTTCCCGGTGACCACCGAGAACGGCGAGTACACCATCGTCAAGGATCTGCCGATCGATGACTTCTCGCAGAAGTACATCGACATCACCCTGGCAGAGCTGGAAGAAGAGCGCGCCGGCGTCGCCGACCTGCTGTAATTCCATCTCGACTTGAGATGTGCGACGGGGAGGCCTTGGCCTCCCCGTTGTTGTATGGGCCGGCGATGATGGCCGGCAGTAGCGGATGGAAGCTGTGCATGGACCTGGCTCTTGCCTATATCGATGACCACCTGATCGTGGCCGACAAACCCGCCGGCCTGCTCTCCGTGCCCGGGCGGGCAGCGGAAAACCAGGATTGCGTGGTGTCGCGCCTGCAGGCGGTGTATCCCGATGCGCTTACTGTGCACCGGCTGGACATGGTCACCTCGGGCCTGTTGCTGCATGGGCGTGGCAAGGCGACGCAGGTGGCGTTGTCCAGGTTGTTCGAAGCGCGCCAGGTACACAAGCGCTATGTCGCCGTGGTCGAAGGCGAGCTGGCCCAGGCCAGTGGCGAAATCCTGCTGCCGCTGCGCTGTGACTGGGACAACCGGCCGCGGCAGATGGTGGACTGGCAGCTGGGCAAGCCGGCCCATACGCGCTGGCAGCTGCTGGGCCACGAGGGTGGCTGCAGCCGGGTGCTGCTGGAGCCGGTGACCGGGCGCAGCCATCAGTTGCGGCTGCACCTGGCCAGCATCGGCCATCCCATCGTCGGCGATGTCATGTACGGAGCGCGGCCGGCGCTACGGGTCTGCCTGCATGCCAGTGAGCTGGGCTTTGTCCACCCGCATACCGGCTTGCCGCTGCAGCTGCGCTCACACACCCCGTTCTGAGGCCTTCAGTGGTTGCCGGCCGGCTGCTGTGCCAGCGGCAGGTCACCATCGAGTGTCCACAGCACGTCCTTGCCGGCCGCATCGCGGCTGAGATAGAAGCGTGCCGCGCTGTCCGGGCCCAGCTGCGCATCGGGCAGGGCATGCAGGTGCAGGCCACTGGCATCGATGCGGTGACGCACCGCTTGCGCCGACAGGTCACCGATGTCGCTGATGCGTCCCTGCTCAAAGCGCAGGGCGTGGCGGAAATTGACCTGCACATCGGTGCGCAGCGGGGCCACGCCCTGGCCATGCACGGTGGCGCCGCTGATCAGCAGGTCGGGCCAGACCACGCCGTTTTCCGGTAGATCGGTATAGGCGCGGGTATCGGCTTGGGCATGGCGGCCATCGGCAATGGCCTGCAGGCCGGCCACGATCGCCACCCAGGTGTGCTGGCGCAGTTGCTGTTTATCCGTATCGCCCTCGATGCCGCCGGCTTCCAGCAGCACGGTGCTGGTGCCCCATTGCTGCATCAGGTCACCGAAGGCGCGTGGGTTGAAGCTGTCATCCCAACGTGCCAGGCGCCCGCCCAGGGCCGGCTGCAGGGTAGTGCTGATATGCGCGGCCACGCCGATGGCGCGGCCACGCACTTCATTGACCTGACGGGAGGCATCCATCGGCGGGGCGAGCAGGGCAATGGCGGTGGGCAGGTCGCTGTTGCCGGCGCGGTAGCCCGGGCGCTGGTCATGCAGGTTGAAGCCGAAAGCCGGCTGGATGCGGTCGCGCAGGGCCTTCAGGGCCCGGGCTTCCGGGGTGGCCAGGGCGGCGGCATCGCGGTTGATGTCGATGCCCTGGGCATTGCGGCGTTCAAAGCGCGCCGCACCGTCCGGGTTGAGGATGGGCACCAGGTGCAGGGTCAACTGCTGGCGCAGCTGGGCCACCTGCGCATCGTCCGGGGCATTGCCCAGCCAGGCCAGCAGGTCGGCCAGGGACATGCTGGCGGTGCTTTCATCACCATGCATCTGTGACCACAGCAGCACATGGGTCGGCCCGTTGCCCCACTGCACGTGACGCAGCGGCCGGCCTTCGGCGCTGTGGCCGATCTGTTCCACCGCAAAGCCGCGCTCGGCCGTCAGGCCGGGAAGCACCAGCTGCCACCAGTGCTCGGCAGTGAACACGCGTGACTCCAGCCCGGCGATCCGGGTGCCGGCATGCAGGGCCTGCCAATCGTTGGCCGTGGTGGTCCGGGCGTTGGCCGACAAGGCCGGCAGCAGGGCGAGCAGGCAGCACAGCAATACAGGACGTGTCATCGGCAGGGCATGGGCAGCAGCAGGGCAGGGCCATCAGCCTCGTTGAGCAGCTACCCTGTGTCAAATACGCCTCTGCGACCATGGTCTTAGCGGCAAGCGCGGCGCACATGCGTAGGCTGATGGCCGCACTGGTACTGGGTATTGCAGGAAACGCTGACCATGACAGGTAACACTCCCGAGCTGACACGCAACCTGGCCAACTACACGGCCCTGTCGCCCCTGAGTTTGCTGGGCAAGGCCGAGCGCCAGCATGGCGAGCGTCTGGCGGTGATCCACGGCCAGCAACGGCTAAGCTGGGGCCAGGTGGCCCAGCGTTGCCGGCGCCTTGCCAGCGCCCTGGCGCAGATGGGCATCGGCCGCGGGGATACGGTGGCGGTGATGTTGCCCAATGTGCCGGCGATGATCGAGCTGCACTTTGCCCCGGCCATGCTGGGTGCGGTGCTCAATACCCTCAACACGCGGCTGGATGCGGCCACCCTGGCCTTCATGCTCGACCACGGCGGGGCCAAGGTGCTGTTCACCGACCGCGAGTTCTCGCCGCTGGTGGCGCAGGCGCTGGCCCTGTGCCGGCAGCCGCCGCGGGTGATCGACGTGGATGACCCGGCAGTGGCCGAAGGGGAACTGCTCGGTGAGTGCGAATACGAGGCGTTGCTGCAGCAGGGCGATCCGGCCTTTGCCTGGCAGTTGCCTGACGATGAGTGGGATGCGATCGCGCTGAACTACACCTCCGGCACCACCGGTGATCCCAAGGGGGTGGTCTACCACCATCGTGGCGCCTACCTCAACGCGGTGGCCAACATCGTGGACTGGGGCATCGGCGGGGATGCGGTCTACCTGTGGACCCTGCCGCTGTTCCACTGCAATGGCTGGTGCTTTGCCTGGACCCTGGCAGCGGTGGGCGGCACCCAGGTGTGCCTGCGCCGTTTTGATGTGCGCCAGGTGCTGGAGCTGATGCGCGAGCACCAGGTCACGCATTACTGTGGCGCGCCGGTGATCCACGCCGCACTGGCCGCGGCACCGGCGGCCTGGAAGCAGGGGCTGGCACCGATGCATGCGCAGATCGCCGGCGCCGCACCGCCGGCGGCGGTGATCCGTGATCTGGAAGCGATGGGGGTGGCGGTGACCCATGTCTATGGCCTGACCGAGGTCTACGGCCCGGCCGCACTGTGCCCGCCCAAGCCGGAGTGGGATGCGCTGCCTGCCGACGAGCGGGCCCAGCGCTACAGCCGCCAGGGCGTGGCCTGCCTGCTGCAGGAGGACATGCAGGTGCTGGATCCGATCACCCTGGCGCCGGTGCCGCATGACGGCCAGAGCCTGGGAGAGATCATGTTCCGCGGCAACATCACCATGAAGGGCTATCTGGGCAACCCCAAGGCCACGGCCGAGGCCTTCGCCGGTGGCTGGTTCCGCACCGGTGACCTGGCGGTGGTGCATGCCGATGGTTATGCGCAGATCCGTGACCGCTCCAAGGACGTGATCATCTCCGGCGGCGAGAACATCTCCTCCATCGAAGTGGAGGATGCCCTGTGCCAGCATCCGGCGGTGCTGGCCGCGGCGGTGGTGGCGCGTGCGGACAGCAAATGGGGCGAGACCCCGTGCGCGTTTGTCGAACTCAAGGAGGGAAGCCAGGTCAGTGAGCAGCAGTTGCTGGAGCACTGTGCCGGCCTGCTGGCCCGCTACAAGATGCCACGTACCCTGGTGATCGGCGGGCTGCCGCGTACGGCCACCGGCAAGGTGCAGAAGTTCGTGCTGCGCGAGCGTGCCGGCAGCCTGGATTGAGCCACCGCCCGCGTGCAGGGCCCACAGATGACAAAAAGGGCGGCCATTGGCCGCCCTTTGTTGTTGCTGCAGCCGGCAGATGGCTCAGGCCAGGCCTTCGGCCTTCAGTGCGGACTGCACGGCCGGATCGGCTTCCATGCGCGTGCGCAGGTCGGCCAGTGCATCCATGCCGGACAGGTCCACGCCGACGCCCTGGGCCCAGCGCAGGGTGACATATAGATAAGCGTCAGCAATGGTGGCCTTGGCGGTGCCGGCCAGCCAATGGTTGCCGGCAGCCAGCTGGTCTTCCACGCGCTGGTACAGCGTGCGCAGCTTTTCACGTGCGTGCTGCTGGGTCTGGGTGATCACGGCGGCATCTTCCAGATAGCGGGTCGAGCCGAAGATCGGGAAGTAGACCGGGTGCAGGTCGGCATTGAGGAAGGCCAGCCAGCGGTTGACCTCGGCACGGGTGCGCAGGTCACTGCCGCCGTCCAGGGCCTTGTCCGGCGCGCTGTCGGCGATGTAATGCAGGATGGCCAGGTTCTGGGTCAGCACCCAGTCGCCCTCGCGCAGGACCGGCACCGCGCCGGCGGGATTGAAGGCCAGGTACTCCGGCGACTTCATGGTGGCCATGTCGACCAGTTCAACGCTGAAATCCAAGCCAGACCAGTACAGGGCGATATGGTCGGCCAGCGAGCAAGCACCGGGTTTGCTGTAGAGCTTCATGTGGGGCCTCATCGGTTGGGCCACCATTATCAACCTTCGCGGCGCGGGGTGAGCTTTTGCACCTTGAAGAAGGTGTGGTCGCCGATGGTGGCCACCTGGTAGGCATTGCGCCAGTTCGGCTGGGCCAGGGACAGGGCGGCAAAATGGCTGGCGCCGGGCACCACTTCGGTGCGCTGGCCGGCCGGCAGGGCCCAGTTGCGCTCGGCGGCCAGGGCCACATCGACCGCTTCGGCCCAGGCATCGCTGTTGCGCAGCACGGTGCCGGGGGCAACGATGGTCGGTGCGAACTGCTTGCGTGCGGTGACCACAGAACAGGTGGAGCTGCCCCACAGGCCGCTGTCGCGGCGGCGCAGGGCGACCTCGGCGACGGCCTGCTGGCCGCGCAGGGTCTGGTCGCGGGCTTCCAGGTAAACGGTGGTGCTCAGGCAGAGGGAGTCTGCCGCCGGCTGCGGCAGAATCTGCGACAGCCAGAGAATCCAGGCGAGCTTCATGTCAATCCTTGCTCCGTATGGGCCTCCTGGGGCGTGTCGTGGTCGGGGCCGCGGAAGGGACCGTACCGCACAGACAACAACGCTGGATCAGGAACAGCTTGGCGTTATGGGGAGGCGGCTTGCCGGGCCGCCCGGGGTCACCGGATCAGGGGAGAGGTGACCGTGTTGGCCTGTTCAGGTTGATCCTGCAGGTCCGAAGACGGCGCAAGGTAGGGGGGGGATTTTAAATTCAAACTGAATGTTCCCTGTTGACATTCAGTTTCGCCGCCGGTGCCAGAAGTGAAAAACCCGCCGTGCATGGCAACGGCGGGCCTGGGGCGGGTGTCGCCTGTTCAGCTTCAGAGGGCGGCGGCGAGGCGGCTGCCCTGGTCAATTGCGCGCTTGGCATCCAGTTCGGCGGCCAGGTCGGCACCGCCGATCACATGCACCGGCCGGCCGGCCTGTTGCAGCGGGGCCAGCAGCTCGCGGCGCGATTCCTGGCCGGCACAGATCACCACCGTATCCACGGCCAGCAACTGCTCGCTGCCGTCCACCCGCACATGCAGCCCGGCATCGTCCACGCCCAGGTATTCGACCCCGCCAATCATCTTCACCTGGCGCGCCTTGAGCGCCGCGCGGTGGATCCAGCCGGTGGTTTTGCCCAGCTTCTTGCCCGGCTTGCCGGGGCTGCGCTGCAGCAGCCAGACCTGGCGGGCCGGCGCCTCGGGCCTGGGCGGCAGCAGCGACGCGCGCTGTTCGAAACGGGGATCCACGCCCCATTCGGCCATCCAGCGCTCCACGTCCAATGCGGTGGAGGGGCCGTCATGGACCAGATACTCGGCCACGTCAAAACCGATGCCGCCGGCACCGATCACCGCCACCCGCTCACCGGCGCGGACCTTGCCGGTGAGCAGGTCCAGGTAGCTGATCACCATCGGATGGTCGGCACCGGGGAAGTCCACCGCACGCGGGGTGATCCCGGTGGCCAGCACGACCTGGTCAAAACCAGCCAGATCGGCTGCATTCACGGCACGTCCCAGTTGCAGCTGGACCCCGGTATCGGCCACGCGCTGACCGAAATAGCGCAGCGTTTCGTTGAACTCTTCCTTGCCCGGCACCTGCCTGGCCACATTGAACTGGCCGCCGATCTGGCCGGCGGCATCAAACAGGGTGACTTGGTGGCCGCGCTCGGCCGCCACCGTGGCGCAGGCCAGTCCGGCCGGGCCGGCACCGACCACGGCCAGGCGCTGCGGTTTGTCGGTGGGCAGGTAGTTCAGCTCGGTCTCGTGCGCCGCGCGCGGGTTGACCAGGCAGCTGACCGCCTTGTTCTCGAACACATGGTCCAGGCAGGCCTGGTTGCAGGCGATGCAGGTGTTGATCCTTGCCGCCTGGCCGTCGCGGGCCTTGTTCGGCCACTGCGGGTCGGCCAGCAGGGGGCGCGCCAGTGAGACCAGGTCGGCCTGGCCGCCGGCCAGCACGCCTTCGGCCACTTCCGGGGTGTTCAGGCGGTTGACCGCGATCACCGGGATGCCCACGTGCGGACGCAGCTTGGCGGTGGCACCGACAAAGGCTGCGCGCGGTACCGAGGTGGCAATGGTCGGCACCCGTGCCTCGTGCCAGCCGATGCCGGTGTTGATCAGGGTGGCGCCGGCGGCCTCCACCGCCCGGGCCTGGGCCAGGATCTCGGCCCAGTCATTGCCACCCTCGACCAGGTCGGCCAGCGACAGGCGGTAGATGATGATGAACTCCGGGCCGCAGGCCTGGCGCACGGCGCGCACGGTCTCCACGGCAAAGCGCATGCGGCGTTCGGCATCGCCGCCCCAGGCATCGTCACGGGCGTTGGTGCGGGCGGCAGTGAACTGGTTGATCAGATAGCCTTCCGAGCCCATCACCTCGACCCCGTCGTAGCCGGCCTTCTGGGCCAGGCGGGCCGCACGGGCGAAGGCCTTGATCTGGCGCAGCACCCCGGCAGCGGACAGCTCGCGTGGGGTGAACGGGTTGATCGGTGCCTTGCGCTTGCTCGGTGCCACCTGCAGCGGGTGGTAGCCGTAACGGCCGGCGTGCAGCAGCTGCATGCAGATCTTGGCGCCATGGGCGTGCACGGCCGCGGTGACCTGACGGTGCCGGGTCACTTCCCAGGGCATGGACATCTTCGAGCCGAACGGGGTCAGCCAGCCAGCCACATTGGGCGCGAAGCCGCCGGTGATGATCAGGCCGACGCCGCCGGCAGCGCGCTCGGCGAAATAGGCCGCCAGTTTGGGGAAGTCACGCGCGCGGTCTTCCAGCCCGGTGTGCATCGAACCCATCACGATCCGGTTGCGCAGCTGGGTGAAGCCCAGATCCAGCGGGCTGAACAGATGAGGGTAGGCGGGGGCGGTGGTGGCGGTCATGGTATTGGCGATACGTATACGTATGGATCAGCGCAGGGTGCCTGCTTGCCTGCCTCAGGGCAAGGGATATGTATAGCGGACAGCGCCAGAGGCGATTTGCGGCACCCCGCGCGATGGCCCGGCCTCCAGACCATCGCGGCCGCGGCTCAGTCCCAGCCGGCCAGGGTCAGCTTGCCGATGGTCTGCCCGCTTTCCACCAGGGCATGGGCCTGGGCCAGGGTGTCGGCGTTGATCGGCCCGATTGTGCGGGTATGCGGAGTCTGCAGGACCCCGGCATCGACCAGGCTGGCCGCACGCTTGAGGATGCGGTGTTGTTCGGCCATGTCGGCAGTGGCAAAGCGCGAACGGGTGAACATGAACTCCCAATGCAGGGAAACACTCTTGGCCTTGTAGGGATCGCCGATACGCAGGGCCCCCTTGGGTTCGACGATCAAGCCGACGTGTCCCTGCGGCGCGATCAGTTCGCCGATCTGCTCCCAGTAGGCATCGGTATCGGCCAGGTTCAGGACCACATCGAAATGTTCGATGCCCAGTGCACGCACCTGCGGGCCCAGGGGCATTGAATGATCGACCACGGCTTCGGCGCCAAGCTGCCGGCACCACTGCTGGGAAGCTTCACGCGAGGCCGTTGCGGTGACCCGGAAGCCGGCATGCCGGGCCAGCTGGATTGCCATCGAGCCCACGCCGCCGGCGCCGCCGATCACCAGCAGGTGCTTGCCACGTGCGCGGCTGCAGTCGAGCTGGAAGGGCATGCGGCAGAACAGCAGTTCGCATGCGGTCAGGGTGACCAGGGGCAGGGCCGCGGCCTGGGCGAAATCCAGGGTGGTCGGCATCGGCGCCACCAGGCGGCTGTCCACCAGCTGCCATTGCGCATTGCTGCCGGGTTGGGTGATGTCGCCGGCATAGTAGACACGGTCGCCGACATCGAAATCTTCCGCTTCCGGGCCCACTGCCAGCACCGTGCCGGCAGCATCAAAGCCAAGGATCCGTTCTGCCGCCCCGGCCGCGTGGTTGCGGCGCAGCTTGGTATCGACCGGATTGACCGAGACGGCCTGCACCGCGATGCACAACTGGTGACCTTGCGGGGCCGGTGGGGGCGGGGCAATCC
>NZ_LDJM01000032.1 GCF_001431485.1 Stenotrophomonas ginsengisoli | reverse complement strand
TCGGTAGACGCAGCGGACTCAAAATCCGCCGCCCTTAAAAGCGTGTGGGTTCGAGTCCCACCTTCGGCACCAAGAACAAACAAGCCTCTGATTTGCAAGGAAACCTTGTATATCAGGGGCTTTTTTGTGCCCTGCACTACCGTTTGTACTACCAGCTGTACTACATGCCACCCCGGAAGTACCTCAGCCAGGGCTGATCGCATCGGCCGCCACAGGGGCACCTATCGGCTGCTCCTTGGGGAGCGGAGAGGCTTTTTCAGGCACTTGAATCATCGTTGTCGCTGGCCAACGGTGCCGTCCACATCAGACTGACGAGGAACGGGCCGGCGGGCTATCCGACGAAATCCCGAGCCGTGCAGTTGGCCCTGAGCAATGGGAAGAGGCTGCGAAACCAGGATCCACCTGGCCCGGGCAAGGGCATCCTCGTGATGCGGTGCCCTTGAGGTATGCGGCAATTGCGCTGTTTACATTGCTGATGCGTTACGTCCAGCACCCCAGCTGGCGGCGTCGCCATGGGGCAAAGCCGTGCTCCCGGCATCACGCGTCAACTTTCCGACGGCATCAAGCCTTCACATCGCTTTTGTTCCCATTCTCGTTGTTTACGGGGAACACGATGTGTCATGGGGGCTTGTTTGCATCTGCTCATAGTGGAAGGGGATCCATCCAGCAGCTTCCTGCTGTGCATGCAGCTCAGGCATCTGGGCTACGGCAACATCACGGTCAGCCACACCTATGCCGATGCCAACGAGCGGCTGTTCGCCCAGCCGCGCCCGGAACTGGTGCTGATCGACCTGCCACATGAGCAGGCGGGCACCGTGGCCCCGCTGGCCACGGCGATCCGCCAGCTGGGGATCGACTTCATCACCTTGATCGGGTGCGACCCGCCTGCCCTGCCGGCGGCCTATGACACCACCATCCTGCTCAACCGGCCACCGGGGATGAGCGACCTGATCGACGCCATCACCCTGGCCCGCCGTTACAGCTGAGCCCTCATCCCGGCTTGTTGCCACGCGCCTGGGCCAAGGCCAAGGCCAGCGCCCCGGGCGCTGCGGCCGGGGCCTGCGGTCTGGCGCGCTGCTGATCACCTGCGCGCCTGTCATCGGCCCGGGCACGCGGCGGGCGGTTGTCGGCACGTGGCTGGCCAGCTGCATCGGCAGCACTTTGTGCACGACAGCTCAGCGCAATGCGCTTGCGCGCCACGTCCACTTCGACAACACGCACCTTGACCACCTGCCCGGCCTTGACCGCCTGGCGCGGGTCCTTGATGTAGCCCTCGGCCAGCTGGGAGATATGGACCAGGCCGTCCTGATGCACGCCGATATCCACGAATGCACCGAAGGCGGCCACATTGCTGACCACCCCTTCCAGCCACATGCCGACCTTGAGGTCGGCCAAGGTCTGCACGGATTGATCAAAGCGGACGGTGACGAATTCCGGGCGCGGGTCGCGGCCGGGTTTCTCCAGCTCCTGCAGGATGTCGCGCACGGTGGGCAAGCCGAAGCTGGCATCGACAAAGCGCGCCGGATCGATGCCACGCAGGGTCTGGCGGTCACCGATCAGCTGCTGGATCGACTTGCCGCAGTCATCCAGGATCCGCGCTACCAGCGGGTAGGCCTCCGGATGCACGGCCGAGGCATCCAGCGGTTCATCGCCACCATGGATGCGCAGAAAGCCCGCGCACTGCTCATAGCAGCGCGGGCCCAGGCGGGCCACCTTGAGCAGGTCGCGGCGGCGGCGGAAAGCGCCGTGGGTATCACGGTGGGCCACGATATTGGCCGCCACCGTGCTGTTGACCCCGGCCACATGCTCCAGCAGGGCCGCCGAAGCCGTGTTGACGTCCACGCCAACGGCATTGACGCAGTCCTCCAGACGCGCATCCAGTGACTGCGCCAGCTGGTTCTGGTCCACGTCGTGCTGGTACTGGCCCACACCGATGGCCTTGGGTTCGATCTTGACCAGTTCGGCCAGCGGATCCTGCAGGCGACGGGCGATGGACACCGCACCGCGCAGCGATACATCCAGCTGCGGCAATTCATTGGCTGCCAGTTCGGAGGCCGAGTACACCGATGCCCCCGCCTCGCTGACCACCACCTTGCGCGGCCGCGTGGCGGCCGGCAGGGCCGTCAGCAGCTCACTGACCAGGGTGTCGGTCTCGCGACTGGCCGTGCCGTTGCCGATCGCCACCAGGGCCACTTGGTGGCGCTGGCACAACTGCTCCAGCACCGCCAGGGACTGTGCCCACTGCCGGCGCGGCTCGTGCGGGTAAATGGTGGCGGTATCGAGCAACTTGCCGGTGTCATCGACCACGGCCAGCTTGCAGCCGGTGCGGATGCCCGGGTCGACCCCCAGCACCACCTTGCGCCCGGCCGGTGCGGCCAGCAGCAGGTCCCCCAGGTTGGCACTGAACACGGCAATGGCCTGGGCCTGGGCCTGTTCGCGGGCGGCGGCCAGCAGCTGGGTGGACAGGTTGCCATGCAGGCGGTCCTTCCAAGCCCGCTCGCAGCCGGCCCACAGCCAGGCATCGGCGGGCCGGCCGCGCGCGGCGACCCCGGCATGCCGGGCCAGCAGGGCGATGGCTTGGCTGGTGCCCTGCTCCGCATCACGCCCGGGCACCAGTTCCAGCCGCAGCAGGCCTTCGCGCTCGCCGCGCAACAGCGCCAGCAGACGGTGGGAGGCAATCCCGGCCAGGGTCTCGTCATGGGCAAAATAGTCGCGGTACTTCTGCGCTTCGTGTTCCTTGCCGCGCAGCAAGCGCGACTGCAGCACGGCCTGCTGGGCAAACCAGCTGCGCAGCGCTCCGAGCAGGCCGGCCTGCTCGCTCCAACCTTCAATCAGGATATGCCGCGCCCCTTCCAGGGCCGCAGCGATGTCGGCAACCCCGCGCTGCGCATCCACATATTGGCCGGCCAGCTGCTCCGGGCTCTGCTGCGGCTGTGCAAGCAGGGCCTGGGCCAAGGGCTCCAGGCCGGCCTCGCGGGCCATCTGGGCGCGCGTGCGCCGGCGCGGCTTGTACGGCAGGTACAGGTCTTCCAGCAAGGCCTTGCTGCCGGCCGCGGCGATGCGCTGGCGCAATCCCTCCTCCAGCTTGTCCTGTTCCTGGATGCTGGCCAGGATCGCGGCGCGGCGCTGTTCCAGCTCGCGCAGGTAAATCAGGCGTTGTTGCAGGGTGCGCAGCTGGCCGTCATCCAGGCCGCCCGTGGCTTCCTTGCGGTAGCGTGCAATGAACGGCACGGTGGCGCCATCGTCGAGCAGGCGCGTCGCCGCCATCACCTGGGTGGCAGTGGCGTTGACCTCGCTGGCCAGCTGGGCCGTGATGGTGTGATCGGTTGCCGGAATATGCATGCGGAGCAGGACGCAGGAAAACCCCTATTGTCCTGCTCCGCGAGCGATGGCGATAGCCATCGTGTGCACCGCTTCAGCGGTAGTGGTGGTGCAGTTGCTTGATCAGTGCTTCTTCGTGCAGGCCTTCCAGGGCCATGACCCTGATCCGGCCAATGCCATTGAGCTCCATGGTCTTTTCCACGTAGATCTCCCTGCCCTGCTGTCCATCGGCCTGAAGCTTGCGCAGGCCATAGGGCATCATCCCCCGGGTACCGTCCTTGCTGCCCCCGACGTAAATAACGTGCGTCATGGGTGAATCTCCTGTCGTGCGATGTTGCAGGCGCAATGATCCCGGATAGGTCCTTAAAATTTTGTGTCAAAAACCTGAGAACAATGTCAGCGCAGGCCAAAACGTGCGCTCAGTCACGCGCCCATGGCCACCAGCCACGCCCGGTCAGGGCATAGCGGTCGGCAGCACGCTCGAAACGGTTGGCCGCGCTGATCCCGCCGCACAGCAGGTACAGCGGCCCGAAAGCCAGGCCCAGCACCATGTACTGCAGCACGTGGGCGCGCTCGTGGTCGCCCAGACGCATCATCGGCTGCCGGCACCACCCGGCTCGGTGGGCGTAGGTGGTGCAGGCCACATCCAGGTCCTGACCGGTGGCCAGGATCACATTGCCGAAGGTGATGGCCCCGCCCGGCCCCCATGGATAGCCGATGAAAACCACCGCCAGATCACGTTGGCTCCAGCGTGGCCGGGCCCCGCGCGGCATCGCGGCGAGGCCGCCGAGCAGGCCGATCACGCTATTGGGCAGGGTCCACAGGGCGCCCAGGGTGTAGCCTGCCGCCCGCAGAAGCCAGCGCAGACGGCCGCTAGCGGCGGGCACGCAGCCATCCGTCAATGCAGGCCGGCACCTCGCGCTGGGCGCGGGAAGAGACATAGATGCCGATATGGCCACCGGCAAAGCTGTGCTCGCTGTAGTCGCCGGTGCCGACCAGGCCGGCCAGCGCCTGCGAGGCGGCCGGCGGGACCAGGTGGTCCTGCTCGGCATAGATGTTGAGCACCGGCATGCACACCCGCGACAGGTCCACCGTGCGGCCGTCAAGCTCGACCGTGCCGTGGACCAGTCCATTGGCCTGGTAGAACTGCTTGATGAACTGGGCAAAGGCCGCACCGGCCATGTCCGGGGAATCGAAGATCCACTTTTCCATGCGCAGGAAATCCGCCAGGGCCTGACGGTCATGCAGGATGTCGAGCATGGCCACGTATTTGTGCAGGTTCAAGCGGAACGGCTTGAGCATCAGGTAACTGATGTTCATCAGGTCAGCGGGAATGTTGCCCAGCGTGTCCACCAGCAGGTCCACATCCAGCGCCCTTGCCCACTGGCCGAGCATGTTGCCCTCGCTGTGGAAGTCCACCGGGGTGACCATGGTGATCAGGTTGCGCACCCGCGCCGGCTCCAGGGCCGCATAACACAGCGAGAACACTCCCCCCTGGCATACGCCGAGCAGGTCGATGCTGCCCTGGCCACTGGCTGCGCACAGGTGGCGTACGGCGCCATCGATGTAGCGCAGCACGTAGTCATCCACCTGCAGGTAGCGGTCACCGCGGTCCGGATAACCCCAGTCCAGCACATACACATCGTGCCCCAGCGCCAACAGGCGCTGGACCAGCGAGCGATCCTGCTGCAGGTCGATCATGTAGGGCCGGTTGACCAGCGCATACACCACCAGCAGGGGCTGGCGTGCCGGTGTCTGCACCCCCTCTTCGGCAAGGAACCGGTACAGGCTGACCTTGCCGTCCTGCCAGACCTGCTGGCGCGGGCTGACACCGACACTGACCTCGCCGACCTGCGGCAGGATCTGCAGGCCCTCGGCCAGTTGTTGCTGGAGCCTGGCCGTCTCCGCGGCCAGCGCCGCCAGGTCAAAGCCCAGGGGGCTGCGTGCCATGGCTCAGCCCTTGTCCGTACGACGCGCGCGGCGCTTGCTGCCGGCCGTGTTGGCCGCCGATGCGCCAGCCGCCGTCCTGGTGGCGGTTTTCGCCTTCGGTACCGCGGTCGTAGCGCTGCGGGCGGGTTTGCCCTTCGCCGCGGGCGACGGAGCTGTCTTGCTGGCTTTCTTGCTGGCCGTCTTGCTGGCAGCGGCGCGGCGCGGCTTGGCGCCGGTACCAGCGGCCGGCGCGGCCTGTGCGGCCAGCAACTGACGCACCTGGCGCTCCAGCGCATCGATACGTGCGTAGGCCTGGTCCAGCTCGCGTCGGCTGGCGATGCCCAGCGTCGCGTAGACGCGCTCGGCCTCGCCCTGCTGGGCCTGGATCAGCTGCATCTGGGCCTGGTTGAGCTGGCCCAGCAGCTGGGCAAATTCCTCGCCCATGGCCACCTGCTGCCAGGCGTTCTCGGCCGCCTCCACCCACAGGTCCAACAGGGCGCGGGCGTCAGCCAGAGGGCGTTGCTCATGGGCGCGCAGCAGGCTTTCAAACTGCTCCAGAGCCAGTTCCCGGATCCGGGTCAGCAACGCCTGCCAATTGGCGAACCCGGCCTGGCTCTGGCGATGCTGCTGGGCCAGCTGTTGCCAGCGCTGCAGGTGCTCGCGCAACGGGCCGAAGGCCGGTTGGTCCAGCCAGTCGCTACCGGCCTGGGCCCAGGGGGGCTGGATGCCATCAAACAGGTTGCCCAGCGGCAGGCTGTCCGGCCACAGGCCCTGCTGCAGGATCTGCCGCCAGGCCTGGACGATGCCGGCACTGTCCAGGCCCTGTTCCAGCGCCTGCCGTGCCAGTTGATGGATGGCCTGCAGCCAGGGGCCGCCGGCCAGGCTGCCCAGGCCATCAGCGCCCGGGGCGCCCCCGTTACCCGCGGCCTGGCCGATGGCGCGCAGCCAGGCACTGAAATACTCATGGAGCTGGCGCTGCGTGGAATCGTGTGCGTGGCCCGTATCGTCGATCATTGCGGCGCTGAGGAAGGCAAAGCCCGATCATAGCAGCGCCGGGGCCCGGCTCAGGGCTTGGGGATGCGCAAGGTCTTGCTGATCATCAGGCTGCCGGACACGGCGAACAGCAGCACCAGCGGATGCAGCTGCCACGGTCCCAGCTGCCACACCCCGCCCCACAGCTGCTGCCCCAGCGCGCCCTGCCAGGCGGCAATGGCCAGCACCACCACCAGGGCCAGGCTGCTGGGAATCGGCGTGCCTTCGAAATACGGCACCTTGTCATCGGCGCCGGACAGGGCCTCGGCGGTGACGTTGTAACGGGCCAGGCGGCTGACCCCGCAGCAGACGAAGAAGCTCAGGATCAGCCAGTCCCAACCGCCCTGCATGCCGCAGGCGTAGGCCAGCGCGGCCGGGGCAACGCCGAAGGAGATCACATCGGCCAGTGAATCCAGCTCGCGCCCGAGGGTGGAACTGGTCTTGCGCCAGCGCGCAATGCGCCCGTCCAGCGCGTCGAAGATGAAGGCCAGCGGGATCAGTGCCATGCCCAGCAGCAGCTGGCGCACCTGGCCGTCCTGGCCATAACGCAGCGCGGCAAACACCGCGCCGGTACCGCAGAAGGCATTACCCAGGGTGAACCAGTCAGCCAGCTGGAAATCACGCAGCATCGAGAAGTGACGTTTCATGGCAGCTCACGCAACAAGAATGCCCACAGGGTAACCCCTGCGCCGTGTGCCGGGTGTGGCGCAGGCCCGCAGCGACGCAACGGCCCGGTTACAGGCGGCTGTATTGCCAGGACTGCATCTGCCCGCCGCTGTAGGGCATCACCCCGTGGAACGGGCGTGCATCGTCATCGAACACCAGGGGCAGGAAATGGCGGTCGCCCTCCCACATCGGCAGGGTATGCAGCTGTTCGCGGTCCACCCATTCCAGGCTGCCTTCCGGGTTGGACTGCAGCGGGGTGCCGGTGTAGCCGTCGATCAGGAAGATGAAGCCCAGCCAGTCTTCGCCGCCCTTGCCGAAGCCGGGCCAGCTGATGGTGCCGCGCAGCTGCATCGAGGTGACCTCGATACCGGCTTCCTCGGCGATTTCGCGGCGCATGCCGGCAGCCACGTCCTCATCGCGTTCGATCTTGCCGCCCAGGCCGTTGTACTTGCCCAGATGCTGGTCGCCGGGGCGGGCATTGCGGTGGATCATCAGGACCTGGCGGCGGTCCGGCGAAAGGACGTAGCCCAGGGTGGCCACGATCGGGGTGTAAGGCATGGAAGGCGCTACCGGGTGACAAGCCCACAGTATGACCGCAAGGCCGCCGCCTGTGCCCGGCTACGTCTACGGCTCAACCAGCGATGCGCCCGGCATCCAAGGGTGCCGGCAGGCTGCGCTGCAGCGTGGCCACGCCATGGCCCTGCGCGGCCAGGTAATCCAGCCATTTGCCCAGGAAGGTGTTCATCCGCACCCGGTGGCCGATGATCCGGCGCGCCGGTGCATCCAGCCCGATCACATCCTGCCAGCGACGGCCCACATAGCAGTGGGTGGCCTCGGCCAGGCCGGCATCGTGGTAGAGGCGGATGTGCGCCGACGGGTCCGGGGTGCCGGTCAGCGGGTCGCACAGCAGGTAGCTCAGGCGCAGCTCCTGGGTGTAGCGGTGGTTGGCCAGCACTTCCAGGCGTACATCCAGGCCATCGCCGACACGGGACAGGTACACGCCATCGGCCAGCGCCTGCGGCGCAAACAGGCGGCGCAGCTGGCGCAGGTTCTCCTCCTGCAGGCCGATCAGCCAGCCCAGCCGGCTCATCGAGGGCACCAGGCCATGGGCCCGCGCCGGCAGGCTGTGGGCAGTGTTGGCCGGCAAGCTCAGAGCATCCCGCGGTTCAGGTCCAGCGAGGTCATCACCTTGCTGGAAATTTCCTCGATCGAGGTATGGGTGGTGCTCAAGGTGGGGATGCGCTCCATGCGCAGCATGGTTTCTGCTGCGGCGACCTCGCGCTTGCAGGTCTCCAGCGCGGCGTAGCGCGAATTGGGACGGCGCTCCTGACGCACCTGGGCCAGCTTTTCCGGGTCGATGGTCAGGCCGAACAGCTTGTTGCGGTAAGGGCGCAGACGCGGCGGCAGGCGATCGTGCTCCAGGTCTTCGTCGGTCAACGGATAGTTGGCCGCACGGATGCCGTAATGCAGGGCCAGGTAGATGCAGGTGGGCGTCTTGCCGGCGCGTGAGACGGCCACCAGGATCACATCGGCGTCGTCGTAGTTGATCGCCACCCCGTCATCGTGGGTCAGGGCGAAATTCATCGCATTGATGCGGCGGTGGTAGCGCTCGAAATCCACGATGCCGTGCGCCTGGCCGACCCGGGCCATGTGCCGCGCGTCCAATTCAGCTTCCAGGGTGGCGATGGAGGGCCCCATCACGTCGATCACCAGCGCCCCGCTCTCGCGCAGGCGCGCGGTACGGCTGGCGTCCACGCAGGAGCTGATCACGATCGGGCGCACGTTGTAGCGCTCGGCGGCCAGCACGATGCGGCTGCAGGCGTTTTCGGTCTTGGCCGGGTCATCGATGAAGGCCAGCCGCTCGGTGATGAAGTTGAACCCGGAGAACTGGGTCAGCAGGCTGTGGCCAAGCGTTTCAGCGGTGATGCCGGTGCCGTCGGAGACATAGAAAACCGGGCGGATCGGCAGCGCATCAAGGCTCATGTGAAGTCACCGATGAAACGAAACGGAAAGCATGCACAGTAACTTGTTTCAGTTCGGTGTGCACTGCATCATATGCGCACTTTTCCTACGGACGTGGCCAGCAGCCCACCCCGGGTGATGGCACAACGGAGCATCGCGTTGAACGAGAACATCCTGTGGTTGCATGAGCTGCGCCTGGCCGATCTGGCCCGCGTGGGTGGCAAGAACTCCTCGCTGGGCGAAATGATCGGCAACCTGGCCGGTCTGGGCGTCTCGGTGCCGGGCGGTTACGCCACCACCTCCGATGCCTTCAAGGCGTTCATCGCCCACAACAACCTGTCCCAGCGCATCTTCGACAAGCTGGCCACGCTGGATGTGGAAGACGTTGGCGCGCTGACCGTGGCCGGCAAGGAAATCCGCAGCTGGGTCATCGACGCCCCCCTGCAGCCGGAACTGGACGCCGACATCCGCGCCGCCTATGCCCAGCTGTGCGCCGAAAACGGCGGCGGTGAGGTGGCCGTGGCCGTGCGTTCGTCGGCCACTGCCGAAGATCTGCCCGATGCGTCGTTTGCCGGCCAGCAGGAAACCTTCCTCAATGTGACCGGTGCCGAGGACGTCGTGCACAAGGTCAAGGAAGTGTTCGCCTCGCTGTACAACGACCGCGCCATTGCCTACCGCGTCCACCACGGCTTCAAGCACGAGGACGTGTTCCTGTCGGCCGGTGTGCAGCTGATGGTGCGCTCGGGCGTGGGTTCGTCCGGCGTGCTGTTCACCCTGGATACCGAATCCGGTTTCCGCGACGTGGTCTTTGTGACCTCGTCCTTCGGCCTGGGCGAAATGGTCGTGCAGGGTGCGGTCAACCCGGACGAGTTCTACGTCTACAAGCCCACCCTGACCGCCGGCAAGCCGGCGATCCTGCGCCGTTCGCTCGGCTCCAAGGCCATCCGCATGGTCTATTCGGACGTCCCGGGCGAGCGCGTGCGGATCGAGGACACCCCGGCGGCGCTGCGCAACACCTTCTCCATCTCCGATGAGGACGTGCAGGAACTGTCCAAGCAGGCCCTGATCATCGAAAAGCACTACGGCCGCCCGATGGACATCGAGTGGGCCAAGGACGGCGTGAGCGGCAAGCTGTTCATCGTCCAGGCCCGCCCGGAAACGGTGAAGTCGCGCGCCAAGGCCACCCAGATGGAGCGTTACCTGCTCCAGGGCACCGGCCAGGTGATCGCCGAAGGCCGTGCCATCGGCCAGAAGATCGGCGCCGGCGTGGCCCGTGTGGTCCGCTCGCTGGAAGACATGGACCGCGTGCAGCCGGGCGATGTGCTGGTGGCCGACATGACCGACCCGGACTGGGAACCGGTGATGAAGCGCGCTGCGGCCATCGTCACCAACCGTGGCGGCCGTACCTGCCACGCGGCGATCATCGCCCGTGAGCTGGGCGTGCCGGCCGTGGTCGGTACCGGCAATGCGCTGGACCTGATCAGCGACGGCCAGGAAGTGACCGTGAGCTGCGCCGAAGGCGACACCGGCAACATCTATGCCGGCATCCTGCCCTTCGAGCGCATTGTCACCAACCTGGACAACATGCCGCCGGCCCCGCTGAAGATCATGATGAACGTTGCCAACCCGGAACGTGCGTTTGACTTCGGCCAGCTGCCCAACGCCGGCATCGGCCTGGCCCGTCTGGAAATGATCATCGCCGCACACATCGGCATCCATCCCAACGCGCTGCTGGAATACGACAAGCAGGATGCCGAAACCAAGGCCAGGATCGACGCCAAGATTGCCGGTTACAAGGATCCGGTGAGCTTCTACGTGGACCGTCTGGCCGAAGGCATAGCCACCCTGACCGCCTCGGTGGCACCGAACCCGGTGATCGTGCGCCTGTCCGACTTCAAGTCCAACGAGTACGCCAACCTAGTCGGCGGCCCGCGTTACGAGCCGCACGAAGAGAACCCGATGATCGGCTTCCGCGGCGCCAGCCGTTATGTCGATCCGTCCTTCACCAAGGCCTTTGCCCTGGAATGCCAGGCCGTGCTGCGCGTGCGCAACGAGATGGGCCTGGACAACCTGTGGGTGATGATCCCGTTCGTGCGCACCCTGGAAGAAGGTCGCAAGGTCATCGAGGTGCTGGCTGAAAACGGCCTGCGTCAGGGCGAGAACGGCCTGAAGGTCATCATGATGTGCGAGGTCCCCTCCAACGCCCTGCTGGCCGACGAGTTCCTGGACATCTTCGACGGCTTCTCGATCGGCTCCAACGACCTGACCCAGCTGACCCTGGGCCTGGACCGTGACTCGGCCATCGTTTCCCACCTGTTTGACGAGCGCAACCCGGCGGTGAAGAAGATGCTGTCGATGGCCATCAGTGCCGCCCGCGCCAAGGGCAAGTACGTGGGCATCTGCGGCCAGGGCCCGTCCGATCACCCGGATCTGGCCGAATGGCTGATGGCCGAAGGCATCGAGTCGGTGTCGCTGAACCCGGACACCGTGGTCGACACCTGGCTGCGTCTGGCCAAGACCAAGGCCCAGGGCTGATCCCTAGCCCGATGTCAGCGTCAACAAGGAGCCCCGCGCAAGCGGGGCTTTTTGTTGGACGCAAATTAGGAACGAGGAACGAGGAAAAGTTTCGCGCCGGCGGCTTGTGCGGGCAACAAAAAACCTGCGCGAAGGCAGGTTTTTGTCGATTCACCGTATGGGATGTTGTTTATTCCGGCTTGGGCAGGCCGGACAGCTCGCCCATGAACTGACGGTAGTGCTTGAGCTCGTTGATCGAGTCATGCACATCGCTCAGCGCGGTGTGGCTGCCCGTCTTGACCACGCCGGCCAGTGCCTGCGGGTTCCAGCGCCGGGCCAGTTCCTTGATCGTGGACACGTCCAGGTTGCGGTAATGGAAGTAGCGCTCCAGGCGCGGCATCTGGCGATGCAGGAAACGGCGGTCCTGGCAGATGGTGTTGCCGCACATCGGCGAGGCACCGGCCTTGATCCATTCGGCCAGGAAGTTGACCGTATCGGTCTCGGCCTGGGCCAGGCTGATCTGGCTGGCAAGCACGCGGTCCCACAGGCCCGAACGGCGGTGCTGGCCGCGGTTCCACTCATCCATCGCCTCCAGCCGCTCCAGCGGGTGGGCAATGGCATATTCCGGGCCTTCGGCAAGCACATTGAGCTGGCCATCGGTGACCACGGTGGCGATTTCGATGATCGAATCGTTGTCGGTATCCAGACCGGTCATTTCCAGATCGATCCAGATCAGCCGGTCCAAATTGGGCTGCAGGTTGCTCATTGCGTCGCCTTGTCAAAACCAAGAAGGCCGGCATCGCGGCCGGCAAGCGCCCTATTCTACGCCGCCGCCATCGCTGTGGCAGTGGCTGGCAGGCAGCGGCAGCAGCGGACGCCCGCGTTTGGCCCGGAAGTAGTTGCTCAGGGTGACGCTGGCCAGCTCACCGAGAACGCCCGATGTCACCGTCACCTTGTGGTTGTGGCGCGGATCGCCGATCAAATCGAACACCCCACCGCAGGCGCCGGTCTTGCTGTCGGCCGCGCCGAACACCAGGCGCTTGACCCGGGCATGGACAATGGCCATCGCGCACATCGCGCACGGCTCCAGGGTCACGTACAGGGTGCAATCGATCAGGCGGTGGTTGCCCAGCACCTGGCCGCCGACACGCAGGGCCATGATCTCGGCATGCGCGCTGGGGTCATGGTCGATGATGTTGCGGTTGTAGCCTTCCCCGATCAGTTGCCCGTCCGGGCCCAGCAGCACCGCCCCGACCGGGATCTCGTCGTGTTCGCTGCGCGCACGCTCAGCCAACGCCAGGGCCTGGCGCATCCAGTGCAAATCGGTGCTGTGCTGATCGCTCATCGCGCTGTCCTGTGCATAGCAAAAAGGCCCCAGCACGCTGGAGCCTTTCAACTGGCGGAGAGAGTGGGATTCGAACCCACGGAAGGTTTGACCCTTCGCCGGTTTTCAAGACCGGTGCCTTAAACCGCTCGGCCATCTCTCCGTACGGATGCCGAAACAAAACAGGCATCAAGCGGGTGTGCGATTCTCGCACGAAAAGCGTAAAATTTCAGCCGGCATCCACGTTCATTGCAGCCAACAACGAGACCGGCGGGCGCTGCTCGCGCAGTTGCTCGCACTTGCCGCCGCAGTCCAGGCGCGAAGACTCGAGCATGTCCGGCAGGTGCTCGGCCAGGTAGTCGATGAACACCCGCACCGCCGGCAGCAGGCCGCGGCGCGAGGCAAACACGGCATGGCAGATACCCTGCGGCAGGCGCCAGCCCGGCAGTACCACCTCCAGCTCGCCACGGCGTACCGCATCGGCGCACACGGTCTCCGGCAGCATGGTGATGCCGAAGCCATCCTTGACCATGGCCTGCAGCAAGGGGAAATCGAAGCCGGACAGGCGCGGCTGCAGATCGACCCGGCGCACCTGCCCTTCCGGTCCATGCAGCTCCCAACGCTGGCGCGCCTCGTCCTCGCTCGAGCTCAGGGTGACATGCTGCTCCAGCTCCTCCGGCGATTGCGGGCGGCCGGCGCGATCCAGATAGCCCGGACTGGCCACCAGCAGCTCCTGCACCTGGCCGAAGCTGCGCATCACCAGCGAACCATCATCATCCAGGCGCGAGCGCACGCGCAGGGCCACATCCACCCCTTCATTGATCAGGTCGACGCGGCGGTTGGTGACATTGAGCTGGATGCGTACCTGCGGGTGGTCCTTGAGGAACTGCGGCAACAGCTTGGGCAGCTGCATCTGCGCCAGCGAGACCGGCACGCTGACCCGGACCAGGCCACGCGGCTCGGCACTGAGGCGGTCCACCACCTCGCGCGCCGATTGCGCCTCTGCCAGCATGGCCTGGGCATGGCGGTGCACGTTCATGCCCACATCGGTGACGGCGAAGCGGCGGGTGGAGCGCTGCAGCAGGCGTACCCCCAGTTCGGTTTCCAACTGGCTGATGCGCCGGCTCAGACGCGACTTGGGAATGCCCAGGGCTCGCTCGGCCGCAGCGAAGCCACCATGGTCGACCACCATGGCGAAGTAATACAGGTCGTTGAGATCGGTCATGGTGGCGCTGTCAGGACAATTGGATGAATTGGAACAGCTTGATGCTGCGCATGCAACGAAATGGGGCCGGATCGGTACGCTTTCAACACCTGGCCCGCGCATCATTTGGCAGCCACAAAAAAGGCCCGCTTGCGCGGGCCTCCGGGCATGGCCGCCAGCAGGGCTTACTGCAGGCGCTCGATGCCGCCCATGTACGGACGCAGCACTTCCGGCACGCTGATCGAGCCATCGGCGTTCTGGTAGTTCTCCAGCACCGCCACCAGGGCACGGCCGACGGCCACACCGGAGCCATTCAAGGTGTGCAGCAGTTCCGGCTTGCCGGCCTCGTTGCGGAAACGGGCCTGCATGCGGCGGGCCTGGAAGTCACCGCAGTTGGAGCACGAGGAAATCTCGCGGAAGGTGTCCTGCGAGGGCAGCCAGACTTCCAGGTCATAGGTCTTGCGCGCGGCAAAGCCCATGTCGCCGGTGCACAGCAGCACCTTGCGGTACGGCAGGCCGAGCTTTTCCAGCACCACTTCGGCGGCGCGGGTCATCGCCTCGTGTTCGGCATCGCTCTGTGCCGGGCTGGCGATGGACACCAGCTCGACCTTCTCGAACTGATGCTGGCGGATCATGCCGCGGGTATCGCGACCGGCACTGCCGGCTTCGGAACGGAAGCACAGCGAGTGGGCGGTCATGCGCAGCGGCAGCCGCTGCGCATCGACGATGTCATCGCGCACGGTGTTGGTCAGGGCGATTTCCGAGGTGGAGATCAGGTAGCGCTTGGCCTCCCCCAGTTCGGTGGCGAACATGTCCTCTTCGAACTTGGGCAGCTGGCCGGTGCCAAACAGCGAATCGCTGTTGACGATCACCGGCACATTGGTTTCTTCATAACCATGCTCGCCGGTGTGCAGGTCGAGCATGAACTGGGCCAGGGCGCGGTGCAGGCGTGCCATCTGACCGCGCAGCACGGTGAAACGCGCGCCGGACAGCTTGGCGGCGGTTTCCGCATCCAGCCAGCCGTTGCGGGCGCCCAGCTCGACATGGTCCTTGACCGGGAAATCGAAGCTGCGCGGGGTGCCCCAGCGGCTGACTTCCACGTTCTGGCTTTCGTCCTTGCCCTTGGGCACATCGGCCGCCGGCAGGTTGGGAATGGCCAGGGCAATGGCGTCGATCTGCTCACGGATCTGGTCCAGCTGGATTTCCGAGGCCTTCAGCTCATCGGCGAAGGCGGTGACTTCGGCCATGATGGCCGAGGCGTCCTCGCCCTTGGCCTTGGCCATGCCGATGGCCTTGGAGCGCGAGTTGCGCAGGCTCTGCAATTCCTGGGTACGCACCTGAATGCGCTTGCGGTCGGCTTCCAGGGACTCCAGCACGGACACATCCAGCGCATAACTGCGGGTATCAAGCAGCTGCTGGGCAAGTTCGGCGGGTTGTTGGCGAAGCAGGACTGGATCAAGCATGGTGCGGTGACCGTTGGGAACAAGCTGCCATTATCGCCCTTCCGGCTTTTTTATGCTTGACCACATGCGCCACTACCGGTGCAATGGGGTTGCTTGATTCTCAATGATGCCTGCCGCGCCATGACCGAAGAACTACAGCAGCAACCATCCCGCACGTTTTCCATCACCTTCCCGCCCCGGGCGCGGTTGTGGGTGGCTGCCGCCTTCGCCCTGGGTGTACTGCTGTTTCTGCTCAGCTGGCTAAGTGGGCGCGACAAGACCTTCTTCCAGGCCGATGGCGAGGCCTCCCCGACCCAGGACATCGCCCTGGCCCCGCTGCCGACGCCAATGGCTGCCGGTGGGGCCAGCCACATGCCGGCACCGCAGCCGGGCAGCGACCAGGCCAGGCCGCATCTGGTGGAGCAGGCGCCACCTGCCGCACCGGAACCACTGGCCGAAGCCGCCCCGGTTGAACCGGTAGCCACGGCCCCGGCGACACCAGTGCCGTCGTCATCCACGAACGATTCACCGCCCCAGCGCATCGCCGAGCAAAGCCCGGCCCCGCAGTATCCGGCCAGTGCGCTGCGCAAGGGCGAACGCGGTGTGGTCCTGCTCAACGTCCTGGTCGACAGCCAGGGCCGGCCCAGCCGGGTTTCGGTTGCCGAACGCAGCGGCTCGCGTGCACTGGACCGCGCGGCTGTGGATGCGGTCCAGCGCTGGCGCTTCCAGCCGGCACTCAGTGCCGGGCAGCCCGTGCCGGGGGAAGTGCAGATACCGATCGAATTCAGTCCCTGAGCTGAACGACCCTGCCCAAAGGCCGCGCCGATTTGTCTGAATCCGGCGTCAGTGCACATTTCCGCTACAGGCCATGCAAGCACAATGGCCGGCCATCGTGCCGTAGATGCCCATGTCCCGACGCCTTCAAGCCAGCTGGAAACTGCCGCGCATGCATCGCGGCAGCGCCGTCACCGTCGTGCTGGTGGCGATCATGTTCCTCAGCGCCCTGCTCTGGGTGCGTGAGCAACACACCCAGACCAAGCCGCCCGTGTCCGGGCAGCTCGTCCACGCGCAGCGCTGATCAGCTCATTGTCCTGCCTGCAGGGCAAAGCCGCAGCCACGTGCCAGGGAGTCAAAGCCCGGGAACGAGGTGGCCACATTGGCCACATCATTGACCCGCACCGGGCCCGTGGCCAGCTGGCCGGCAATGGCAAAGGCCATCGCGATGCGGTGGTCGCCGTGGGCCTGGATGCTGCCCGGGCCGATCACCCCGCCATGGATCGTTGCCCCGTCGGCCACCTCATCGACCTGGATGCCCAGGCTGCGCAAGCCCGTGGCCATGGCCGCCAGACGGTCTGATTCCTTGACCCGCAACTCGGCAGCGCCGCTGATCACGGTCTGGCCAGTGGCTGCGGCCGCGGCGACGAACAAGGCCGGGAATTCGTCGATCATGTCCGGCACCAGCGCTTCTGGAATCACGGCGCCGTGCAGGGGCGCATAGCGCACATGCAGGTCAGCCACTTCTTCGCCACCCTGCTGAGCGTGGTTGGAGGTGCTGATGTCTGCTCCCATCAGTTTCAGCGCCGCCAACAAGCCGGTCCGACGCGGGTTCAGGCCCACCTGGCGCAACAACAGTTGCGAGCCGGGGATGATGCTGGCCGCGACCAGGAAGAACGCCGCCGAGGAGAAGTCGGCCGGCACCACCACGTCGGTGGCACGCAGCCGCTGCCCGCCACGCAGGCGTGCTTGGCCGGGGGAAAAATCAATCGCCACGCCAAAGGCACGCAGCATGCGCTCGGTGTAGTCGCGGGTGGGGTGCGGCTCGAGTACCGAGGTCTCCCCTTCCGCATACAGGCCGGCCAGCAGCAGCGCCGACTTGACCTGGGCACTGGCCACCGGCAAGGCATAGTCGATGCCGGTCAACGCTTGCCCGCCATGGATGTGCAACGGCGGGGTGCCGTCATCACCGGTATCGATACGCGCGCCCATCTGCGCCAACGGGCCGGTGACCCGGCGCATCGGCCGCTTGCTCAGCGAGGCATCACCGGTCAGGGTGCTGTCAAACGACTGGGCGGCCAGCAGCCCGGCCAGCAGACGCATGCCGGTACCGGCATTGCCGCAGTCCAGGGCCTGTTGCGGTGCCTTCAGGCCATCCACGCCGACACCATGAACGATGCGGGTGCTGCCTGACGGGATTTCGATGCGTACGCCCAGCTGCTCGAAGATGCGCGCGGTGGCGCGGGTATCCTCGCCTTCCAGAAAGCCATCGATGCGGCTGCTGCCGTCAGCCAGGGCGGCAAACATCACCGCACGGTGGGAAATGGATTTGTCGCCGGGCACGCTCAACTCACCGTGCAGCGCGGTGCCCGGGGTGGCAATCCAGTACGAATGCGGGTCTGACATCACACACAACCTTTGCTCTGGGGGCATGGCCAGCAGTGCGGCCATGCCGGAAATCTGCGGGTATTTCAGGGGATGGCCACCGGGTAGGAACCCAGCACCTTGATGTCGGTGGCCTGGGCAGCCAATTCGGCCAGCGCGGCCTGCATGGCCGGATCATCCACATGGCCGGCCAGGTCGATAAAGAAGCCGTACTCCCACTTGGCCTGGTGGGACGGGCGCGACTCGATGCGGTTCATCGAGATGCCGTGGCGGGCGAACGGGCTGAGCACATCAAACAGCGCGCCGGGCTTGTCATGGATGAACACCAATACCGATGTGCGGTCGTGTCCGGAGGTCGGGAAGATCTGCCGGCCCAGGACCAAAAAACGGGTGGTGTTGTCGGCATCGGTCTGGATCGGCCGGGTGACCACCTTCTTCAGGCCATAGACCTGGGCGGCACTTTCCCCGCCGATGGAGGCCGCATCGTCGCTGGCGCGGGCGCGGCGGGCGCCTTCGGCATTGCTGGACACCGGGATCTTCTCCACCTTGGGCAGGTTGGAGCGCAGCCAGGCCGCGGTCTGGGCGAAGGACTGCGGGTGGGAGTAGATGCGCTCGATGTCCTCGATGCGACCGCTGCGCGAGAGCAGGTACTGGTTGACCCGCAGCTCGACCTCACCGCAGATTTTCAGGTTGGAGGTCAGGAACATGTCCAGGGTGACCTGGATGGTGCCCTGGCCCGAATTTTCCACCGGCACCACGCCGAAGTCGGCATTGCCGGCTTCCACCTCGCCGAACACTTCCTCGATGCTGGCCATCGGCAGGCCGATGGCGGAGCGGCCGAAATGCTTGAGCACGGCCTGCTGGCTGAAGGTACCTTCCGGGCCGAGATAACCGATCTTGAGCGGCTCCTGCTGGGCCAGACAGGCCGACATGATCTCGCGGTACACATGCACCAGCAGCTCGTCGGACAACGGACCCTGGTTGCGGTCCACCACCATGCGCAACACCTGGGCCTCGCGCTCGGGGCGGTAGTAATCCACCGCCTGGGCCAGCTTGCCCTTGGCCTTGCCGACCTGGTGGGCCATCTGCGCACGTTCGGCAATCAGGGTCTGGATGTCGCGGTCGATCTGGTCGATACGCGCACGCACATCGGCCAGTTGTGGTGCTGCCGTTGCCTTGCCCGCGCTCTTCTCGGCGGCAGGCGTGCTGCCCTTGCTGGTTTTCTTTGCTGCCATGGTCTTTGATCTTGCTCGTGGGGGGCGCCGAGAGTTGCTCAAGGCAACGCGTCTTCAGCCGTTGTGTTGCTGGAAATCGGCCATGAACGCGGCCAGTGCCTGGGCCCCTGCCAGGGGCATGGCGTTGTACAGCGAGGCGCGGATGCCGCCGACCGCCTTGTGTCCCTTCAGGGCCAGCAACCCGGCCGCCTTGGCCTGGGCCACGAAACGGGCATTGAGGGTGTCATCGGGCAGGAAGAAGGGAATGTTCATCACCGAACGCACGGCCGGGTCCACTGCATTGCGGTAGAAACCGCCGGAACCGTCGATGGCCTGGTACACCGCAGCGGCCTTGCGCGCATTGAGCGCGGCGAAGTGCTCCACCCCGCCCTGCTCGAGCATCCAGCGCACGGTCAGGCCGAGCAGGTACCAGTTCCAGGTGGGCGGGGTGTTGAGCATTGAATCGCGGGCGGCCAGCGAGGCGTAGTTGAAGATGTCCGCGCGTGGCTGGCCGGGCCGCTGCAGCAGGTCGCGGCGCACGATCACCACACTGATGCCCACCGGCCCCAGGTTCTTCTGCGCCCCGGCATAGATCAAGCCGTACTTGCGCACATCCAGTGGCGCCGAGGCGATGGACGAGGAAAAATCGGCGAACAGCGGAACATCGCCGGTCTCCGGCGCAGCGGCGAACTGCACGCCGTGGATGGTCTCGTTGTCGGTGATGTGCACATAGGCCGCATCCGCGCCAAGCTGCCAGCCCTCACGCGCTGGAATGCTGGTGAAGCCATCCGCCTCGCCGCTTGCCGCCACCCGGGCATCTATGCAATGGCTGGCCTGCTTGATCGCCGTCTTGCCCCAATGACCGGTGACCACATAATCAGCGCGCTGGCCGGGGGCTGCGAAATTCAACGGCAGCAGGGCCTGGATGGTGGTCGCACCACCGGCGGTGAACAGCACCGCATAGTCCTCGGGGATGGACAGCAGCTGACGCAGGTCAGCTTCAGCCTGGCTGGCCACGGCGATGAACTCCGGGCCGCGATGGCTCATTTCAACAATGGATGCGCCGGCATCGCCAAACTCCAGCATCTCCGCCTGCGCCTGACGCAGGACCACTTCCGGCAACGTTGCAGGGCCGGCACTGAAATTGAACGCGCGCGACATGACACACCAAAGCTGTAGGGCCCTTCAGTATGCCCCAGCCGCTAAGGCTTTGCTGCGCCTGTAAAAAGTTGCATTTGCATCGTTTGCAGCAGGCAACAGTGAGGGTGTCAGCGCGGCCCGAACAACAGCAGCGCGGCCAGGCTGCCACCGAGCACCACGGCGGCCAGCAACAGCCACCACCAGCCCAGTCGCGCGGGTCGGGCCGGCGTGGCTGCCGCTGCGGTCACGGCGACAGGTTCGCTCTGCGTCGGCGTCTGTTCCACCACCGGGGCTGCCAGCAAAGCGGGCGATTCCACCACCAGGCGGATGCCGTCATGGATCACGATCTGGTCACCGGGCAGCAACGTGGACTGCTGGCACGGCTGGCCATTGACCAGCACCGGGGCACCACCGGGCAGTACCTGCAGGTCGAGCTTGTCTGCCTGTGGCTGGATGCGCACATACAGCGCAGGCAGGGTCTTGTCCTGCAACACCACATCGGCCTGCTCGCTGCTGCCCAGCACCCAGTTGCGGTCCAGGGCAAAGGCACGGCCGTGGATGTGCCCGCCATACCCACGCAGCAGCGCGGTATGGCCCGGACTGGAGGCTTGCCCGGGCAAGCGGCCGAGGACGTGCATATCCTGGCCATCGATATTGATCTGGTCGCCGCTCCTGACGTAAGCCATGCGCTTGACCGGACGGCCGTTGACATGGACATGCACGCGGTCATGGCTGATCTGCAGCCAGAGGCCGCGACGGTCAAGGCAGAAACGGGCCAGCAACAGCATTCCGACCGCACTGACGCCGGCCAGGATCTGCCCGGAGGCGTGGCGCACGATCGGGCACAGGCCATCATTCAACGCAATGTCGGCAGATGGGCGGTTGGGAAAATGAAGGCGCAACATGAGGCCGGCAGCGTATCAGGTGTATTGAGTCTATTACAGGCGTTTTACTTGCCATTGGACAAATGCAGGCGAAAATAACCGCACTGTTCATTACCACACCTTCCCATGATCGATATTTCCCACCCGCACGGCCTGGATGCCGGTGCCGTCCGCAACGTCGTACAGGCCATTGCTGAAAAACTGAGCGAACGTTTCCAGGTCATCAACCACTGGGACGGTGACGCCCTGGTATTTGCACGCAGCGGTGTGGATGGGCGGATCAGCCTGCTGCCGGGCCAGGTGCGGGTCACCGCCCAGCTGGGGTTTCCCTATTCGATGATGCAATCGATGGTCGAAGAGGAAATCCAGCGCGTACTCGGCGAGCGCCTGGGCTGATCCGGTCATCACGTGCAGGCAACAATGGCAGCGGCTAGAGTCTTGGGCAGTTTCTTCGGCAACAGGACGCAGCGATGACCCACTCCACGCACACACCGCCGCCGGGCCACGAGCACGAATCAAGCGGCAATGATCGTTTCTCCCAGCGCCTGAGCGATTCGGCCCACCAGGTCTGGCTGGCCGGACTGGGGGCATTCAACCGTGCCCAGAGCGAAGGCAGCCGCCTGTTCGACAGCCTGGTGCGCGATGGCCAGGCCTACGAGCAACGCGGAAAATCCGCTGCCGACAATGCCTCCACCCTGCAGGACAACCTGGCCGCCGGCCTGGGCCAGGCCCGCGAACGCACCGCACGCACCTGGGACAAGGTGGAGCACGCCATGGATGATCAAGTGCAGTCGATCCTGCGCCGGCTCAAGGTCCCCACGGCCGACGAAGTGACCGCGCTGCACGCCGAGATTGCCGCGCTGCGCCAGCGTATCGGCCAGCTGGAAGCCCGCCCGGTGGCTACCCCGAGCCATACCGTCGAGGTCTCCAGCCCGAAGCCGCCGCTGCCCTGACGGTCATTTGTTGCAAAGCAGCAATGAATGGATGACAATCCGGAAACCGCCACGCAGTACCTCGTGCCATAGCTCCCCTCCCCTCATGGCACGCAGGAGTGGCGGTTTTTTTTGCCTGTCACCCAGCCGGCCCGGGACAGGCTAAAATCGGGCTCTTCGCCATCGATCACGGAACAGATCTGGATGCTTGCCTGGCTTATCGCCCTCGTAGTGGCCACTGCCTGCCTGGCCTTGCTTGCCGCCTGGCTGTGGCTGCCTGCCCGGCAACGGATTGCCCGTGAGCACGGCCTGTCTGCATTGGCCGATATGCACTGGCGTGATTTTGCCCATATCGTGCGCCGCGCCTTGATCGAAAAGCGCGGCATGCAGGTCATCGATGACAGCGAGCACACCGCCGGCGAGCCCAGTGCCGATTGGTTGATGCAACACAACGCGCAGCCCTGGCTGGTGTCGTGCAAGCACGGCCTGTCCTATCGCATTGGCGAAGCGGCCGTGGTCGAGCTGGGCACCAAGATCCGCCTGGCAGGCGCCCATGGCGGATTGTTGCTGACCCAGGGCACGGTGTCGCGGGAGGGTCGAGAGCTGGCCGCGCGCCACCGGATCGAGATCATCGACGGCCCTGCCCTGTGGTCATTGCTGCATCCCTATCTGCCCGGGGAGCTGGAAAGCAACGCCAGCCAGCACGCGCAGCGCACCACCATCCGCCGCACCGGCATTGCCGCACTGGGCTGCCTGGCCATTGGCCTGCTGACCGGCATCGGCCTTGACAGCATGACCGGCACTGCTGCTGATACTGCCGGCCAGCGCCCTGCAGCTCCCTCGGCCGCAGCGCAGGGCAGCAGCGCGCAGCAGCCGGCAGCGCAGGCAGCCAAGACGCCTGCCACCCTGCCTGACGCGCTGGCCGTTGAGGAGGATGCCTCACAGTGGCTGGTCGACGGAATCGATATCCGCGTACAGAACCCGGATCCGGCCCTGCTGCGTCGTTACCAGCAGCAGGTATCGCGCCTGCTGGCCAGCACTGCGGGCCTGCATTCGGCCATCTGGATGACCCAGACCACCGTCACCGTGGACCGCGACGTGGACGAGGTGCGGGCGATGGAGCTGATCTGCCCGGTGCTGCACCGCTACCCGTCATTGCGCACGGTACGCGTGCAGCTCAATCCGCGTGTGGGCACCCAGGAACAGGTGCGCTGGCGCCAGTGCAGCATCAATTGAGTGCTTGGCCTGGGCCCAAAAAAAGCCGCGCAATGCGCGGCTTTTTCGTTTCAGCGGCCGCCTGCGGTGAAGCGGGCCACCAGCTCGTGCTGGTCGGACAGGAATATCTGCCGGGCCCAGGTAATCGGCGCCTCGCCGCGCCAGGTGCGGCGCTCGATCACCAGGCACGGGATACCGGGCTCGCAGCCCATCAAGGCTGCATCGGCCGGGCTGGCCGCCTCGGCACTGATACGGTACTCACCACGGGTCCAGGACACCTCGTTGAGCAGCCACGTGCCCGGGGGAATCCGGGAGAAATCGATGTCCAGCGCCTGCGGGATCGAGGTGGCATTGAGCAGGCGGTGCTCGACCCCGACCGCACGGCCATCGGCCAGATGCAGGCCGTCAATGGCCACCACCTGGCCGCCACCGGCCAACAGGCTCTCGCTGTAATTGCCCGGCTCGGCATCGCGCACGGCCTTGTCCAGCAACTGGTAGGCATAGCTGCGCTCGCGCCCACCCAGGGCCAGGCCGATGTCGGGAATTTCCAGCGTCACCAGCTCCTGTTCGGGCGAACGCTTGGCCACGAACGAGCCGGCGCGGCGGCGGCGCTCGATCAGGCCATTCTCGGCCAGCGTGGTCAGGACCTTGTTGACCGTCATCCGTGAGCAGTCGTACTGCTGCATCAGCTCGTGCTCGAAGGGAATGCGGTGGCCCGGCGGCCATTCACCGCTCAGGATGCGTTCCTCGATTTCACTGCGGATGCGCTGGTTGAGGGTGGCGGACTTTGATCCAGTCACGTCGTGATCCTTATGGGTGACACAAAGGTGGGCAATGCCGATGCATTGACCACCCGATGATGCCGCTAGGCAGATGAAACCGCTGGTAAAAGCATATACAACAACGCCGGCGATGTGCCGGCGCGGTTGCAAGCCTGCGGCTGAGGATTACTCGGCCGCAGTGGCCTGTGCGGACGACGGCGGGGAATTCTCGCCGGTGGCGGCGGCAGCGGCGATGCCGGTGTCCGGATCGACATCGTCGATGTCCTCCTCCACCAGGGCACCGTCGATGCGCTCCACTGCCTGCAGCTTCTCGCCCTTGGACAGGCGGATCAGGGTCACGCCCTGGGTGTTGCGGCCGACGCGGGAGATTTCCTGGGCACGGGTGCGCACCATGGTGCCGCCATCGGAAATCAGCAGCACCTGGTCAGCCTCGTCCAGCAGCACCGCGCTGACCAGGCGGCCATTGCGTTCGGTGGTCTGGATGCCGATCACGCCCTGGGTGCCACGCCCCTTGCGCGGATAGTCCGCCAACGGGGTGCGCTTGCCGTAGCCGTTTTCGGTGGCCGTCAGGATGTACGGGCCATTGCCCTCGCCCAGCTGCTCGCCGTCGCCGGACTCGTTCACGACCTCGTCGATGGCTTCGGCGTCGTCGGCATCACTTTCCATGCCGCCGGCACTTTCGGCCACGATCAGGCTGACCACATCCTCACCGGCGGCCAGCTTGATGCCGCGTACGCCAGTGGCGGTACGCCCCATCGAGCGCACGGCCGATTCACTGAAGCGCACGGTCTTGCCGTTGGAGGCGAACATCACGATGTCGCGCCCGCCGTCGGTCAGGCCGACGCCGATCAGGGCATCGCCCTCGTCCAGATTGATCGCGATCTTGCCGCGGGCCAGACGGAAGGCAAACTCGCTCAGCGGGGTCTTCTTGACCGTGCCGTTGCGGGTGGCAAAGAACACGAACTTGCCATCGGCGTAGTCGCGCACCGGCAGCACCGCCTGCACCCGCTCTCCCGGTTCCAGCCCGATCCAGTTGATGATCGGACGGCCACGGGCATTGGAGCCGGCTTCGGGCAGCTGGTACACCGACAGCCAGAACACGCGCCCGGAACTGGTGAAGGTAAGCAGGGTGTCGTGGGTGTTGACCAGCCACAACTGCTCGATGAAATCCTCTTCCTTGGTCGCCGCGGCGCTGCGGCCGCGGCCGCCACGCTTCTGCGCGCGGTAGGCCGAGACCGGCTGGCGCTTGACGTAGCCGGTGCTGGACAGGGTGACCACCACCTCTTCCGGGGCGATCAGGTCCAGGATGTCCAGGTCTTCCTCGCTGTGGCGGATTTCGGTGCGGCGCTCGTCGCCGTACTCTTCCCTCACTGCCAGCAGTTCGTCGCGGATCACCCGCAGCAGCACTGCCGGGTCTTCCAGGATCTCGATCAGGCCGGCAATGACCAGCAGCAGCTGGCGGTATTCCTCGGTCAGCTTGTCCTGCTCCAGCCCGGTCAGGCGGTGCAGGCGCATTTCCAGGATCTGGTTGGCCTGGATCTCGGTGAGCTGGTAGCGGCCGTCGATCAGGCCCACGCCCTTGGGCAGGTCATCCGGACGCGAGGCCTCGGCACCGGCGCCGGCCAGCAGTGCGCCGACCAGCCCCGGATCCCAGGTGCGGGCGAGCATACGCTCGCGCGCTTCGGCCGGGTTCGGCGAGGTCTTGATCAGTTCGATCATCTCGTCGATGTTGGCCAGGGCAACGGTCAGGCCTTCCAGCACATGGGCGCGGGCACGGGCCTTGCGCAGTTCGTAAATAGTGCGACGAGTCACCACCTCGCGGCGGTGGCGCACGAACGACTCGAGCATCTGCTTGAGGTTCATCAGCTTCGGCCGGCCGTCCACCAGGGCAACCATGTTGATGCCGAACACCGATTCCATCTGGGTCTGCTTGTACAGGTTGTTGAGCACAACCTCGGCCGACTCGCCCTTCTTGATCTCGATGTAGATGCGCATGCCGTCCTTGTCGGACTCATCGCGCAGCTCGGAGATGCCCTCGATCTTCTTTTCCTTGACCAGCTCGGCGATCTTCTCGATCAGACGCGCCTTGTTCACCTGGTAGGGAATCTCGGTGACGATGATCGATTCGCGGCCATTGGCAGCGACCTCGATATCGGCCTTGGCACGCATGCGCACGCGGCCACGACCGGTGCGGTAGCCGGCAACGATGCCGGCAGTACCGTTGATGATGCCGGCGGTCGGGAAATCCGGGCCCGGGATGTACTCCATCAGGCCGTCAACATCGATTTCCGGGTTGTCGATCAGGGCCACACAGGCATTGATCGACTCGGTCAGGTTGTGCGGCGGGATGTTGGTGGCCATGCCCACCGCGATACCGGCCGAGCCGTTGACCAGCAGGTTCGGGAACCGGGTCGGCATGACCGTCGGCTCCAGTTCCTTTTCATCGTAGTTGGGCTGGAAGTCGACCGTTTCCTTGTCCAGGTCGGCCATCAGCTCATGGGCCAGGCGCGACATGCGCGCTTCGGTGTAACGCATGGCGGCGGCCGAGTCGCCGTCGATCGAGCCGAAGTTACCCTGGCCATCGACCAGCATGTAACGCAGCGAGAACGGCTGGGCCATGCGCACCAGGGTGTCATACACCGAGGCATCGCCGTGCGGATGGTACTTGCCGATCACGTCACCGACGATACGCGCCGACTTGAAGTAAGGCTTGTTGCTGTGCGCGCCCAGTTCGCTCATGGCGAACATCACGCGGCGATGGACCGGCTTGAGGCCATCGCGGGCATCGGGGAGTGCGCGGCCCACGATCACGCTCATCGCGTAATCGAGGTAGCTCTTGCGCATCTCGTCTTCCAGATTGACCTGGATGATTTCCTTGGCGGTGTCTGCCATTGAGGTTCCGTAATCAGGAGGCGACCGAGCTGATCCCACCATCTTCTGCATGCAGCCAGAAAAGGGGTTTCACAGCCTGCTCTAACCTTCAGATTCTACCACAACCGCCCCCTGCCATGCCCTGCCCGACCCGCCGCAACGGGCCGGGTCGCAGTGGCCTCAGGCGCTGGCGAAGGCCGCTGCCATGGCCGCCGCATCCGGGGCGCTGATGACGCCACGCTCGGTGACGATGGCATCGATCAGGCCGGCCGGAACCACGTCGAACACCGGGTTCCAGGCCGCAATGCCCTCGGCCACGGTACGCACCCCACCCACCCCGTACAGCTCGCCCGGGTCGCGCTCCTCGATGTCGATTTCATCGCCGTGGGCGGTGGACATGTCCACGGTCGAGGACGGCGCCACCACCATGAACTTGACCCCATGGTGGCGGGCGGCAATGGCCAGCTGGTAGGTGCCGATCTTGTTGGCGGTATCGCCATTGGCGCAGATGCGGTCGGCACCGACGATCACCCATTGCACCGCACCGGTCTTCATCAGGTGGGCGGCAGCCGAATCGGCGATCAGGGTCGGGTCGATGCCGTCCTGGGACAGCTCCCACACGGTCAGGCGCGCGCCCTGCAGCCACGGCCGGGTCTCACCGGCGTAGACCTTGCCGATGCGGCCGGTGGCCACGCCGGCACGGATCACCCCCAGCGCGGTACCGAAGCCGGCGGTGGCCAGCGAACCGGTGTTGCAGTGGGTGAGCACGCCGCTGCCCGCGGCAATCAGGTCGGCACCGAGTGCGCCCATGGCGTGGTTGGCGGCCAGGTCCTCACGGGCGATGGCGGCCGCTTCGGCCTCGACCACGTCCAGCCAGTCGGCACCGGCACGGCCCAGCGCCGCGGACATGCGCGCCAGCGCCCAGGCCAGGTTGACTGCGGTCGGGCGCGAGGCGTTGAGGCGGTCAATCGCCGGCTGCAGTGCGACAAGCGCCTGCGCACCATCGGCGGCCTGCACACTGCGTGCGGCCAGCACCACACCCCAGGCCGCGGCAATGCCGATGGCCGGTGCGCCGCGCACGGTCAGCGCGGTGATCGCCTCGGCCACCTCATCGCTGCTGCTGCACAACACGTTTTCGACCACGAACGGCAGTTTGCGCTGGTCCAGCAGCTGCAGCGCATCACCGGTCCACTGGATCGGGCGGATGCGGTCGTAACGGGAGAAGTCGAAATCAGCAGGAATGGTCATCGATGCAGGTCAGTGAGGGACAAAAGGCGAGGCACGCGGCCGCAAGGAGGCGCAATTATGCGCCAGCAAAATCAATTGCCAACACATCGGCAATGGCATGGGTATCGAGCAGGCACATCAGCAGCCGGTCCACCCCGACCGCCACCCCGGCACAGGCCGGCAGCGCATCCAGGCAGGCCAGCAGCGGCTCGTCCAGCGGTGGCAGTACATCGCCGCGGCTCTGGCGCACGCCATGGTCGCGCTGGAAACGGGCCCGCTGTTCGGCCGCATCGTTGAGCTCGTGGTAGCCGTTGGCCAGTTCGTACTGGCCCAGGTACAGCTCGAAACGCTCGGCCAGCGGCGGCTCACCCGGCCGCACCCGGGCCAGGGCGGCCTGGCTGGCCGGCCAGTCGTGGACCACGGTGAGCACCTGCGGCGAAAACGCCGGCTGGATGCGATGGGTCATCAACAGGTCCAGCCAGTCATCGCGGGTGAGCCCGTCCGGGTCGATCTGCACCCCAGCCAACGGCGCCTGCAGCTGCGCAAGCGTGGCATCGAACGGGTCCACCCCGGCATGGCGCACAAACAGTTCGCGGTAGGTCAACACCTGCAGCGTGGCGCTGCGGCCGACCAGGGCCAGCAACTGCTGCACCAGGGCCACGGTCTCATCGATCAGGCGATGGTGGTCCCAGCCGGTGCGGTACCACTCCAGCATGGTGAATTCGGGGTTGTGGCGGCCACCGGCCTCGCCGTTGCGGAACACCCGGCCCAGCTCGTAGCAATCGCCCAGGCCGGCAGCAAGCAGGCGCTTGAGCGGGTATTCGGGCGAAGTGCGCAACCAGCGGGTACGCGCACCGGCGCTGACATGGCCACTGAAGGTGGTGGTGAAACTGTCGATGTTCGGCTCGGTGTTGCCGGCCGCCGACAGGATCGGGGTTTCCACTTCCAGCACGTCGCGCCGGGCAAAAAAAGCGCGGATGGCGGCGTTGACCCGGGCGCGCAGCTGCAGCGCACCGCGCTGTTGTTCGGTCAGCCTCACGCCTGCAGGTCCAGGGTGAGGATGTCGCGCTGATCGTCGGCATAGCCGCAGGACAGGTACAGCGCCTTGGCCCGCGCATTGTGGTGGTTGACCTCCAGCCGCATCACCGCGGCGCCCTGCGCGCGCGCCCAGTCTGCGGCCAGGGCCAGTGCCTTGCGCCCCAGCCCTGCCCCGCGCGCCGCCGGGGCCAGGTACAGCTCGTCGAGCAGGGCAAAGCGCCCGCCCTGTTCGACGCTGAAGCACCAGCCCAGGGTGATGTAGCCGGCAAAATCCAGGCCATCGGTGGACAGGATCAGCACCGCGCCATGGCGCGGGTCCTGCAGCAGGGCCTGCATGCCGGCAGCAACCCGCGCCGGATGCAGCACGATCTGGTCCTCGGCATAGAAATCGGCGATGTGCTGCATCAGCAGCGGCAGGTCGGCCGGGGTGGCCAGACGATGGTTCAACGATTCACTCACAGCACGACTCCCTGCTCGCCCAGCCAGGCCAGCAATTGTTGTTCATCCCAGACCGGCACACCCAGCTCCTGGGCCTTGGCCAGCTTGGAACCGGCTTCGGCGCCGGCGACCACGAAACTGGTCTTCTTGGACACACTGCCCGCCACCTTGGCGCCGAAACCTTCCAGGTGGACCTTGGCCTGGTCACGCCCCAGCGCGCTCAGGGTGCCGGTCAACACGACCGTCTGCCCTTCCAGCGGCCCGGCGCCGGACACCTCTTCGGCCAGCAACGGCAGCAGACGCGCCATCGCTGCCTCGGCACGCAGCAGCAGCTCGGCATTGGCCGGCACCTCCAGCCAGTCGGTCAGCCCGCGCAGCACCGGCCCGGGCAGGCCGGATGCCGACAGCTGCATGCCTTCGGCATCCACCAGGCTGGCGGCATCTTTCACCACACTGGCCAGGGCCTCGGCGCGCTTGGCGGTGATGCCGGGAATCCCGGCGGCCACCAGCAGCGGCACCAGCCCCAGGCCGGCACGCAGCCGGGCCGTCGGCGCATGGGTATCGCTGATGCTGACCCCGCCGGCCAACAGGGCATCGATGGCCTGCTGGTTGCCGGCCTGGTCGAAGAAATGACCGATCGCGCGGGCCACCTCGCCACCGATGTCCGGCACCTGCGTGTACAGCGGCCATGGCAGGTGGCGGATCAGTTCCAGATCACCGAACCACTGGGCCAGGGTCTTGGCCGTGGCCTCGCCGACATGCTCGATGCCCAGTGCATAGAGCAGGCGCGCCAGCGTGGTCTGGCGACTGGCATCGATGGCGTCGATCAACTTGTCGGCCCAGCGGGTGGCAATCTTTTTCGGCTGCCACGCCACATCCACCGGCACGGTCAGGGCACGCGCCTGCCAGTCGGCCTGCCCGGACAGGGCCAGCAGCGACTGCAGGGTTGCCCCGCTGCCGAGCAGCGACATGTGCGGCTGCAGGGCCATCGCATAGTCCTCGACCTGGCCGGCGTCCAGGATCAGCTTGAGCTTGAGCAGGGTGTCGCGGTCCAGGCGATACAGATCGGCCACGGCGCTGACGATGCCGGCATCGACCAGCACCTCGATGAACTTCTCGCCCAGGCCATCGATGTCCATCGCCTTGCGCGAGGCAAAGTGGGCAATGGCCTCCTTGCGCTGGGCCGGGCAACTGAGCTCGCCGGAGCAGCGCCACACCACCATGCCCTCTTCCTGCACCAGCTCGGCGCCGCACACCGGGCAGGCGTCCGGCATCTGCCAGGGCAAGGCGCCGGCCGGGCGCAGCTCGTGGCGCACGCTGGCCACTTCGGGAATCACGTCACCGGCGCGGCGGATGATCACCGTATCGCCCACCCGCACATCCAGCCGGGCAATCTGGTCGGCGTTGTGCAGGGTGGCATTGGTGACCACCACGCCGGCCACCTGGACCGGGGCCAGGCGTGCCACCGGGGTGGCCGCGCCGGTACGCCCGATCTGGATCTCGATGTCCTCCACGGTGGTGGTCTGTTCCTGGGCCGGGAACTTGTGCGCGATGGCCCAGCGCGGGGCCCGCGCAACAAACCCCATGCGCTGCTGGCCAGCCTTGTCATCGAGCTTGTAGACCACCCCGTCAATGTCGAACGGCAGGCTGTCGCGCAGCTTGCCGATGCGGTGGAAATAGTCCAGCAGGCCCTGGCGACCGCTCACCACCTGGCACAGCTCGCTGACCGGAAAGCCCCAGCCGCGCAGCTGGGCCAGGGTGGCCGAATGGCTGTCGGCCAACTCGCCACCTTCGACCATGCCGGTGGCATAGGCAAAGAAACTGAGCCGGCGCTCGGCAACGACCCGTGCATCGAGCTGGCGCAGGGTGCCGGCGGCGGCATTGCGCGGGTTGGCCAGCACCTTGCCGCCCTGCGCGCGGGCACGCGTGTTGTAGGCTTCAAAGTCGGCGCGGGCCATGTAGACCTCGCCACGCACTTCCAGCACCGCCGGCCAGCCACTGCCGGCCAGTTGCTGCGGAATGTCGCTGACGGTGCGCAGGTTGGCGGTGACATCCTCGCCGGTGGCGCCATCACCGCGGGTGGCGCCCTGCACGAACACGCCGCCCTCGTAGCGCAGGCTGATGGCCAGGCCATCCAGCTTGGGCTCGGCACTGAACACCAGCGCGTCGGCCGGCCGGCCCAGGTCCTGGGCCAGGCGGGCAATGAAGGTGGCCAGCTCGCCGCCGGCATCCTCATCGAGCGCGCCGTCATCGCCGATCTTGCAGAAGGCATTGCCCAGCGACAGCATCGGCAAGGCATGGGTGACCTCGGCAAACCGCCCCGAGGCGCGCCCGCCGATCACCTGGGTCGGCGAATCAGACTGCTGCAGCTCCGGGTGGGCGGCCTCCAGTGCCTGCAGCTGGCGCAGCAGCCCGTCGTAATCGGCATCACTGATGACCAGCTCGTCGCGGTTGTAATAGGCGTCGGCGGCCTGCTCGAGCTGCTGGCGCAGCTGGGCCAGGCGTTGGCTGGGGGTCTGGGACATGGAGGCACTGCGTGGTCGAACCGGGCCCCAATTCTAGCCGCTATGACGGCATGTGCCCGGTCGTGGACCCGCCCTGCACTGTGCCCAGGCTGGCAGCCACGCGGCCTGCCATCCCTGACAACGCACAACGCCCGGCACAGACCGGGCGTTGTGGGCGCAAGCCGTGCCGGCTTACCAGCGCGGCGGCTTGGTCAGCGGCGGCGCCTCGTGCTGGCGGTCATAGGCACGCAGTTCGTCGCGGATATGGGCGATGCGCTGGCGGCCCAGGGCGTTGCGGCTGTCATCCAGCACCACCGCATCGAGCAGCTCGGCCATGCGCTGCACGGTTGGCTCCATCTTCTCCCAGGCATCCAGCGCCGGCAGCGGCGCCGGCAGGGTCAGGAAGAAGGCGATGGCAGGGGTCTCCATCTCACTGATGGTGGCCATGTCAAAACTGCCCGGCTTGAGGATGGAAGCCATCGAGAACACCGGCCCAGCCTCCGGCTTGCCTTCCAGCAGGCGGTGATAGACCTGCATGTGGCCGAAGATCATGCCGGTCTTTTCGGCGGCGACAACGATATCCTCGCCACGCAATACCTGGCCGGCACGCGCGGCCACGTACAGCGAGACGATCTTGTCAAAATCCTCGCTGACCCGCTTGCCCAGCTCCGATGCGGCCACCGGCTCGGCAAAGGCCAGCTCGCCCTGCCCGCCGGCGGCATCGACAGCCTCGTCGTGCACCGGCACGTCCGCCGACAGCGGCTCCACGCGCTCGGCACGCGGGTCACTGTTGCGGCGACGCCCCTGCGCCGGCTTGGACGGGCGACCGAAGAAATAGATCGCAGCAATCAGCAACAGGCCCGCGGCCAAAATGCCGATGCGAAGCAAGCCGGTCTCTTCCATTGGGATCATCTCGCGTCAAAAGTGTGATCAGGATGGCACGTCAGGCCGCGCCAGCCAATTGGGTGGCCTGGCCGAGATCGACACTGACCAGCCGGCTCACCCCGGCCTCGCGCATGGTAACCCCGCACAGCTGGTCGGCGGCCTCCATCGTGGCCTTGTTGTGCGAAACACTCAAAAACTGCACATCGCCGCTCATCTGCTGCAGCATCTGCGCCAGGCGGCCGACATTGGCCTCGTCCAGTGGCGCGTCCACCTCGTCGAGCAGGCAGAACGGTGCCGGGTTGAGCTGGAAGATGGCAAACACCAGGGCCACCGCGGTCATCGCCTTTTCACCACCGGACAGCAGCGACAGGGTGCTGACCTTCTTGCCCGGCGGCCGCGCCATCAGGCTGACCCCGGCCTCGAGCAGGTCGTTGCTGGTCAATTCCAGCCAGGCCTGGCCACCACCGAACAGGCGCGGATACAGGTCCTGCAGGCCGGCGTTGACCTTGTCGAAGGTCTCCTTGAAACGGCCGCGGGTCTCGCGGTCGATGCGCGCCATCGCCGTTTCCAGCGTCTCCAGCGCGGCGGTCAGGTCATCGTGTTGGCCCTGCAGCCAGGCATGGCGCTGGCTGGCCTGCTCGAACTCCTCGATCGCGGCCAGGTTGACGGCCCCCAGGCCCTCCAGGCGCGCATCGAGCTGACGCAGCTGACGTGCCAGCGGCCCGGCCTGGGCGTCGGCCGGCAGCTGCGTCAGGGCGTCCTCCAGCACCAACTGGGCCTGCGCGGCCTGTTCGCGTGCGTGCTCCAGCGCCAGTTCGGCCGCCTGCAGCTGCAGGCGCAACTGCAGCAACTGCTCGCGCTGCTCATCCAGCCATTGCTGGCGCTGCTGGCGATGGGCCACGGCCTGTTCGGCGGCCTGCCGCGCCTGCTCATGCTGTGATTGCGCTTGCGCCAGCGTGGCTGCCGCCTGTGCTGCCGCGGCCTGCGCCTGACGCCCGGCCCGGGCCAGCTGGTCCAGCTGGCCGGCTTGATCGGCATGGGCCTGGCCCAACTGCTCAAGGCGCGTACGCAGGGCCTGCTGTTGCGCCCGGCCGCGTTGCAGGGCCTGGGCCAGCGCCGCACAGCGGGCCTGCCCGGTCTCGCGCTGCAGGACCAGGGCCTGTTGCCGGTCGCGGCTGTCGCCGAGCTGACGCTGGGCCAGTTCGGCAGCCGCATCGAGCTGCGGACGCTGCCCGGCCAATACATCCACCTGGGCCTGGGCCTGTTGCTGTGCCTGCCCGGCCGCGGCCAAGGCCTGGGCCAGCTCGGCCTGCTCGGATTCCAGCTGCTGCTGCTGCGTTTGCAGATCGGCATGACCTGCCTCGGCCCGGGCCAGGGCTCGCTGGGCATCGTCATGCTGGGCCTGGAGCACGGTCAGCGCCGCCTTGGCCGCCACATGCTGCTGCCGCGCCTGATCCAGACCGGCCAAAGCCTGCTGCTCCTCACCTCGTGCGCTGGAAACCTGTTGCCGGGCATCGTTGTCGGCCTGCTGGGCCAGTGCCAGCGCCTGCTGCGCCGCCTCCAGCTCATGCTGCAGATCGCGCAGCTGCTGCTCGCGGACCAAGCTTCCCTGGACGCCGCCGTGCAGGCCCACACAACTGCCATGCGGGGCCTGCAAGATGCCATCGGCATCCAGTTGCCAGTCCATTGCCTCACCGGCCGACCCCGGCAGGCCAACCCGGGCCAGCAGCCAGCGCGCCAGCGCCGGACCTGCGACCTTGCTGGCCAGGCTGCCGTCGGGCACCGCGATCTGGCCGGCGGCATCGGCATCGGCCAGATGCAGGCTGCCCGGGCCCGGCCACTGGGCCTGCAGGAGCCCGCGCTGTGCCGAGGGCACCACCACCGCCTGCAGCCACGGCCCCAGCACGGTTTCCACCGCCGACTCCCAGCCCGGCTGCACCTGCAGCAGGCTGCCCAGGCGTGGCGCCTGCTCCAGCCCCTGCCCTGCCAGCCAGTCCTGCCCGGCCGCATCATCACTGCCCAGCGCCGCCGCCTGCAGGGTCTGCAGGGCGGCCAGTTGCCCGGCCAGCACCTGCTGCCGGCCACGTTGCTGCTGCAACCCGGCATCGGCATCGTGCTGGGCCTTCTCGGCCAACTGGCGCGCGGCGGCGGCCGTATGCGTGCACTGCTCGGCCCGGGCCAGCAAGGCGGCCGCATCGGCCAGGGCCTGACCGGCCTGGCCGAGACGGCCGGCATCATGGCGCGCACGCAGTTGAGCCAGCTCCTGGGCCTGCGCCTGCTGCCGCTGGGCCAGCTGTTGCTGCTGCCGTCCGAGGAATTCATTGCGGGTGGTTTCGCGGGTCAGCGCGCTGCTGGCCTCGTGCAGACGCCGGCTGGCCTGGTCCCACTGCTGCTGCCACTGTTCGCGCTGGCTGCGCGCCAGGCCCAACGCCTGCTGGGCCTGCTCGCGCTGGCCGGCGGCCTCGGCCAGCAGCGGCGCCAATGCATCCAACGCCTGTTGCAGCCCACCGGCATCGTGCTGGTCACGCTGCAGTTGCTCCTCCAGCTGGAGCAGGCCGTCATCGGCCTGGGCCTGTTCGGCCTGCTGGCGCTGGGTCAGGGCCTGGGCATGGGCCAGCGCCTGCTCCAAGCGGGTCTGTTCGGCCTGGCAGGCATACAGACCGGCCTGGGCCTGTTCCAGTGCCTGCTGGGCGGCCTGCAACTGCTGCACCGGCGCCGACTGGGCCGCATCCAGTTGCTGGATCTGCGCCAGCGCAGCATCCACCGCGACCTGACGCTCGTTCAACGTACCCTGGAACTGACGCCGCTGCTGGTCGGCATCGCGGTATTGCAGGGCCAGGATCTGCCCCTGCACCTGCTGCCGCTGCTCCTGCCACTGGCGGTACTGGCTGGCCTGCTCGGCCTGCACGCGCAGGTGTTCGAGCTGGCGGGCAATTTCCCCGCGCAGGTCGGCCAGGCGCTCCAGGTTCTCGCGGGTCTGGCCGATCCGGCTCAGCGTCTCGCGCCGCCGCTCCTTGTACAGGGTGATGCCGGCGGCCTCTTCCAGGTGCGCACGCAGGGCCTCGGGCTTGGCATCAATGACCTGGCTGATCATGCCCTGCTCGATGATCGCGTAGCTGCGTGGGCCCAGCCCGGTGCCCAGGAACAGATCGGTGATGTCGCGCTTGCGGCAGCGGCTGCCGTTGAGGAAGTAATCACTGTTGCCGTCACGATCGACCCGGCGCTTGACCGAGATCTCGTCATAGGCGGCAAATTCACCGGTGATCTGCCGGTCGCTGTTGTCAAACACCAGCTCCACCGTAGCCTGGGACACCGGCTTGCGGCTGGTCGAACCGGAGAAGATCACATCGGTCAGGGCATCACCACGCAGGCGGCCGGCCGAGCTTTCGCCCATGACCCAGCGCACCGCATCGATGATGTTGCTCTTGCCACAGCCATTGGGCCCGACCACCACGGTGAAATTGGCCGGCAACGACAGCGTGGTCGGGTCGACAAAGGATTTGAAACCGGAAAGTTTGACGGCAGTCAGGCGCATGCAGGGCTCTGGCCCGGTTGGAGCGGGCACGTACGCGCCAGTATAGCCAGCTGACGCAGGCATAAAAAAAGACGGGCCCGAAGGCCCGCCTCTCGATCATGCCTGCACGGCGATGGATCAGGCGTCAGCCTGGACCACAACCTTGACGTTGGCAGCAACGTCGGCGTGCAGCTTGATGATGACGTCGTATTCGCCGATCAGGCGGAACGCGCCTTCACCCAGGATGACTTCGCTCTTCTCGACCGGCAGGCCGGCCTTGGTGAAGGCTTCAGCGATGTCACGCGGGCCAACCGAACCGTACAGCTTGCCTTCGGCAGAAGCGTGCGAACCGATGGTGACCGAAGCGCCTTCCAGCTTTTCGGCACGGGCGTTGGCTTCGGCGTGGATCGAGGCAGCCTTGGCTTCGTAGTCAGCGCGCTTGGCTTCAAAAGCAGCAACGTTGGCTTCGGTGGCCGGCACGGCCTTGCCCTGCGGGACCAGGAAGTTGCGGCCGTAGCCCGGCTTGACGTCGACCAGGTCGCCCAGACCACCCAGGTTGGTGACCTTCTGCAGCAGAATCAGCTTCATTGTGTAACTCCGTTATTCGTTAGCCCTGGCGACAGGCGCCGGGCAACGTGGATGCTGTCCGAATAAGACAGGAAACGTGCACCGCAACGGCAGGCCCAAGGCCTGCCGCCGCACCGCGACATCAGATGTCGTGGTTGTCGGTGTACGGGATCAGGGCCAGGAAGCGGGCGCGCTTGACAGCGGTCGCCAGCTGGCGCTGGTACTTGGACTTGGTGCCGGTGACGCGCGACGGCACGATCTTGCCGTTCTCGGTCAGGTACTGGCGCAGGGTGTTGAGATCCTTGTAATCGATCTCCTTCACACCTTCAGCAGTGAACTTGCAGAACTTGCGACGACGGAAGAACTTGGACATGAGAGGTCTCCTTACTCAGCAGCGGCGTTGTCGCCGGCTTCATCGTTGGTGGAATCGACAGCCTCTTCGTCGTCACGACGACGGCGCTCACCGCGCTCCGGCTTGTCACCCTTCTCGTCCTTGCTCTTCATGATCAGCGACTGCTCGGTATCGGCTTCGTCGCGCTTGATCACCAGGTTGCGCAGGATGGCGTCGTTGAAACGGAAGGTTTCAACCAGCTCGTTCATGACAGCCTGGTCGGCTTCGATGTTCATCAGAACATAGTGGGCCTTGACCAGGTTCTGGATCGGGTAAGCCAGCTGGCGGCGGCCCCAGTCTTCCAGACGGTGGATGGTGCCGTTGCCGCCTTCGATCAGCGCCTTGTAGCGCTCGACCATGGCCGGGACCTGTTCGCTCTGGTCCGGGTGGACCAGGAACACGACTTCGTAATGACGACTCATGTTTTTATTACCTTGTGGATGTGACCCTTGCGGGCCGGTCAGCCCCCCGCACGATCATGCCGACGGTGGAGCAAGGATCCCTGCACACCTACAGAAATGCCGGCGCAGGGAAGCCGCCGATTATGCGCCATTGCCCGGCGGCCGGCAAGTCATACTGACTGAACCGACAGCGGCGACGGCCGCACAAGGCGTATTCAGGCTTTTTCGGCGTCCGTGGTGAAGCTTTCACCGCAGCCACATTCGGCCTTGGCGTTGGGGTTGTCGAACACGAACACCTCGCCCAGGCCCTGCTTGGCGAAATCGATCGCGGTGCCGTCCACCAGCGGCAGGCTGGCCGCATCGACATACACGCGCACCCCGTCCTGCTCGAACACGGTGTCATCGTTGCCGGCCTGGGTCACCATCTCGGTGACATAGCCCCAACCGGAACAGCCGGTACGCTTGACCCCGAAGCGCAGGCCCAGGGCGCCGGGCTGGCGGCTGACGAACTGGGAAACCCGCGCATGTGCGGCGGGGGTAAGGGTGATGGACATTGCATTCTCCTGCTCAAAGCATCGCCCAGTATAGATCGCCTGCGCCAATGCCTCGCACCAATCGGCCGGCCGCCGTAAACTGTACGGTCACAGATCGAGTCGATCAGCCAAAGGATTCAAGACATGACGGTGGTCAGCGTTGCACAGGCCCTTGCCGGTAAATTCCCGGAAGGCGGAGAAGTCACGGTTCGCGGCTGGGTCCGCACCGTTCGCGGCTCGGCCGCCCTGGCCTTCGTCAATGTCAGTGATGGCTCCGGCTTCGCCCCGATCCAGGCCGTGGTGGCCGACGGCTTGTCCAACTTCGACGAGGTCAAGCGCCTGACCCCGGGCTGCTCGGTGATCGTCACCGGCACCCTGGTCAAGTCCCAGGGCAAGGGCCAGAGCTTTGAAATCCAGGCCTCGGCGGTGGAAGTGGTGGGCTGGGTCGAAGACCCGCTGACCTACCCGATCCAGCCCAAGCCGATGAGCCCGGAGTTCCTGCGCGAAGTGGCCCACCTGCGCCCGCGCACCAACCTGTTCGGCGCGGTCACCCGCATCCGCAACTGCCTGTCCCAGGCGGTGCACCGCTATTTCCACGAACGTGAGTTCTGCTGGATCTCGACCCCGATCATCACCACCTCCGACGCCGAAGGCGCCGGCCAGATGTTCCGCGTGTCCACCCTGGACATGGCCAACCTGCCGCGCGATGGCGCCGGCAACGTGGACTTCAGCCGCGACTTCTTCGGCAAGGAAACCTTCCTGACCGTGTCCGGCCAGCTCAACGTCGAGGCCTATGCCCTGGCCCTGAGCAAGGTGTACACCTTCGGCCCGACCTTCCGCGCCGAGAACAGCCACACCACCCGCCACCTGGCCGAGTTCTGGATGGTCGAGCCGGAAATGGCCTTCGCCGACCTGGCCGAAGACGCCCGCGTGGCCGAGGACTTCCTCAAGTACCTGTTCAAGGCCGTGCTCAACGAGCGCGCCGACGACATGGCCTTCATTGCCGAGCGCGTGCAGAAGGACGCCATCACCCGCCTGGAGAAGTTCATCGAGGCACCGTTCGAGCGCATCGAGTACACCGACGCGATCGCCCTGCTGCAGAAGTCGGGCAAGAAGTTCGACTACCCGGTCGAATGGGGCCTGGACCTGCAGACCGAACACGAGCGCTGGCTGACCGAGGAGCACGTTGGCCGCCCGGTGGTGGTGACCAACTACCCCGAGCACTTCAAGGCCTTCTACATGCGCCTGAACGATGACGGCAAGACCGTTGCCGCAATGGACGTGCTGGCCCCGGGCATCGGCGAGATCATCGGCGGTTCGCAGCGCGAAGAGCGCCTGGACATCCTGGATGCACGCATGGCGCAGTTCGGCCTGGATCCGGCCCACTACCAGTGGTACCGCGATTTCCGCCGTTACGGTTCGGTGCCGCACGCCGGTTTCGGCCTGGGCTTCGAGCGCCTGGTGGTCTACGTCTGCGGCCTGTCCAACATCCGCGACGCCATAGCCTACCCGCGCGCGCCGGGTTCGGCCGAGTTCTGAGAGTGAGGAACGAGTGATGAGCAACCAGCAACGAGTAAAAGCCAAACCAGCGCACCACAGCGCCTTTCTCTCGTTGCTCACTCCTGCTCCCTCGTTCCTCGCCCAATGATCCTGTTCCTGGCCCTGTGCTTTGTCGGGGTGGCCATTGCCGGCTTCTCGGCCTTTGTCATCTTCTGGCCGCTGACCCTGATCCACCTGCGCGACCGCCACCCCGGGCTGCATGCGCAGTTCGGGCCCGGCGCCTTCCTTGGCCGCCAGCCGCTGGGCTGGCTGTTGCGCCGCGATGACCGCGCACTGGCCGACCGCTCGCTGTCCGGGCTGGCCGCACCGGCCCGGCTGGCACTGCTTACCCTGCTGGGCGGGGCGGCACTGGCCGCCGCGTTCTGGCTGTTTTCACAGGTATCTGCATGACTGACATCCTTTCCACGCCCGACCAATGGTGGCTGGCCAGCCTCGGCCGCACCCTGATCTGGGCCCGCCTGCGCATACGCGAGGCCGGCACCGCCGAGGTGCTGGACAGCGACGGCAACACCCTGAATTACGACAGCGAGGACACCGCCCGGGCGATGTTGTTCGATGCCGAATTCGTCGCCTATGACGGGCTGGACGAGGAAGACGCGCTGGCGCGCGGCTTCTCGCTGGCTGAACTGCGCCCGCCGCAGGCCGACGACGAGGACACCCTGGTTGCCCTGATGATCCAGCAACTGGGCGCCCGCGCCTGATCCACCTTCCCGACGGAGCCACCGCGTCTGCGCGGCGACTGCGCCAGTGACCATCCCCAGGGAACCTTCGATGATCCAGATCCAGCAACTGCTCAAGAACAACGCCGAATGGGCCGACCGCATCGCCCAGGAGGACCCGACGTTCTTCGAACGCCTGTCCAAGCAACAGTCGCCCGAATACCTGTGGATCGGTTGCTCCGATTCACGCGTACCGGCCAACCAGATCACCGGCCTGGCCCCGGGCGAGGTGTTTGTCCACCGCAACGTCGCCAATGTGGTGGTGCAGACCGACCTGAACTGCCTGAGCGTGATCCAGTTCGCGGTGGACCTGCTCAAGGTCAAGCACATCCTGATCGTCGGCCATTACGGCTGCTCGGGCGTGCACACCGCCCTGCACGGCAACCGCGTCGGCCTGGCCGACCTGTGGCTGCAGCACGTGGCCGATGTGAAGCTCAAGCATGCCGACCTGCTCAATGCCATTGAAGACCCGGCCATGCGCCATGCGCGCCTGTGCGAACTCAATGTGATCGAACAGGTGGCCAATGTCTGCCGCACCACCATCGTCAATGACGCCTGGGACCGCGGCCAGAAGCTGATGGTGCACGGCTGGGTCTACAGCCTGAAGGATGGCCGCGTGCGCGCCATGGGCATCGACGTGGGTTCACGCGAGGAACTGGAGGCGGCCTACCAGAACGCACTTTCCTACGTGCCACGCCAGGGCCCGCGCGACTGAGCTGCTCCCGATACGCCGGCGCCCACGCCGGCGTTTTTACACATGACCCGCAGGGGATGATGCATGAACCAGGACAGTTTCCTGTTCTACGACCTGGAAACCTTCGGCCAGGACCCGCGCCGCACGCGTATTGCCCAGTTTGCCGCGGTGCGCACCGATGCCGACCTGAACGTATTGGAGGAGCACAGCTTCTACGTGCGCCCGGCCGATGACCTGCTGCCCTCGCCCATCGCCACCCTGATCACCGGCATCACCCCGCAGCATGCCCAGGCCCAGGGCGTGAGCGAGGCCGAGGCCTTTGCCCGCATCAGCGACCTGATGAGCGTGCCGCGCACCTGCTCGCTGGGCTACAACACCCTGCGCTTTGATGACGAGTTCATCCGCCACGGCCTGTTCCGCAATTTCTTTGACCCCTACGAGCGCGAATGGCGCGGCGGCAACAGCCGCTGGGACCTGCTGGACATGCTGCGCCTGATGCACGCCCTGCGTCCGGACGGCATCATCTGGCCGCAACGCGAAGATGGCGGCGGCACCTCCTTCAAGCTCGAACATCTGGCCGAGGCAAACGGCGTGCGCGTGGGCGATGCCCACGAGGCACTGAGCGATGTGCATGCCACCATTGCCCTGGCCCGCCTGTTCAAGACCCACCAGCCACGGTTGTGGGAGCACGCCCTGAAACTGCGTGACAAGCGCCATGTGGCCAGCCTGCTCAATGTCACCGCGGCCCAGCCGCTGCTGCACATCTCCATGCGCTACCCGGCCAGCCGCCTGTGCGCCGCGCCGGTACTGCCGATCACCCTGCACCCGCAGATCCAGACCCGGGTCATCGTACTGGACCTGGACGAAGACCCGCAGGCGCTGATCGACCTGGACCCCGAGACGATTGCCGCGCGGGTGTTCTGCCGCCGCGAGGACCTGCCCGAAGGCGTGTCGCGCATCGGTCTGAAGGAAGTGCACAGCAACAAGTGCCCGGCCCTGATCCAGTGGGCCCACCTGCGCGGCCCCGATTTTGCCCGCCTGCAGATCGACCCGGCCCAGGTACAGGCCCGTATCGACCAGCTGGCCCCGCACCTGCCGGCCATTGCCGAGAAGGTGCGCCGTGTGTATGCCGCCAAGCAGGCCCTGCCGCCCGGCGATGCCGATGGCGGCCTGTATGACGGCTTCCTGGCCGAAGGCGACCGCGCCCTGCTCAGCGCCGTGCGCAGCTGCCCGCCGCAGGCGCTGGGGGAGTTTTCCCTGCGCCTGCGCGATGCCCGGCTCAAGACCTTGGTCACGCGCTACCAGGCCCGCAACCATCCCGACAGCCTGGATGCGGCGCAGCGCGAGGCCTGGAATCACTGGCGCCGCCAGCGTCTGACCACCGGTGAGAACAGCGAGTACTCGCTGGACAGCTACCGCAGCGAAATTGCCCAGCTGCGCGAACAACATGCCGCCGATGCCGGCAAACAGGAGTTGCTTGATGCCCTGCACAACTGGGGCGAGCAGCTGGAGGCCAGCCTGTGAGCAGCTACTTCAGCCCGGCCAGCCTGGCCTTCCTGCAGCGCCTGGCGGCCAACAACAACAAGGCCTGGTTCAACGAGCACAAGCACGAGTACGAGAAGCATGTACGCCAGCCATTCCTGCAGCTGATCAGCGACATCGCCCCGGACATCGAGGCGATCAGCCCGCATTTTCGCGCCGACCCGCGCACCGTGGGCGGCTCGCTGTACCGGATCCAGCGCGATGCGCGCTTTTCCCACGACAAGTCGCCCTACAAGGGCTGGCAGGGCTGCCGCTTCTACCACGAGCGCCGGCGCATGCAGATCGTGCCGCTGTTCTACCTGCACATGCAGCCGGGCAACTGCTTCCTCGGCGGCGGCCTGTGGCATCCGGAGCCGGCCAATCTGCAGAAGGTGCGTCAGTTCATTTTCGACAACCCGGCCACCTGGCGCCGGGCCGCGCATGACCCAGCCATCACCTCGCGCTTTGTCATGGAAAGCGAGGAAAAGCTGCAGCGCCCGCCGCGCGGCTACCCGGCCGACCACGAGTTCATCGAGGACCTCAAACAACGCAACTGGGTCTATTCGCGCCCCTTGAGCGACGCCCAGATGTGCAGCGCTACCCTGCGCCAGACCCTGGTGGCCGACTACACCGCGCTGGCACCGTTTCTGGACTACCTGTGCGCGGCACTGGACCTGGAGTTCTGAGCCCGCATCGACGCCACGCAAACGCGCCCGGAGGCACCGTCTCAGGCTGCGCGTATGCACTCAGGGGACATCGACAACAGGAGCCTCAATCATAGGGGCTTGAACCGGCGCCGGGCCGCGCGGCGGCAGTGAATGCTGCTTGCGCATCATTTCACCAACCATCTCATAGACCATTTCCTGGCTCAGGGCCATCAGTTGCGGCATCTTGGCCATCGCACTGGCGCCCTCCGGCGAGAGGTAGAAACGGGTCATGGCCTCCACCTCGGTGGCGGTCATCACCTGCTGGTAAATGTGGATGTAGCGCGGCTCCAGCACCTGCCAGTCCAGATGTTTGCGCACCTGTTGTGCGGTCTCGTCCACCATCGCCTGCATCTGCTGGCGTGACTGCGCATCGACCATCAGCTCGGGCATCGAGCGCTGCAATGCGGCCAGGCTGTTTTGCTCGAATGCGGCCATGTAGCTGTCCAGCCCGGCCCGGACCTGGCTGGCCTGCAACAATTGCCGCACCTGCTGGTCACTGGGTGGGGCGGCGTGCGCCAGTGGAGCGAGCAGCAACAAACAGACCAGCGAGCACTTCAACATATCCAACTCCTTGGAATCCGGGAAAGCCCAAGCTACCCCCTGCCCACCTGTACGGCAGCAATGCATCATCCAAAACGTGCACTGCGTCCGGCTGCGTCCCGCGACGACTATCATGGGCCGATGCAAGACGGCCCGATTACCCCCTTCTACCTGCCGGTCAGTGCCGCCGAGGCCGCCGCGTTCTTTGATGATGCCCGCCTGCCGGCACTGCCGGTGGCGTGTGCCGCGCTGTACGCGGCGATCACCCAGCTGGGCAAGCCGATGCCAGCGGCCACCCTGCAGGCCCTGCTGATCCAGGCCGAAGCCCTGTTTGCCGGCAACCTGCAGCAGGGGCAGCAAGCACTGCTGCAGGCACGCACCGGCATGGGCGACCACAGCGCGGCCGCCATCCGCCGCGAGCTGGCCAGCCAGGCCATCACCTACGCACCGGATGAACTGATGTACCGCCAGGCCTGGCGCGGCGAGGACGGGCGTTACGACGTAGGCTTCCAACAGACCTGCCAGGGCCGCCTGCAGCCGTTTGCCATCCGCCTGGGCTCAGCCCCGGCAGATGCGCCCGAACACGATGATCCGTTGCTGGCCCAGCGCCTGCCGCGCCGGCGCATCGATACCCAGGGCACCCGCGAACAGCAGGTGGTGGCCTCGGTGATCGGTGCCATCGACGGCGAGCATGTCCAGGTGCACGCCTATGCCGGCACCGGCAAGACCCACCTGATCCACACCATGACCGCGGTGCTGAGCACCACCTTCACCTATATCGCCCCCAGCCAGGGCCACCTGTTCGGTTTCGAGCAGGCCGCACGTGCCAGTGGCAACCCGGTACGCGCCATGCACCTGTGGGCACTGGCCCATGAACTGGCCCGGCTCAATGCGCGGCGCCTGCAGCTGGGCCATGTGCCGCGCTGGGTGCAGTCCACCTATCCGGCCCACGAGCAGGCGCAGATCCTGGGCATTGCCGGCTGCGGCCCGTACAGCCCGGCCCAGGTGATGGGCCTGTGCCAGCGCATCATCAAACGCTGGTGCCACAGCCCTTCGCCACTGCTGGCCCTGCGTGATGTGCAGGCCCATGCCAATGGCTCCGGACCGCTGGCCGCCAGCCTGCTGGCCAGCTGCCAGCGCATCTGGGAGCAGATGTTCGTGCGCCATGCGCGCCAGGGCCACCTGCTCAGCGTGGACATCGTGCACCTGGCCAAGTGGCTGATGCTCACCGGTGCGCAGATTCCCGACAGCTACGGCACCTTGATCATCGACGAGGCGCACGACCTGCAGCCGGCCTGGCAGTACCTGTTCTCGCGTTATGCCGGTGGCTGCGTGCAGCTGGGCGACCCCAACCAGTGCCTGCGCGGCCGGCCACGGCCGATCAGCGGCACCCAGCAGCTGTGGATGGGCCAGTCGGTGCGCATCGGCAACGGCATCGAGCAGTTGGTCAACACCACCCTGACCCTGGCCGGCAACGACCCGCTGGCAGTGGAGTTTGCCGCCGCACGCGGCCACATCACCGCGCGCCGGCCGTATGCCCCCGGGACGGCCACCCCCGAGGCGGGCCTGCGTGTGTTCGGCGACCCTTCCGCCCTGCTCGACAGCCTGCTGCAGCTGGATACCGGCACGGCAACGCTGGCCCTGCTGCCAGCCACGGCCCGCCAGGTCCGCCAGCACGCCCTGGCCCTCATCGACCAGCAGCGCCAGCACCAGGCGCGGATCAGCCAGCACTGGCAAGCCACGGCCGAGCGTCTTGCACAGGCCGGCCAGCACGCCCTGCGCGAGCGGATCCAGCAGGGCTGGAGCGGCAGCGAGCTGGATGCCCTGCTTGCCCGCCATGCCGACACCGACCAGGCCGAGCTGTTGTTCGGCCTGGTCGAACACGCCAAGAACCTGGAAGCGGACGTGGTGACCCTGGCCCCGTGCTGTTTTGACAGCAGCGTGGCGCAGCGCCAGCTGCATCCGGCACGTGCGGTGTACCAGGCCATGAGCCGGGCCCGGCATGCCCTGTGGCTACCCGGCGACGGCATGGGCCAGCTGATGGACCAACTGGCCCGCTGAGGCCCGCGGCCACGCCATGCAGCGGCAGTTGCAGCGCGCAGCAGGCCCTGCCCATGGCACCATCACGCATCACGCATCACGCATCACGCATTGCCCCCGTTGTCCCCTCCCCCATCCGGCAGCCACCGCTGCCCCCAAGGAGCCGGAATGCCGCATTGCCCCGTGTTGTCTGTCCCTGCCCTGATCGGCCGCCTGGCATCCGCCACCGCCTTGCTGGCCTGCTGTGCCAGCGCGAGTGCGCATGACCCGGGCTGCAGTGCCCTGACCGATCCGCCGGCACGCCTGGCCTGCTATGACCAGCAGTTCCCGCCGCTGCTGAGCAGCGCACAGGCCTATCAGGAGCAGGCCACCGCGCAGTTTGGCCAGCGTGGTGGCAATGGCGCCAATCCGGTGGTGATTGACCAGCTCAGTGCCCGCCTGCATCGGCAACACCAGCAAGGCCGGCAGGAGGTCATCGAGCTGGACAACGGCCAGCGCTGGCTGGTCACCGAAGGCCGGCTCCCCCCCTTGCCGGTCGGCAGCCCGCTGACCGTGCGCAAGGCGGCCCTGTCAGGCCATCAGCTGCTCACCGAACAGGGCCTGGCCGTGCGGGTCAGGCGGCTGCCATGAGCCTGGCCAGCGCCCCGCCCGGGCAAGGCCAGCACGTGGCCCAGGTGCAGGCCCTGCTGGCCGCCGGCCAGGCCGGCAGCGCTGCCGTACTGGCCCGTCAGCTGTGTGCGCAGGTACCCAACCAGGCCGCACACTGGCAGCTGTTGGCACGCGCCTGCAGTGCCAGCGGAGACAGCCGCACCGCCGGCCAGGCCTATGCGCGCGCCCATGCGCTGGCCCAGCCGACCGCGGCGCCCCTGCTGGCAATCGAATATGCCCAATGGCTGCAGGCGCACCAGGGCCCCACCGCCGCCTGCCGGGTGCTCGCCAGTTGCCCGGCCCATACGGTCGACAGCCGCCTGCTGCTGGCCCGGCTGGCCATTGCGGCCGGCGATCAACCCCTGGCACTGCAGCAACTACTCCTGCTGCACGATCTGGCACCGGTACCGGCCACGGCCGTGAACGCCCTGATCGGCCTGTACCAGCAGCATGGGCTGCTCGGCGCAGCCGAGCAGTGCCTGCAGCAGCGGCTGGCCGGACCTGCCGCCACGCCCGGCCTCGGCCTGACCCTGGCCCGCCTGCAGCGCGAACGTGGCGCAGCCCAGCCGGCCCTGGCAACGGTCCAGCAGTGCCTGCAGCGCTGGCCGCACGAACCCATCCTGGCCGACCTGCGCAGCGGCCTGCTGCTGGACCTGGGCCAGCCCGAGCCGGCCCTGGCCTGCGCACGCGATGTCTGCGCCAGCCACCCGCAATACCTGCCGGGCCTGACCACCCTGGCCAACCTGCTGTGGGAACATGGACCACGGCTGGGCACTGCCGAGCACCCGGCCAGCCCGCTGCTGGCGGCCCTGCGCCAGGCACCGCAACACAAGGCACTGCGCATCGAACTGGTCAGCTTCCTGCACAACATGGGCGAACACGGCCAGGCCCTGCAGGCATTGCGTCCCTTGCTCAACGACAGCAACGACAGCCTTGCCCAGTGGTACCTGGGCAACCTGCTGGCCAGTACCGACCAGCTGGCGCAGGCCGAGCTGGCCTACCAGCGCGCCGAGCGCGGCTTTGCCCGCCATCCTGCCCTGCTCAACGCCCGCGCCCGGCTGGCCCTGCGCCGCCAGTGCATCGAGCAGGCCGGGCAACTGGCCCAACGCGCACTGGCCTGTGCCCCGCACGACCAGGAGGCCTGGAGCCTGCTGTCCCTGGTCTGGCGCCTGCAAGGCGATGCCCGCTACCACTGGCTGTGCGATTACGAGCGGCTGGTGGCCCACCTGCCGGTGCACAGCGCTCCGGGCCAGCCGCCCATCACTTCCTTGCTGCCGGCCCTGCGCCTGCAACTGGGCCAGCTGCACCAGGGCAGCGGGCAACCGCTGGTGCAGAGCGTGCGCCGTGGCAGCCAGACCAGTGGGCGCCTGTTCGGCCGCGACGAGCCGGTACTGCAGGCCACCCAGGCCGCCTTGTGCCACACAGCGCGCCAATGGCTTGCCTCCCTGCCTGCCGACCCGCGCCATCCATTCCTGTCACGCCGGCGCCAGGATCTGCGCATTGTCGGTTCATGGTCGGTGGCCATGGCGGCCGGTGGCCACCACGCCAACCACATCCACAGCCAGGGCTGGCTCAGTTCGGCCTTCCACGTCAGCGTGGCCGATACGGACAACGCTGGCGACAACAGCGGCTGCCTGCAGCTGGGCCAGCCATTGCACAGCCTCGGCCTGGACCTGCCTGCGCAGCGCTGCATCGTTCCCCGGGCCGGCTGGCTGGCCCTGTTCCCCTCCTACCTGTGGCACGGCACCGTGCCGGTACAGCACGATGGCCAGCGCCTGAGCATCGCCTTTGATGCGCAGCCGGCCGATTGCGCCACGGCAGCGTGAGCCAGGCCGGCCCGGCATTGCCGGGCCACAACAAAAGAAGGCGGGCCCGGCTGGGCCCGCCTTGCAATCTCCTCCCGGGAGAGTACGGGAGGAGGCGCCAAAACCAATCAAGCAGCTTGCTTGATCAACATCAAAAACGCAGGTTGATGCTGCCAAACACGTAACGGCCCGCCTGGTCATAGCCGGCAACGCCGTTACCGTTGTCCACCAGACCACCACCGACCATCGGCGGCTCACGGTCGAACAGGTTGTTCACGCCCAGGCTGACGCTGACCCAGTCGCTCAGGGTGACCGAGCCGGACAGATCGAAGTAGTTGGCAGCCTTCAGCCCGCCATGACCGGCCACCAGCTTGTCGGTGGTCAGGGCAGCGCCGGTGAGCGCGTCGCGGTAGTCACTGGAACCGACATAACGCCAGCGGGCATTGACGCTGTAGCGATCCAGCGTATAGCTCAGGTTGCTGACAAAACGCCATTCCGGGTTGGCCCCGCAGGACGGATTGATCAGGCCGGCACAGTCGTACTTGACCACGCCCGGCACCGGCTCCTGCTCCACCTTCATCATGAAGGTGCTGTTGAAGGTGGTGTTGAAGCGGCCACCGAAGGCGTTCCAGCCGTAGATGACATTCAGGTCGATACCACTGCGGCGCATGCCACCGTTGTTGCCGATCTGGCTGAACACCATGCCGGCGGTGTCCACGTTCTGGCTGTTGCCCGACCACAGGTCACCGGTCACCGGATCGCGGCGGATGCGGTCACACAGGGTCTGTGCGGTGATGCAGGCATTGAGGATGGTGTCCGGGTCGATCTCGGAGATGGTGTCCTCGACCTCGATGTTGAAGTAGTCCAGGGCAATGGACAGGTTCTCGATCGGGTTGAAGGCCAGGCCGATGGTCCAGGTGTTGGCGGTTTCCGGTTCCAGTGCGGCATTGCCGCCGAAGAAGCCGTTGTACTGGTCGGCCGGGCTGGCCGGGATGTTGCCGTACTGGGCGGCGCTCACGCCGGTCAGGGCACAGGCAGCAGCCGAAGCGGTCGGCGTGGCACCGGCACACGGATCATTGCCGCCCCACAGGCCCATGCTTGCCGGCGAGTACAGGTTGTTCAGGCTCGGCGCACGGATGGCGCGGTTCCAGCTGCCGCGTACCAGCACGGTTTCGTCCAGCTCCAGGGCGGTGCCGAACTTGTAGGTGTTGGTTTCTCCGGAAGTGCTGTAGTCCGAATAGCGGTAGCCCACTTCCATGTCCCAGCGGCTGACGAAGCCGTCGCCCACGATCACCGGCAGTGCGGCTTCCATGAACAGTTCGCTGACACTGATGTCGGCCTTCAGGTTGGTGTCGGCGCCGCCGGCACCGGCGAAGTTGCCGGCCAGCGAATCCGCATCGGACTGGCGCAGATAGGTGTTCACGCGACGCTCGAAACCGAGCACCAGGCCGGCATTTTCGCCATTGGCGCTGGGCAGGCCGAAGCCGAGGTCGCCGGTGACGAAGGCGTTCACTGCCTTGTAGGTGGTGTCGCGCTTCTGGAAGCTGGTGCCTGCCAGGGCCTGGGCGGCCTCGACGCTGACGTTGTCATTCCAGATGTCATACGGGACACAGCCGGCGAACGAGCCGGTCGGGCAGCCCATGGCCGCGTCGTTGATGCGGCTGAACAGGAAATCGTTGTGGCCGACATTGCTCCAGGTGGCACGGCCGTAGGTGTAGGACGCGTCGTAGGACCAGTTGTCGGTGATCGCACCACGCACACCGGCCACGATGCGGTAGGTCTGGGTCTCGATGTCCTGGATGCGCGGGCCGCCTTCCACGTTGCGCTTGTACATGGCAATGCGCACGTCATCGGTGGTGATGCCGGCATCGGCACACAGGCTGGTGATGTAGCTGGTGCTGCACGGCACGGTGATGGCCGAACCGAAGGTGCCCGACTCGGCGATCTGGATCGAGGTCTGGCGGTTGGCGAACATGGTCTCGATGTACGGCTCGAAGTGTTCATTCACTTCGTACTTGGCCATGAAGCCGGCGGTGTAACGGGTATCCGGGCGCTGGTAGTAGTTGATCGGCGCGTAGTTGTACAGGTGCTGGCCCGGCACATAACCGCCGTTGCCGTCGGCAATCATCCACTTGGTGCCACCGACAAGGAAGTTGCCCGGGTCAGCGGTACCCGAACCACCACAGGCGGTACCCGGGTTGCTCAGCGCACAGGAGGAATAGTCGCGCTGGCCCTGTAGCAGGGCCTCGTTCTCGCGCCAGGTCACCCAGGCCACGGCATGGCCGCCATCACCGAAGAAGCCGCCCACGCCCAGGTCCAGATTGCGCGACACGCCATCCAGGCCGGAGCTGCCGGTGGGATAGTCAAAGCCGGCCTTGTCCATCAGCCCCTGGATGTAGCTGTTCTCGTTGTTGTGCTGGTAGGCCGAATAGCCGTAGTTGACGCTGACACCTTCAAACTCGTCATTGAGCTGGAAGTTGACCACACCGGCAACGGCGTCGGCACCGTACACCGCCGAGGCGCCGCCGGTGAGCACATCAACGCGCTTGACCATCGCCGCCGGGATGGTCGACAGGTCGGTGGTTTCAAACGCGCCGGCCGGCATGCGGCGGCCATTGACCAGGGTCAGGGTGCGACCGGCGCCCAGGCCGCGCAGCGAGGCGGTGGCATAGGTGGTGGCGCCGTTGTTGGCGAAGTTGTCAAAGCTCATGTCCAGCTGCGGATACTGGTTGACCAGGTCCTCGACCTTGGTCGCACCGCTGATGCGGAACTGCTCGGCATCAATTTCCATCACCGGACTGGCCGCGGTCATGGTCTGGCTCTGCAGACGGGTGCCGGTGACCTTGACCGTATCCAGGGTCTGCGCCTGGCTGCTGCCGTCTGCCGGTGCCTCCTGGGCCAGGGCGGTGCCCATGCCGGCCACGCTGATGCTGCCCACGGCCAGCGACACGACGATCGCATCACGCAACTTGTTTCGCTTCATCGACATTACAACTCCTGTTGATCACAACCACGAAAGAGGAATGACTCAGCTGCTCAAGACAAGGGCCGTGTACACGCTCATGGAAAGTGAATGGCCCCTGAGCGCGAGATTACACATTTGTTACGCAAATGTTCACAAAAAACTGCCAATGGTCACTTGCCATTCGCATCATCATGATTTAGAACAACTTTTGTTGCGACACAGCATCGTGCCGGGCAGGCAACACGCCCCCGCTCAAGGCAAGAACGCGCAAACCGCCCGCATCCGCCCGCTGCCCCGGCCTGCCGGGCAGGACAGCGGAAACGGGCAGATTCCAGGTCTGTTGATCAAGCGCTCATGGCTGGGCTACCCAGCGCTGCGGGCCGAACCGGATGGCCATTGCCCGGCAGGCCATCCGGCAGGCACCCCGCCGTGCCCGGGCGAGGCTCCCGCCCTGCCCACTCAGGGCAGCACGACCACGCTGTGGCCCAGGCCGCGGGTCTTGCGCACACGCAACTGCACCGGAATGCGCTCCTTGACCGCCTCCACATGGCTGATCACCCCGATCAGCTTGCCTTCGGCGTTCAGGCCGTCCAGGGCATCCAGGGCCAGATCCAGCGCGTCCGGGTCCAGCGAGCCGAAGCCCTCGTCCAGGAAGAACGAATCGATCCGGGTGGTATGGCTGACCAGGTCCGACAGGCCCAGGGCCAGGGCCAGGGAGACCAGGAAACTCTCGCCGCCGGACAGGGTGCGCACATCACGCACCACATCGGCCTGCCAGCTGTCGGCCACACGCAGGCCCAGGCCACTGTCGCTGCGCTGCAGGGCATAGCGCCCGCCATCCAGTCGCTGCAGGTGGCCATTGGCCAGCAGCACCAGCCGGTCCAGGGTCAGCCCCTGGGCGAAGGTGCGGAACTTGTCGCCCTCCCTGGAGCCGATCAGCTCGTTGAGCCGCTCCCACAGCCGGACCTGGGCATCGGCCGCGGCGATCCGCTGGTGCAGTTGGCCCAGCAGCTGGCGCCGTGTCTGGTCATCGGCCAGGCGGGTATCGAGCACCCCGCGCCGCTCGGCCAATGCCTGCCAGTGGGCATCGACCTCGGCCTGCTGGGCCAGCAGCCCGTCCAGCGGCAACGGGCTCAGTGCCTGGTCGGCCAGCTGCACCACCCGGGCACCGGCCTGGGCAGCCTCGGCACTGGCGCGCAGATGCCACTGACTGGCCTCATCCACCCGTTGCTGGCGCAAGGCCTGTTCTGCGGCCGGCAGATGCCGGGCCAGCAGCTGGGCCGTATCGGCCAAGCCGTGTTCGGCCAGCGCCTGATCCAGGGCCTGCTGGCTGCGTGCCAAGGTGTCGGCCCCGGCCTGCTGCCGGGCACCGGCGGCCATCAGCGCCTGCGCGGCCTGTGCCGCCTGTTGCTGCGCGGCCTGCCACTGCTCCTGCAACCGAGGCAACGAAGGCAAGGCGGCAGCATCGGGCAAGACCAGCGGCGTGCTGCTGCGCTGCTGCCACTGCGCATGGGTGCGACCGGCCTCCTGCACCGCCTCGCCGGCCACGCCCAGCTGCTGTTCGGCCACACCCAGCGCATCCACGCAATCGCGATGGTGCCGCCAGGCCTGCTCTTGCGTATCCAGCCAGGCCAGCGGATCGTCATTGAGCACACCGGCCGGCCATTGCGCGGCCAGCGCCTGTTCCTGGTCCTGGCAGGCGGCCTGCAGCGCGGCCAGTTCCTGTTGCCGGGTCTGGTCCAATGCCTGGGCCCGGCTGAGGGCCTGGGTCTGCAGGCTCAGCCGCTGGCCGGCCGCCTCCAGGGCCAGGCCGGCCTTTTCCAGTTCCTGCGCCGCCTGCTGCTGGGCAGCCTGCGCGGCACTGGCGGCATCGAGCTGCCGGCGCACCTGCTGGCCGCGGGCGGCCAAGCCGGTCAGGGTGTCTTCCAGTGTCGGCAGGTCCACCGCGCCCGCCTCGTGCAAGCGCTGCTGCAAGGCTGCCAGCGTCTGTTGATGTTGCTGCTGTTCGCGATCTACTGCCTGGTTCTGCGCCCGGGCCTCGGCATGTCCGGCCTGGGCCTGCTGCACCGCGCGAGTGGCCGCCAGCACCTCGCCCTGGGCCTGGTCACAGGCGGCACGGGCCTGCAGCAGTTGCGCATCGGCATCACCTTCCAGGCCCGGGTGCTCGTGCGCCCCGCACAGCGGACACGGCTGGCCATCGCGCAGCTGGTCGCGCCAGGCATTGAGGCCGACCACGGTCTGGCGCAGGGCCAGGATCTGCTGCTTGTCTTCCAGCCGCGTGGTGGCCTGGGCCAATGCCGTGTGGGCCGCCTGCTCGGCCTGGGCGGCGGCCGCCTGGGCCTGCTCGCGCGCCGGCAGCCCCCGGCCCAGCTCGGCCAGGGCCGTCTGCAGCTGTTGTTGCTGTTCCAGCAGGGGCCGCAGTTCGCTGGCCTGGCGGTACTGCTCGGCAAGCGCCTCCCGGGCCAGGGTCAGCGCCTCCAACGACTGGCCATCCAGACTGTCGGCAAAGGCCCGGGATTGCGCCTGCCAGTGTTGCCGGGCCTGCGCATCGTGCTGCTGGTGCATGGCCAGCGCCTGGGCGGCCTGATCGCGGGCCAGCTGCGCCTGGGCCAGCTCCTGGCCAGCCTGTTGCTGGCGCCAGCGGGCCTGGTCGACGGATTGCACGCTGGCCTGCCAGCGCTCCAGCGCCAGCCGCCATACCGGCAGCAGCGTACCCAGCCCAGCCGCGTCGGCGCAGGCCGCCAGGGCTGCGGCGGCCTGCGTCTGGCTTGCCTGCTGCGCGGCCTGCGCCGCCTCGGCAGCACGCTGCTGCGCCGCCGCCACGGCCAGGCCGATCCCCGCCGCCTGTTGTTCGGCCGCCAGTGCGGACGCATTGGCGGCCACGGCCTGCTGCAGGGCCTGCGCGCCCGCCTCGGCATCGCCACGGGCCTGCTCGCGCGCCTGCCAGAACGGCCAGGCCCGTGCCGCCGGCGCCGCGGCGGCCAGCGCGGCCTGGTCATCGGCCGTTGCCGCCAGCATCGCTGCGGCCTGCTGCAGGGTCAGTTCGGCTGCTTGCTGTTCACTGTGGGCGGCCTGAAGCTGCTGGCGCCAGGCCACGCAGCGCTCGATGGCCTGCCGCTGCCCCTGCACCGCCTCCCACTGCGGCTGCAGCGCTGCCAGTTCGGCCTGCAGCGCGGCGCGCGCCTCATCACCGAGCGGCGGCAGGCCGGCGGCCTCGGCCTGCAGTACGGCCAGCGCCTGGCGGCGCTGCTTGGCTTGTTCGAACACTTCGGCCGAGATCTGCCCGTACACGGCGGTACCGGTGAGCTGCTCCAGCAGCCCGGCGCGGTCCTTGTCGGTGGCGGTGAGGAAGGCCGAGAAATCGCCCTGGGCCAGCAGTACCGAACGGGTGAAGCGCTGGTAATCCAGGCCGCTGAGCTGCTCGACCAGCGGATCCTTCTCGCGCACCTTCTCGGCCAGGATCTGCCCGCGCCCGTCCGGGTCGGCCGGGTCGATACGGGCCAGCTCCACCTCCGGCGCCTGCAGCTTGCCGTCCACCTTGTTGCGTGCCCGGCGCTGGCTCCAGCGCGCCCGGTAGTACTGGCCACGGGCCAGGAATTCGACCTCGGCCATGCACTCGGCCGTGTGCTCGGTCATCAGCGCATTGGTGCTGGCGTTGACGGCATCAAAACGCGGCGTGCGGTGGTAGATGGCCAGGCAGATCGCATCGAGCAGGGTCGACTTGCCCGCCCCGGTCGGCCCGGTGATGGCAAACAGGCCGTCGGCAAAGGCCGGCGTGCGGAAATCGATGTGGGTATCGCCCTTGAGCGAATTGAGGTTGCGCAGGCGCAGGGACAGGATCTTCATGCCCCGCCCTCCTGCACAGTGGCCAGCACCTGGGCAAAGCAGCCCTGCAGGGCCTGCTGTTGATCGGCATCCAGCCCGTCCTCGGCGGCCAGGCGGCGGGCGAACACTTCCTGCGGGTCCAGCTCATCGAGTGACTGCAGGGCCGGGGCCAGCGCCGGCTGGCTGGCCCGCCGCCGGCGCAGGCGCAGCACCTCCAGAGGCAGCCCTTCCAGCAGCGCGGCCACGCGCGCCGGCAAATCCGGCAGGAAGGCATCATCGACCACCTCCAGCTCCAGCCAGGCCACCTGCCCGGGTTGCAGCCCGGCGCCCACCTCGGCCAGGGCCCGCTCCAGCCCGGCCAACGGCGTGCTGATCCGGCGCAGTGGCTGGAATACCGGCACCGGCAAGGGCGTCACCGCCTGCAGGCCGTCAGCGTCCAGCTCCACCAGCAGCACCTGCTTGGGGCTGTCCAGCTCGTCAAAGCCCAGGGCAATGGGCGAGCCGCAGTAGCGGATGTGTTCGGCACCGCCGACCTTGAGCGGGCGGTGGATATGGCCCAGCGCGATGTAGTCGGCCGGCGGGAAGGCATCGGCCGGAAATGCCGACAGCGCGCCGACGTAGATCTCGCGCACCGATTCGCTGCGCTTTGCCCCGACACAGGTCAGGTGACCGGTGGCCACGATCGGCACCTGCAGGCCCTCTTCATCGCGAAGCGCCACCGCCGCGGCATGGATGGCAGCGTAGTGGCCGGCAATACCGGCCACCAGGTCCTGCCGCGCCGCTTCCGCCTCCTGCCCGGGCAGGGACTGGCGCACCTCCCGCGCGCGGATGAAGGGAATGGCGCACAGCAATGCCCCGGTGCTGCCGTCGCGCCGGCGCAGGGCCAGCACATGCTCGGCCGCAGCACCGTCCAGGGACGGCACCACCCGGGTGTGCAGACGCGCCAGCAGCTGGCGTGACTCGCCCAGCACTGCCGGCGAATCATGGTTGCCGCCCAGCACCACCAGCTGCGCGCCGGCGTCATGCATGTCCAGCACCAGCTGGTGATAGGCCTCGCGCGCATGGCTGGGCGGGCTGGCGGTGTCGAACACATCCCCGGCCACGATCACCGCATCAATGGCGTGCTGCTGCACCTGGGCCAGCAGCCAGTGCAGGAAGGCGGCATGTTCGTGTTGCCGGCTCTTGCCGAAAAAATGCTGGCCAAGATGCCAATCAGACGTGTGCAGCAGGCGCATGGGCCATCCCCGGGGTGTAAACCGCAACAGCAAACCCGCATTGTGTCGCACCGGCTGCGACTGGCCCAGCGGCGATGGCAACGTTCATGCACGCAGGGCCCGCTTGCGGCAGGCTGGCAACCTTTCCCTGTGTTGGTGACTGCCATGCGCAAACCCGGTCTGTGGCTGTGCCTGATCCTTGCCCTGTTGCTGGGCCTGGTCGCCCTGCTGGCCGCCGGCCCGTGGCTGGCCATGCGCGGGATTGATAAGGCCATTACCCAACGCTCGCCCGCCCAGCTGGAAAAACACATCGATTTCCCCGCCCTGCGGGTCAACCTGAAGGCGCAGCTGGCCGACCGCCTGGTACGTGCGGCCGGGGCGGATGTCCAGTCCAACCTGTTCGGCGGCCTGGCCTTGGCCGGGGCCAGCAGCCTGGTCGGGGCCAGTGTGGACAGCGTGGTCACCCCGCTGGGCATCAGCGCCGTGCTGCATGGCCAGGGCACCTGGCGCAAGGCCACCGGCCATACCCAGAGTGCGGACACCTATGCACCGCCCGCCAGCCCCGAACCCTTTGCCGGGGTCCAGTGGCGCTATGAGTCGCTGAGCCGCTTCAGCGCCAGCCGCACCGATGCGGCCGGCCACCGCACCACCTTCATCTTCGCCCGCCAGGGCTTGCGCTGGCGCTTGGTCGACATCCAGCTGCCGCCCGGTTGGGCGGCAGCCGATGTCCTGGGCTGACGGGGCTCAGGCCGTGACGGCCTGGTCCTGATCGATGGGCACCTGCAGGTGCTCGGGCCGGTTGCCGAGGAAGGCCGGCAGCGAATCATCCAGGGCCAGCATCCACGGGGTGTGGTGCACCGGGGCCAGGTTGCCGGTTAGCAGGGAGCGGTACTGCTGGTTGCGGTAACCCAGGATGTCGCGCTTCTTGTCACGCTTCCATTGCTTGAACATCTCCGCCACAGCCTCGATGCCGAAATCCGGGTAATCGGTGGCATCGACCAGGTCGCGCACATAGGCGGCCTGGAAATCGATGTCCTGCTCGGCCGAACTGCAGGCCTGCTCGCGCTGCTGCCAGAGCAGGCTGTCGGCCTGCATCTGCGCGTGCCCCGGCAAGGGCGTACGCCCCAGCAACAGGTCGCGGGCCAACCAGGCCTGGGCATCGAACATGTTGAAGGTGTAGTACTGGTCCTGCATGCCCAGGTAGATCAGCCCCGGGTCATCGATGAAGGCCACACCCTTGTACAACTGGCCCGGATACAGGCGGTTGTTGGTACGCAGGGTCAACTCGTCGGGCAGGAACGGGAAATGATGGCGGTATCCGGTGCACAGCACCACCGCATCGACCTGCTTGCTGCTGCCATCGATGAAATGGGCGGTATTGCCATCAAGGCGCAGCAACAGCGGCTTTTCCTCGAAACAAGCCGGCCACTGGTAGCCCAGCGGACGGCTGCGGTAGCTGAAGGTGACCGTGCGCGCGCCGTATTTGTAGCACTGGGTGCCGATGTCCTCGGCCGAATAGCTGCTGCCGACCAGCAGCAGGTCCTTGTCGGTGAACTCGCAGGCATCACGAAAGTCATGTGCATGCAGCACGCGTCCGGGGAATTGCTCCAGGCCCGGAAACGACGGTGCATGCGGTGTGGAGAAATGGCCGGTGGCCACCACCACGTGATCGAACTGCTCGGTGACCATGCTGTCGGCCTTCAGGTCGCGCACGGTGACCTGGAAACGGCCGGTCTGCGGGTCACGCTGGACCCAGTGCACGGCCATGTTGAAGCGGATCTGGCCACGCAGGCCGTTGCGTTCGATCCGCCCCATGATGTAGTCGCGCAGCACCGCACGCGGAGGATAGGAGCCGATCGGCCGGCCGAAGTGCTCTTCGAAACTGTAGTCGGCAAATTCCAGTGCTTCCTTCGGCCCGTTGGACCAGAGATAGCGGTACATGCTGCCGTGGACCGGCTCGCCGTAGGCATCCAGGCCGGTACGCCAGGTGTAGTTCCACATCCCGCCCAGGTCAGCCTGTTTTTCATAACAGACCACCTCGGGTACCGGGTGGCCCTGACGACGCAGGGAATCGAAGGCGCGAAGCATGGCCAGCCCGCTGGGGCCGGCACCGAGTACTGCAATACGCATGGACATTCGTGTTGTGTCTCCTGTGTAGTGACCGCCAGACAAAAGGCGGTCCTGCGCAAGGCGCGAATACACCCACGCTGCGTAACGTGGGCGCACGAGTTGCCGGCGGGTCACGCAGTGGCCCGGTGTGGGATCGAAGGAGCGCATCAAGGCGCCAATGGCACGGCAAGGGCCGTTGCCACCACATCCGGCAGAAAAGCGGGCACGCTGCAATGGCAGACGGCCCGGAAAACCGACATGTCAGTGCATGTCGGCCTTCGAGCCTAACATGGCTGAATGAACCATTCGTTCAGATCAGCCCCTGCTTGCCCGGCGTATGCCCTGCATCGGCAACGCTCACAGGCGCTGCAGATGCCCGCCGATGCGTACGGTTTCGGCAGGATCCAGCCCCGCTGATCCGGCAAATTCGGGCCAGCGCTGCACGGCGGCGTTGACGCTGTCGATCACCTCGCGCAGGCCGGCAATGGAGAAGCGGTCAGCCACGCGGGCAAGGTCGGCACGGGTGATGCCGGCAAAACGGCCGTTCACGCTCATCAGGTGCTGGCGCAGCCACTGGTTGTCCGGGTCGAAGGCATAGGTGATGTCATAGGCCGGGGCCAGCTGCCAGGCCGGCAGCGCCTGCCCTTCAAGCGGCGGCGGCAGCAGGAAGGCGAAGTTCTTGCTGTGGTCATCGTTGTTGGCCGCGGCCACGTTGAACACCATGCGGCGCAGCAGCTGGGTCATCGCCGCATCGCCCAGGCCCAGCTCGGCAGCGGTGATGAACAGCGTTTCGTAGGCATTGCTGGCCTGCAGGTTGTAATCGACATGGGCCATCGCGCACAGGCTCTGCAGGTGCGCACGCGCATTGCCCTGGCGGTCGAAGCGGCGGGTGACAAAATGCGCCCGGCCGCCCTCCTCCAGCAGCTGGCAGTCAGCCATCTCGATGCCGGCCGCCCGCGCCATCAGGTGGTAGGCGTATTCGATCCGCCCGTACTGCTGCGAAGGCCCGAGCTGGGCATCGCTGCCAACCCCGTCAAACTTGAGCAGCCAGTGCTCGAAACCGTCAGGCAGGTCGAACTGGCCTGAGACAATCTGCTGCTGCGCGCGGTCCCAGCCAATCACCGCCTTGGCCCGGGCACCGCCGGCCGAGGTGCCGACCTCGATGATCCGGTTCAACGACTGCGCCGCATGGCTGTCATCCACCGAGCCACTGACCGCACGCCGGGCCGCCTCGACCAGGCTGGCCAGCTGGATCGGCACGCTGGGCGTGTCCTCGCTGCCCAGCACCGGGCGGAACTGCAGCGCCCCCATGCCACGGCTGCCCATGTAGGCCAGACGGTCGAGCACGCTGATCGCACTGGCGGGGATGCCGCGCTGGGCCATCCAGGCATCGATCAGTGCATTGCCGAAGCGGTCGGGCAAGGCATCGGCGAGCAGGCCGGGCAGGCCTTTGTAGGTTTCCCGCGACAGGCCGGGAAAGCTGAACTGCCCGCTGCGGTTGCGGGTGGGCAGCAGCAGGGGCGACAGCTCGATGCCGCTGCGGCGCCAGCGCGGGTCGTATTCGAACACGCAGGCATCGCTGTGCCGGGCCTGGGCCACTGCGCCGACCAGCTGGCCCCAGCAGTGCACCTCGACCAGATCCACATGCTCAGCCCTGGCCATGACCACCCCGCAACTGTTGGCGCTGACGCAGCAGCTGCATCGGGCTGGGCTCGGCTGGCCGGCTCAGTGCATCGAGCACGCTGTCCTGGCGCAGGGCCTTGAGCACCCCGATGAAGGTGGCCAGGGACGAGCCCTGCCCGCCCTCCAGATTGCGCAGGGCGCGTTCGGAAATCCCGGCCTTCTGCGCCAGCAGGGCCTGGGACAGCCCGGCCTGTTTGCGCAGCTGGCGCAGGTCCTGGCCGATATCGGCCAGCAGTTCGTCGGTGGTCCGGTAAGCCATATCGGCACCTTTCTGCCTGATTTGGCCGAATCATAGCGCTTTCCGGCAAGAAATTACCGATTTGGCCAACCCTCGGCACAAAAAACAAAAACCGGCACTTTGGCGCCGGTTTTGGAAGGAAAACGCTTGAAAGCGGCATCTTCATGCCGCATCGCCAGATTTCATCCCGCTTCGTTGGCCACCCCGTGCGGCACATGGCCGGCGGTGACATGGCGGCTGGCGCTGTCGATGTTGTGGCGCGAATCGTCAAAGAAGATGTCCGCGCCGAACGCTTCCAGGAACGGGCCCTTGTGCCGCCCGCCCAGAAACAGCGCCTCGTCCAGGCGCACGCCCCAGGTGCGCAGGGTGCGGATCACCCGCTCATGGGCCGGGGCCGAGCGCGCGGTGACCAGGGCGGTGCGCAGGGGGCAGTCCTCCCCGGCCGGCAGCAGGGCCTGCAGCTCGTGCAGGGCGGAGAGGAAATTGCGGAACGGCCCCCCGGACAGCTCGGCGCGGGCGTTCTCGCGCTCATGCCGGCCAAAGGCCTCCACCCCCTGCTCGCGGCTGATGCGCTCGCTTTCATCGCCGAACAGCACCGCATCGCCGTCAAAGGCGATGCGCAGCTGGTGCTCGTTGCGGCCGGTATCGGCCAGGCCCAGGGTGCCGGCCTCGGCCGGGGCCTGCGGCAGGATGGTGGCCGCGGCAATGCCATGGGCCAGCGCCCGCTGTACCGACTCAGGATTCGCCGACAGGAACAGGTCAGTGCCGAACGGCTTGACGTAGGGCCAGGTCGGGCCGCCGGCGGTAAAGGTGGCGCGCACGATCTCCAGCCCGTAGTGCTGGATCGAGTTGAAGATGCGCAGGCCGGTATCGGCCGAGTTGCGCGACAGCAGGATCACCTCCACCCGTGGGCTGCCCTCGGGCAGCTGGGCGTTCAGGGCCAGCAGCTTGCGCACCACCGGGAAGGCCACCCCGGGTTGCAGCAGTTCGTCCTCGCGCTGGCGCTGGTAGTCGGCATAGGCGCCCAGGCCCTGGCTTTCAAACAGCGCATTGCCCTCTTCCAGGTCAAACAGCGCACGCGAGGTCACCGCCACGGTGAGCAGACGCGGCTGGTTGTCCGAGAGGTAGGGTTGGCTGGTCATGCGTGGATCCTGCTGTAGAGCTGTCGCAAGCGCTGCGACGGTGCGCGAGGGTACCCCAACGGCCGCCCTTACGACAGGAACTGCTCATTGAGGATGCGTTCTTCCAGGTTGTGCTCCGGGTCGAACAGCAGGCTGACATGGCGCTGCGACTGCACGATGCTCACCGCCAGCACGTCACGGGTCTCGTGCGAATCGGCAGTGACGCTGACCGGGCGCTTGTCCGGGTCCAGCACGCGGAAGCCGACCACCGTATTGGCCTTGAGGATGGCCCCGCGCCAGCGCCGCGGCCGGTAGGCGGCCAGCGGAGTCAGGGCAATGGTCTGGCTGCCCAGCGGCAGCACCGGGCCATGGGCCGAATAGTTGTAGGCGGTGCTGCCGGCGGGGCTGGCCACCAGCACCCCGTCACCGACCAGTTCGGGCAGGCGTTCCTGGCCATTGAGATCGATGCCGATATGCGCGGCCTGACGGGTCTGGCGCAGCATCGACACATCGTTGTAGGCACGCTCGAAGACCTGCTCGCCATGGATGGTGGTGGCGGTCATCTCCAGCGGATGCAGATGCGCCGGCTGGCCACCGGCCAGGCGCTGCACCAGGTCATCCTCGGGGCGGTGCTGGTTCATCAGAAAGCCCACCGTGCCCAGCTTCAGGCCGAACACCGGCAGGCCCAGGTCACCGTGTCGGTGCAGGGTCTGCAGCATGAAGCCATCGCCGCCCAGCGGGCACAGCACATCGGCCGCTTCGGGCGGGTGCTGGCCATAGCGGGCGGTCAGTTCGGCCAGGGCCTGCTGCGCCGGGGCAGCACTGCTGGCCAGAAAGGCAATGCGCACACTCACCATCAATCACTCCTGCAAAGGTGGCCCGAGCATACCTGCTCACCCACAAACACACAGCCCCACCCTTGCGGGCGGGGCTGTGCGGGCAAACGCGGCGGTGCGGATCAGCGGGCGTGGGACGCCAGCTGGCCCAGACGCTGCACCGCGACCGATACGGTCGGGTAATCCAGGCTCTTCTGCTCGGCCAGTTCGGCCAGCATGGCCAGGGTGAAACGCAGCGCGCTGTCATCGCGCTGCATCCAGGCACTGACCTTGGCCGCGGCATCACTGCCCTTCATGCCCAGCACCTGGCCGGCCAGCACGCGCTGGTGGGCGGCCAGTTCATCGCGCAGCACGCCTCGGGCGATCGCATGCCAGCGGCCATTGACCTCCAGCGCATCGATCTGCTCGAAGATCCACGGCAGGCCCAGGGCATCGCCGAGACGGAAGTGCACCTTGGACACGTCCACCGGACGCGCCTTGCGGGCAATGGCCAGTTCGATGATGTCAAAGGCCGAGTCCAGGTAGGCCAGCTCGGACAGCTGCTGGGCCAGGCCGGCCGGCAGTCCCTTGTCCTTCCAGCCCTGCACGCGGGCCTGGTAGCCGCCACGCTGGGAATCGGGCAGCACGCCGGAGGCGGTGCGGATTTCCTCGAACGCGCCCTGGTAACGCTCCACCGCCGTGGTGATGGCCGGCATCGCGCCCGGGCGCTGCAGCAGCCAGCGCACGAAGGAACGCTGCAGCTTCCAGATCACTTCCAGTGCATCGACCTGCACGCTTTCAGGCAGCTTGCCGTCCAGCGCGTCGATCTGCGCCCACAGCGCGCGGGCGTTGAGGGTCTCGCGGCTGATGGTGTAGGCCTTGGCCACGTCGGCCACGCTGCGGCCGGTGTCCTCGACCATGCGCAGCAGGAAGGTGGCACCCATGCGGTTGATGGTCTGGTTGGTCACCGCGGTGGCGATGATCTCGCGCTTGAGGCGGTGACCGTCCATGAAGGCGGCGTACTTCTTCTGCAGCGGCTGCGGGAAGTAGCGCTGCAGTTCCTTGGACAGGTACGGATCTTCGGGAATGTCCGAATCCAGCAGCTGGCCGAAGGCCACCAGCTTGGAATAGGACAGCAGCACCGACAGTTCCGGACGGGTCATGCCCTGCCCGCGCGCCTTGCGCTGGGACAGCTCGGCATCGGAAGGCAGGAACTCGATGGCGCGGTCCAGCTGGCCGGCCTGCTCCAGGGTACGGATGAAGTGCTGCTTGGAACCCAGGCGACGCACGCTCATCCGCTCCATCAGGCTGATGGCCTGGTTCTGGCGGTAGTTGTCCATCAGCACCAGCTGGCCGACCTCGTCGGTCATCGAGGCCAGCAGCTTGTTGCGCTGGGCCACGCTGAGCTTGCCGGCGGCCACCACATCATTGAGCAGGATCTTGATGTTGACTTCGTGGTCGGAGGTATCCACACCGGCCGAGTTGTCGATGAAGTCGGTATTGAGCAGCACACCGGCCTGGGCAGCCTCGATACGGCCCAGCTGGGTCATGCCCAGGTTGCCACCCTCACCTACGATGCGGCAGCGCAGCTGCCCGCCATTGACGCGCAGTGCGTTGTTGGCACGGTCGCCAACATCGGCATGGGTCTCGCTGGAGGCCTTGACGTAAGTGCCGATGCCACCGTTCCAGAGCAGGTCCACCGGCGCGGTCAGGGCCGCGCTCATCAGCTCGGTCGGGGTCAGCGCGGTGACCTCCTCACCCAGGCCCAGAGCCTGGCGTACTTCCTGGGTGATGGCAATGGACTTGAGCGAACGCGCATACACGCCGCCGCCCTTGCTGATCAGCTTGGCATCGTAATCGGCCCAGGACGAGCGCGGCAGGGCGAACAGGCGCTGGCGCTCGGCAAAGCTGGTGGCCGCGTCCGGATTCGGGTCCAGGAAGATGTGGCGATGGTCAAAGGCGCAGACCAGGCGGATGTGCGGCGACAGCAGCATGCCGTTGCCGAACACGTCACCGGACATGTCGCCGATACCCACGGCGGTGAAGTCCTCGGCCTGGCAGTCGATGCCCAGCGCGCGGAAGTGGCGCTTGACCGACTCCCAGCCGCCGCGGGCGGTGATGCCCATGCCCTTGTGGTCATAACCCACCGAGCCACCGGAGGCAAAGGCGTCATCCAGCCAGAAGCCATGGGCGCGGGCGATGTCGTTGGCGGTGTCGGAGAAGGTTGCCGTGCCCTTGTCGGCGGCCACCACCAGGTACGGGTCATCGCCGTCATGACGGACCACGCCCGGCGGCGGCACGATCACCCCGTCAACGATGTTGTCGGTGATGTCCAGCAGGCCATTGATGAAGCGCTTGTAGCAGGCCACGCCCTCGGCAAACCAGGCGTCGCGGTCAACGGCCGGATCCGGCAGCTGCTTGGCGACAAAACCGCCCTTGGAGCCGACCGGCACGATCACCGTGTTCTTGACCATCTGCGCCTTGACCAGGCCCAGCACCTCGGTGCGGAAGTCCTCGCGACGGTCCGACCAGCGCAGGCCGCCACGGGCCACCGGGCCGAAACGCAGGTGCACACCTTCCACGCGCGGGCCATAGACGAAGATCTCGCGGTACGGACGCGGCTTGGGCAGGTCCGGCACCTGGGCCGAATCGAGCTTGAAGCTGACATAGTCGGCCGGGCCGCCATCGGCGCGCAGGCCATCGGCATACGGGCGGTGGAAGCTGGTGCGCAAGGTGGCATCGATCACGCTGATGAAGGCGCGCAGGATGCGGTCCTCGTCCAGGCTGGCCACCTTCTCCAGCTGGCCATTGATGGCCTGGCGCAGGGCCTGGGCACGGCCGGTACGGTCACTGGCCGCAGCCACCGCTTCCAGGGCGGCAGCGGCCTGTTCGTCAGCGCCGGCCAGCTGCTGCAGGGACAGCGGCAGCTGGCCCAGGGCGCGGCCGCCACGCTTGCCTTCCAGGGCCGGGTCGAAACGGGCCTGGAAATACTGTTCGATCAGCGCGGCCAGCAGCGGGTAACGCAGCAGGGTGGCCTCGATGTAGCTCTGCGAGAACGGGGTGCCGGCCTGCAGCAGGTACTTGCAGTAGCCACGCAGCATGCCCACCTGGCGCCAGTCCAGGCCGGCGCTGAGCACCAGACGGTTGAAGCCGTCGTTCTCCACCTCGCCACGCCAGGTGCGGATGAAGGTTTCGGCGAAGGCCGCATTGACCTGGTCCGGGTCGATCGCCGCGCCCAGCGCCTGCACCTCGAAATCCTGGATGTAGTACAGCTGGCCATCGGCCTGGACCTTGTACGGGCGTTCGGCGATCACGCGCAGGCCCAGGTTTTCCATCATCGGCAGCACGTCCGACAGTGGCAGGTCCTCGCCCTTGCGGTACAGCTTCAGGCGCAGCGAGCCATCACTGGCGCGGGCATGCAGGCGCAGGCGCAGGGTCTGCTCCTCGTCCAGCTGGGCCAGTTCGCACACATCGTCGGCCGCGCTCTGGGCGCTGGAATCCTCGATGTAGCCGGCCGGCAGGGCGCGGCCGAAACCGGCGGCCAGGTTCAGGCCCAGGGTCTCCCCGCACAGCTCGACCAGGCAGTCGCGCAGCTCGTCGTTGAAGTTGCGCAGCAGGTCGCCCAGCAGCTGGTTCAGACGCGCCGCATCCACACCGGCAGCGGCGCCATCGGCGCTGCGCACGATCAGGTGCAGCTGGACCAGCGGCGATTCGCCCAGCACCACGCTGCTGTCGACAAACTCCCCGTGCAGGGCATCGCGCAGCATGGCCTCGATACGCAGGCGCAGGTCGGTGTTGAAGCGCTCGCGCGGCAGGTACACCAGCACCGAATCGAAGCGGCTGAAACGGTCATGGCGCAGGAACAGGCGCGCGCCGACCCGCTCGCGCAGGCCCAGCAGGCCCATCGCGGTGGCGTACAGCTCGTCCTCGGTGGACTGGAACAGCTCCACCCGCGGCAGGGTTTCAAGGATGTGGCGCAGGGCCTTGCCGCTGTGGCCATTGGCATCCAGGCCCGAGCGCTGCAGCACGGCCTTAACGCGCTGGCGCACCAGCGGCACATCCCACGGGCGCACGCCCCAGGCACTGTCGGCAAACAGGCCGACGAAACGGGTTTCGCCGGTGATGTTGCCGGCCTTGTCGAAGGACAGCACACCGATGTAGTCCATGTAACCGCCGCGATGGATCTGCGAGCGGGCATTGGTCTTGGTCACGATCACCGGGGCATCCAGGCTGCCGGCCTGCTGCAGGCCCTGTGCGGCCAGACCGGCCACCGGACGTACCGCCGCGCGCGATTTGCCACGCATCAGGCCCAGGCCCGAGCCCTCCTCGGCCACCAGGGTGGCCTTGGCGCCCTTGCCCTGCACGCTGTAACGGCGCGAACCCAGGAACACGAACTGGTTGTCGGCGGCCCAGCGCAACAGGGCCTGGGCCTCGGTGCCGATCAGTTCACCGTGGCTGTCCATGCTCAATCCATCGGCCGCCTGCAGCGCGCGTTGGCGCATGGCATCGGCATCGGCATGGGCGGCGCGCAACTGCGCCAGCGCCTGCTCCAGCTCCCCCTGCAATGCCTCCAGCGCCTGCTGCGGCTGGCGGTCGATCTCGATCAGCATGGTCGATTCGCGCGTGCCCTGGCCCACGGCCAGCAGCTTGCCGGCCTTGTCGCGCTGCAGCTCCAGCACCGGATGGCCCAGCAGCTGCACACCAATGCCGCGGCCGGCCAGGATCAGGGTCAGGGTATCGACCAGGTAGGGCATGTCCGGGTGCAGCAGCTGCACCTGGGTGCTGCCGCCATCGACCGGATTGCTGACCACCAGCTTGACCTGGTCGGCCTTGCGCACGCGCGCCAGGGCGAACATCGAGGCGGCCATGGCGGCCCACTCGGCATCGCTGTGGCGGGCATATTCATCAGCGTCCAGGCGCTGGTAGAAGGCCTGCGCAAAGGCAACGGCCAGGGCGTGGTCGGCCTTGGCCAGGCCCGGGCCCAGTGCGGCAATCACCGCGTCAAGCATGGACTGGCCAGTGGCCTGGGCAGCAACGGAAGCCTTGCCGGCCTTGGTGCGCTTGGCACCGGCAGCGGCAGGGGTCTTGGCAACGCGGGATGAGGATTTCATAGAGAAAGCGACAGTGGGTGCGGCCGGAAAAGGGAAAATTTCAATATGGCAGGCAGTGTAACCAGTGCGGTTTTATTTACCTGTTGCGCAGCATCATTGACCTGCGCCGCCAGCTCTGGCTGCGCAAATCGGCACAATCAGCGCAGGCCGGTCTCGTTGCGGGCAATGACGATGCGCTGGATCTCGCTGGTGCCTTCGTAGATCTCGGTGATCTTGGCGTCGCGGAAGTAGCGCTCCACCGGCAGCTCCTGCGAGTAGCCCATGCCGCCATGGATCTGCACGGCCTGGTGGGCAATCCACATCGCCGCTTCGGAGGCGGTCAGCTTGGCCACCGCGGCCTCGGTGGAGAACGGCTTGCCCTGGCCCTTGAGCCAGGCCGCACGCAGGGTCAGCCAGGTGGCCGCCTCCAGCTTGCACTTCATGTCGGCGATCTTGGCCTGGATCAGCTGGAAGCTGCCGATCGCCTGGCCGAAGGCATGACGCTCCTGGGCATAGGCAACGCTGGCCTGGTAGGCGGCGCGGGCAATGCCCACCGCCTGGGCGGCAATGCCGATGCGGCCACCGTCGAGCAGGCTCATGGCCAGCTTGAAGCCCTGCCCTTCGGCGCCGATCAGGTCCTGCGCGGTGGCCAGGTAGCCATCAAAGGTGATCTCGCAGGTGGCCGAGGCGCGCACACCCATCTTCGGCTCCTTCTTGCCGCGGCCAAAACCGGCACGGGTGGTGTCGATCAGGAAGGCGCTGATGCCACGGCTGCCGGCGGCCGGATCGGTGACGGCAAACAGGATCACCCAGTCGGCCACCGGGCCGGAGGTGATCCAGCTCTTGGCCCCGCTGATCTTCCACTGGCCATCCCCGGTGGCTTCGGCACGGCAGCGCATGGCCGTGGCGTCCGAACCACAATGGGCCTCGGTCAGGGCAAAGGCGCCAATGGCGCGGCCCTCGACCACACTGCGCAGCGCGCCCTGCTTGTGCTGCTCGCTGCCATGCAGGGTCAGCGCGGTGCAGAACAGGGAGTTGTTGACCGACACAATGGTGGCGTGGGCGGCATCGGCCGCGGCAATCTCGCTGATCGCCAGCACCGTGGCCACCGGGTCCATGCCGGCCCCGCCGTACTCGGCCGGGACCTCGATGCCCATCAGGCCGTTCTGGCCGAGCAGGCGGATGTTGTCCAGCGGATAACTGGCCTCGGCGTCGTGGCTGGCGGCGCTGGGCGCGATCTTCTCGCGTGCGATGCGGGCGGCCAGTTCCTGCAGCATCAGCTGCTCTTCGGTAAAGCTGAAGTCCACGACGAAACACTCCTGACAAAGAAGTTTCGAGTGTAACGATTGCCCTGAAAAAAGCCTTGCCGCAGTGCAAGAGGACGGCGCCGTACGTACCAGCAGGCTTGACCGTGAGCGCTGCCGGAGCGCAAAATATCGCTATATCGCGATAAATGGATATTTATGGATCTTGAAGATTGGTCGACCCGTTTGAAGGTCTTTGCAGACGCCACCCGTGTGCGTCTGCTGGCCCTGCTGGAAGGCGAGGAACTCACCGTGGCCGAACTGTCGGCCATCACCCGCCTGGCCCAGCCACGTGTGTCGACCCATCTGGCCCGGCTCAAGGAAGCCGGCCTGGTGCGTGACCGCCGCTCCGGCGTATCGGCCTATTACCGTTTTGACGAGGCCCAGCTGGATGCGGCGCAGCGTGCATTGTGGCATGCCTTGAAGTCGGGCAGTGACGATCCGTTGCTGCGCCAGGATGCCGAGCGCGTGGCCGGGGTGCTGGCCAGCCGCGCCGCCGAGCAGAACTGGGCCGACACCGTGGCCGGTGACATGGAACGCCACTACTCCCCGGGCCGCACCTGGGAAGCGCTGGCGCGCAGCGCCCTGCCCCTGCTCGAAGCCGGTGACGTGCTGGACATTGCCTCCGGTGACGGCGTGCTGGCCGAGCTGGTGGCCCCGCATGCGCAGCGCTATGTCTGCATCGACACCAGCGCCCGGGTGGTGGCCACCGCGTCGGAGCGCCTGCGCCGCCTGCCCAATGTGGAGGTGCAGGAAGCCGACATGCACACCCTGCCCTTTGCCGCTGCCAGCTTTGACCTGGTGGTGCTGATGCATGCGCTGGTGTACGCCGACAAGCCGGCCCAGGCCGTGGCCGAGGCCGCCCGCGTGCTGCGCCCGGGCGGGCGCCTGCTGCTGTCCTCGCTGGCCAAGCACGAACACCGCACCGCGGTGGAGGCCTATGGCCACGTCAACCTGGGCTTTACCGCCAAGGAGCTGCGCAAGTTCTGTGAAAAATCCGGGTTGGAAGTGGCCACGGTGGAAACCGTGACCCGCGAACGCCGCCCGCCCCACTTCGAAGTGATCACCCTGCTGGCCTACCGCAACTGATGCCTACCCTGCCCTGGCTCCACCCCGAACGTGCCAACGCGCTGATTGCCGCCATGGCCCAGCGCATCCTGATCATCGACGGCGCCATGGGCACCATGCTGCAACGCCACCAGCTGGGCGAGGCCGATTACCGCGGCCAGCGCTTTGCCGCCGGATTCGATGCCGGGCAGCCGCCGGCCGATGGCATCGGGGTGGACCTGAAGGGCAACAACGACCTGCTCCTGCTGACCCGCCCCGAACTGGTGGCCGGGGTGCACAACGCCTACCTGGCCGCCGGCGCGGACCTGGTGGAGACCAACACCTTCAATGCCACCGCGGCCAGCCAGTCCGATTACCGCCTGGAACACCTGGTCTACGAGCTCAACGTGGCCGGTGCCCGCCTGGCACGTGCCTGTTGCGATGCCGCCGCGGCGGCAACGCCGCACAAGCCGCGCTTTGTCATCGGCGTGCTGGGGCCGACCAGCCGCACCGCCTCGATCAGCCCGGACGTCAACGACCCGGGTGCCCGCAACACCAGTTTCGATGCCCTGCGCGCCGACTACCGCCTGGCCACCGATGGCCTGATCGATGGCGGCGCGGACATCATCATGGTGGAAACGGTGTTTGACACCCTCAACGCCAAGGCCGCGCTGTTTGCCATCGACGATGCCTTCGCCGCGCGTGGCGCCCGCCTGCCGGTGATGATCTCCGGCACCATCACCGATGCCTCCGGGCGCACCCTGTCCGGGCAGACTGCCGAAGCCTTCGCCATCTCCCTGCTGCATGCCCGCCCCCTGGCCATCGGCCTGAACTGCGCGCTGGGTGCGGCCGAGTTGCGTCCCTACATCGCCGCCCTGGCCCAGACCGTGCCCTGTGCGATCAGCGCCCATCCCAATGCCGGCCTGCCCAATGCCTTCGGCGGCTATGACCAGCAGCCGGACGAAATGGCCGCGATCCTGCACGGTTTTGCCGCCGATGGCCTGCTCAACCTGGTCGGCGGCTGCTGCGGCACCACCCCGGAGCACATCGCCGCCATTGCCGCGACAGTGCAGGCCATCGCCCCGCGCCCCTTGCCGGCCAGCGCATGACAGGTACCGGCCAGGCTGCTTGCCCCACCAGCGCTGCCCAGGTGCCGGCGGGCGGGCTGTTTGGCCGCGATCCGGCCGCCTATGCCGCACACCGGCCGGACTACCCGACCGCGCTGTGGTCACTGGTCGATGCCTGGCTGGCACCGGCACTGGCCACCGGCCCGGCGCACTGCCTGGAGGTCGGCCCGGGCACCGGCCAGGCCACCGCCCACTTGCTGGCCCATCCCGGCCTGCAGCTCACTGCCCTGGAGCCGGACCCGGCCCTGCGCGGTCATCTGCAGCAGCGCTTTGCCGCGCACTGCGACAGCGGCCGGCTGCAGCTGCAGGCCCAGCCACTGGAATCTGCCCTGCAATCTGCCGGCGACCGGCACCGCTTCGATGCGGCCATTGCCGCCACCGCACTGCACTGGGTCGACCCGGCCGTGGCCCTGCCCCGCCTGCACCAGCTGCTGCGCCCGGGCGGGCGGTTGGCCGTGTGGTGGAACGTGTTCGGCGACAGCCGTCAACCCGATGAGTTCGCCCGCGCCAGTGCTCCCCTGTTTGCCGCCTTGCCGGGCCAGCCGGCCAGCCCGGCCCTGAACCCGGCGCTGGATGTGGCCCAGCAGACCCAACGCCTGCAGGCCGCCGGCTTCTGCCAGATCCGCCCGCACCTGCTGCACTGGGACTGGCATAGCGACCGCGCCGGCATGTGCGGCCTGGCCGCGACCTTCCCGCTGCTGGCGCGCCTGCCACCGGCAGCGCGGCAGGCCTTCCTGGACCAGCTGGGCAGCCTGATCGACCGCGTTTTTGCCGGCCGCGTGCAGCGCCGTTTCGTTACCGCCCTGTACCTGGCCGCCACCCCTGCCTGACCGACGACCCCACCATGACCGCCCCCACTCCCCGCTACACCCGCCTGTCCGGCCTGGAACCGCTGGTGATCACTCCGGCGCTGAACTTCATCAACATCGGCGAGCGCACCAACGTCACCGGCAGTGCGAAGTTCCGCAAGCTGATCAGCGAGGGCGACTACAGCGCCGCCGTGGAGGTAGCCAGCCAGCAGGTCCAGGCCGGCGCGCAGATTCTGGACGTCAACATGGATGACGGCCTGATCGATTCGGAGGCCGCGATGGTGCGCTACCTGAACCTGATCATGGCCGAGCCGGACATCGCCCGCATTCCGGTGATGGTCGATTCGTCCAGGTGGAGCGTGATCGAGGCCGGCCTGAAGTGCCTGCAGGGCAAGGGCGTGGTCAATTCGATATCGCTCAAGGAAGGCGAAGCGACCTTCCTGGAGCAGGCGCGCCTGGTCCAGCGCTACGGCGCGGCAGTGGTGGTGATGGCCTTTGACGAGGACGGCCAGGCCGACACCTGCGCGCGCAAGGTGGCCATCTGCTCCCGCGCCTACCACCTGCTGCGGGAACGGTTGGACTTCGCCCCGGAAGACATCATCTTCGACCCCAACATCTTTGCCATCGGCACCGGCATTGCCGAGCACGACAACTACGCGGTGGACTTCATCGAAGCGACCGCGCAGATCCGCGCCAGCCTGCCGCACTGCCATGTCTCCGGCGGGGTGTCCAATGTCTCCTTTGCCTTCCGCGGCAACGAGGCGGTGCGCCAGGCCATCCACGCCGTGTTCCTGTACCACGCGATCAAGGCCGGCATGGACATGGGCATCGTCAATGCCGGCGCCCTGCCGCTGATCGACGAACTGGACCCCGAACTGCGCCAGCGGGTGGAGGATGTCGTGCTGAACCGCCGCAGCGACGCCACCGAGCGCCTGCTGGCCATCGCCGACAACTACCGCAAGCGCAAGGGCGAGAAGGTGGTGGTCAGTGACAGCTGGCGCCAGCTGCCGGTGGCCGAGCGCCTGGCCCACGCCCTGGTGCATGGCATCGACGCCCACATCCAGGAAGACACCGAGGCCGCCCGCCTGCAGGCCAGCCGCCCGCTGGAGGTGATCGAGGGCCCGCTGATGGCCGGCATGAACCAGGTCGGCGACCTGTTCGGTGCCGGCAAGATGTTCCTGCCCCAGGTGGTCAAGTCGGCGCGGGTGATGAAGAAGGCCGTGGCCCACCTGCTGCCCTTCATCGAGGCCGAAAAGGCCGCCGGCGGTGGCCAGCACCGCAGCGCCGGGCGCATGGTCATGGCCACGGTCAAGGGCGATGTGCATGACATCGGCAAGAACATCGTCGGCGTGGTCCTGGCCTGCAACAACTTCGAGGTCATCGACCTGGGGGTGATGGTGCCGGCGCAGAAGATCATCGATGCGGCCATCGAGCACCAGGCCGACCTGATCGGCCTGTCCGGCCTGATCACCCCCTCGCTGGAGGAAATGGTCCACGTGGCCCGCGAGCTGCAGCGCCAGGGGCTGCAGATCCCGCTGATGATCGGCGGGGCCACCACCTCGCGCGCGCACACCGCGCTGAAGATCGCCCCGGCCTACCAACACCCGGTGGTGTGGACCAAGGACGCCTCGCGCGCGGTCGGCGCGGCCCAGAGCCTGGTCTCGCCCACCCTGCGCGGCCCGTTGATGGATACCATCGCCGCCGATTACGCGGCCATCCGCACCCGTCATGCCAACCGCGGTGATGCCAAGCGTCTGGTCAGCCTGGCCCATGCGCGCGAACGCGCCTTCAAGCCCGACTGGGCCGGCTATACCCCGCCGGCACCCCGGCAGCCCGGCCTGCATGTGGTCAACGACTGGCCGCTGGCCGATCTGCTCGAGGTCATCGACTGGACCCCGTTCTTCCAGAGCTGGGAACTGGCCGGGCGCTTCCCGGCGATCCTGGATGACGCCATCGTCGGCGAACAGGCACGCAGCCTGTATGCCGATGCACGGGCGATGCTGGCCCGCATCGTTGATGAGAAGTGGCTGACCGCCCGCGCCGTGTTCGGCTTCTGGCCGGCCCAGGCCGAGGGCGATGACGTACGCCTGCAGCACGCCGACGGCAGCAGCAGCGTCCTGCACTTCCTGCGCCAGCAGGCCGACAAGCCGGTGCAGCGTCCCAACCGCTGCCTGGCCGATTTCATCGCCCCGGCCGGCAGCGGCAAGGCCGACTGGATCGGCGCCTTCGCCGTCACCGCCGGGATCGGCATTGACGCACACGTGGCCCGTTTCGAGGCCGACCACGACGACTACAACGCGATCCTGCTCAAGGCCCTGGCCGACCGCCTGGCCGAGGCACTGGCCGAGCGCCTGCACCAGCGTGTGCGCACCGATTACTGGGGCTATGCCCGCGATGAGGCGCTGGACAACCAGGCCCTGATCGAGGAGGCCTACCGCGGCATCCGCCCGGCCCCCGGTTATCCGGCCTGCCCGGAACACAGCGAAAAGACCACCCTGTTCGCCCTGCTCGATGCGCCGGCCAATGCCGGCATGCAGCTGACCGAGGGCTACGCCATGCTGCCTACCGCCGCGGTCTGCGGTTATTACTTCAGCCACCCCGACAGCCAGTACTTCGTGGTCGGCCGCCTGGGCCGCGAGCAGGTGGCCGATTACGCCGCACGCAAGGGCATTCCCCTGGCCCAGGCCGAACGCGTGCTGGCCTCCAACCTGGACTACGACCCGGAATGAACATGACTTCCCCCGACCTGCCCAGCCAGAACGACATCCACCAACTGCTGCTCCTCGGCCAGGCCGCGGTCGAAGCCGGCCCGGGACGGCTGGTCGAAGACGCGGCCGCCGGCAGCCCGCCGGTGCCGTACTACCCCAAGCCGCTGGTCGAATTCTTCATGGCCGCCGGCCAGGACCCGTGGATCGACTACCAGTACGACATCGGCCAGAGTGCCGAGATGCTGCTCAGCCCCAACGCGGTGGAACAGGCCGACCTGGCCCGCCTGCGCAGCCTGCTCACCTTCATGGTGCGCGGCGAGCGTTTCAATGACGGCCACTGGGGCGCGATGCTGGCCCACGGCCATCTGCCGCGCTGGCTGCTGCGCCTGTCCGAGCTGGCCTGATCCAGCACACTCTCGCCTCCCCCTTGCACTCCCCTGTTGCGAGTTGAACGATGTCCACCGCCGTTGAGCGTGCCCCTGGCGATCTTGCCGAACGTGTTCCGGTCGCACGCCTGTCCAGTTTCTACCTGTTCTACTACGCCGCGCTGGGCGCCTTTACCCCGTACTGGAGCCTGTATCTGGAAAGCCAGGGCCTGGGCATCACTGCGATCAGCGTGATGATGAGCCTGTGGTACGCCACCCGGGTGGTGGCACCGAGCATCTGGACCAGTGCCGCGGCAGTGTCGCCGCGCCCGATCCGCTGGCTGCAGGGCGGCTGCCTGCTGACCCTGCTCACCTTCTGCGCCTTCCTGTTGCCGCTGCCCGGGGCCTGGCCGTTCGTGGCGATGACCGCGTTCTGCTTCTTCTACAACGCGGTGATGCCGCAGTTCGAGTCCATCACCCTGACCCACCTGGGCGCGGACAGCCACCGCTACGGACGGATCCGGGTCTGGGGCTCGTTCGGCTTCATCGCCGTGGTGTCCGGCTTTGGCTGGCTGATCCAGCACTATGGGGCGGCCTACCTGCCGTGGATGATGCTGCCCCTGTTCGGCCTGCTGATGGCCAGCGCGATGGGCAACCGCTATGCGCGGCACATGGAAGGGGCCAGCGGCGGTGGCGACCGCGCCGGCTTCTGGGCCATCGTGCGGCGGCCGGCGGTGCTGGCCTTCTTCATCGCCGCCTTCCTCGAACAGCTGTCCTTCGGCCCCTACTACACCTTCTTTTCGGTCTACATGAGCAACCACGGCTATGCCACCGGCATGCTCGGCCTGATGTGGACGGTGGGGGTGATCTTCGAGGTGCTGGTGTTTTTTGCCATCTCCCACATCTTCCGCCGCTTCGATGCCAGCTGGCTGCTGATCGTGTCCATGGCCAGTGCCGCCCTGCGCTGGGTGGCCACCGCGCTGTGGCCGGACAACCTGCCGGTGATGCTGCTGGCCCAGGCCACCCACTGCCTGGGCTTTGCTGCCTTCTTTGCCTCGGCCATGCAGCTGCTGGCCGGCTATTTCCCCGGCCGCCTCAACGGCCATGGCCAGGGCCTGTTCTACGGTTTTTCCTCCGGCCTGGGTGGCGTGCTCGGCGCACTGATCGCCGGCCAGCTGTGGCGCTTCGGCGATGGCCAGGTGGCCTTCCTGGCCGGGGCCGGGTTTGCCTTCATCGGCACCGTGATCGCCTTCATCTGGGTCCGCCCGCGCCGCGCCGCCAGCGCCTGATCCTGCGCCTGGCGTGCCCGCGCTCACAGATTCACGGCCCGAGCGGCATGGCCAGGCCGGCCGCGTGCTATAGCAGCCATTCCCGTACACAAGGAGTGGTGTCATGCGTCAGTTGGTCTGTCTGAGCCTTCTCGCCCTGGCCGGCGCCCTGCCGGCCAGCGCCCAGGAGCCCGCCACCGCCGCGCCCGGCAGTGCCGAACGCCTGCCGGTGCGCCTGTATGCCGATGCCTGTCTGCGCAGCCTGGCCGACCCGGCGATGCTGGAGCAGTTGATGGGCAGTATCGGCCAGCCGCTGGAGGAAGACAGCAGCTTCCTGCAGGGCCAGCCGGGCAAGGCCTGGCTGGTGGCCGATCCGTTCCAGCGCAGCCATGCGGTAGCCCGTCAGGACCGTGGCCTGTGCACCGTGTTCGTGCGCCAGGGCGATGCGGCCCTGCTGGAGGACGAATTCAACACCCTGGGCAGGGCCGCGCCAGCACCGGTGCAGGTCCTGCACCAAAGCCAGCCCTCGGCCGACGGCAAACGCCGCACCCTCCAGTACACCTGGCATGAGCCGGGCCAGCCCCGGGCGGTGCTGCTGATGATGACCATCGACCCGGCCGCCGATGCCAGCCTGCGTGCGGTGATCAGCGCCAATTACACCGATCCGCCGGCCACCGGAGGCTGAAGTCGCCCATCAAGCGCTGCAAGGCATGAACAACAAGGCCCGGATCGCTCCGGGCCTTGCTGCATCCAGCTGACGGCCTTTACCAGACCAGGTCATCGGGAATCTGGTATTGCGGATCCGAATACGGGTCCGCTGCCACCGGTGCGTCCGGGTCCACCTTCAGGGCCACGCCCTGCGGGAAGATCGCCTCGGCCTCGGCCAGCACCGCTGCAGCAACCACCAGATAGCGGCCGTTTTGCTGCAGCACGCCCAGCTCACCGGCATTGAGCGCCTTGAGCTGCTCGGCGGTGACGTAGACACGCTTGATCTTGCCGCCGTACTCAAAGTGGCGGGCGATATCGGCCGCGTCCACATTCAACGACTTGCCGGCGACAAATTCGTCGAAGCGGGCCTTGGCCTCACGGCGCAGGCGTGCCGCTTCCTGCTTGGCGGCCTCGGCCTCGAGCTTCTCGCGCTTTTCGGTCTGGGCGCGGATGGCGTAGGCCTTGGCCAGGTCCATCTCTTCCTGGCTGCGCGGCTTGCCGGCCGGGCGGGCGTCCTGGCGCGGTGCGCCCTGGCCCTTGCTGCCCGGCCTGGGGTTGCGCCCGGCCGCGCCACGCGGTCCGTTGCCCTGGCCCGGCTTGCGGTCCTGGGGCTTGCGTTCGGGTTTGGGGGCCGGCTTGAAGCCCATGCCCAGCAACTGTTCGCGGATCGAATCGCTCATGACATCTATCAATAATGCGGCGGCGGCGGTTCGCTCGCCGGGTCGGAGGAATTGAGCGCGTTGCGCATCTTGCCCAGGTCTTCCATCAGCGAGCGCAGCACGTTGGCATTGCGAGCACCTTCCATGCGGGCTTCGGCCAGCGCATCGCTGAGCTCGCCCATGGTGTGTTCCTGGAAGGACAGACGGGTTTCCAGCTCCACCAGCCGGGCCTCCAGGGCCTGCTCGCGGGCAGTGGGCTGGTTGGGATCTATTGCAGTCATGCGGTCATTGAACTCATCAGGTCTGCCAAACGGGAAACGGTGCCGGGCTTGCGCCACGGCACCGTTGGCTGACCACAGCCGGCGCGCGGGCAAGGCCCGGTGCCGGCGGTGTGGATCATCAGGGCATCACGCCCATCAGTTCCACGTCGAAGGTCAGGGTCGAATCCGGGCCGATCTTGCCACCCGGGGCGCCATTGGCACCGTAGGCCAGCTCGGACGGGATCCAGAAGCGGTACTTGGCACCGACCGGCATCAGGGCGACGCCTTCGGTCCAGCCGGCGATGACCTGGTTCAGGCCGAATTCGGCCGGCTCGCCACGCTCATAGGAGCTGTCGAACACTTCGCCGGACAGCAGCTTGCCTTCGTAGTTGACGCGCACGCGGCTGCTGGCGGTCGGCTTCTCGCCTGCACCCGGGCGCAGGATCTGGTACTGCAGGCCCGAGGCGGTGGTCACCACGCCCGGCTGGCTCTTGTTGGCAGCCAGGAATTCGGCACCGGCGCGGCGGTTTTCCTCGCCAGCGCGCGCAGCCTTGGCCTGGGCAAAGGCCTGCAGCTCGGCCATGGCCTGCTCGCGGGTGATGCGCAGGTCGCGCTTGCCGAACACATCACCGACGGCGGTGAACAGCGCGTCCAGGGAGATGTCGTCCTTGATCTGGGCCAGCGACGGGCCAACGGCGTAGCCACCCAGCAGCTGGGCAACCTTGACTGCGTCCGGCTTCGGCGCTTCGGTACCCGGCGCCATGCCCGGGATCGGCTGGCCGCTCTTGGCCATCATCGCCATGCGCAGGGCGCCGTCGGTGGCCTGGGCTTCTTCCTGGCTCAGGACCGGCTCGTTGCCGGCAAAAGCGTTTTCGATGGCGGCGCGCAGGGCGGCCAGATCGATCATGTCAGCCAGCGGCTCGAACGAGCTGGCCACGTCAATACCAACGGCGTAGCCGATCTTTTCACGTTCCGAGGTCAAAACAGAAGTCTCCTTGTTAGCCGCTGCGGCAGCCGATTGTTGGGCGGTGGCAAGCACCGGTGCTGCCATCGCCAGAGCCAGAAGCGACACCGCAGCGCCGCGCATTCCGATTTTCATTCGCTGTTTTCCTGGATCAGTGAAATACCGCCCGACGGCGGCGTAATGGCGCACATTGTCGCATGCGCACCGTACTTGTCGAGCCGTGCGTGAATCAGCGCGGCTGCGGCTGCGGCTGCGGCTGCGGCTCGGCCAGTGCCTGCTCGATGGCCGCACGCAGTTCCGGCGCATCCGGGGTGACCCGGCTGCCGAACTGGGCGCGGACGCGGCCGTCGCGGCCAATCACGTACTTGTGGAAGTTCCAGCCCGGTGCGACGCCGGTGGCGGCGGTGAGCTGGCGGTACAGGCCGGTGGCCTGCGGACCGGTAACCACGACCTTTTCATACATGGGAAAGCGCACCCCGTAGGTCAGGGTGCAAAACTCGGCAATCTGCTCCTCGCTGCCCGGCTCCTGTCCAAGGAAATCATTGGAAGGGAAACCGATTACCGCAAAACCACGCGGGGACAACTGCTGGTGCAGTGCCTCCAGCCCTTCGTACTGGCTGGTGAAGCCGCACTTGCTGGCGGTGTTGACCACCAGCAGCACCTGCCCGGCGTGCGCCTGGGCCAGGTTGACCGTCTGCCGCGAGGCCAGCGCGCGGTAGTCATGGTCCAGCACGCTGGCCGCGGCCGGCACCGCAGCGGCCGGGCTGGCCGGTGCCGCAGCGGCCGGGCTGGCCGGTGCCGCCGGCGCGGTGCAGGAGGTGAGCAGCAGGGCCAGGCTCAATGCGGGCAGGCAGGACAGGCGCATCGACAATTCCACAACGGATGAATGAAGACACAGCATAGGCCATGACCTTTGGCACCGTCGTTGTGCAAAACTGGTGTTATAGTCACATACAACACCAGATACGCGGAGCGGCATTGCGATGACCCCCAACCTCCAGCACCCCCGTCGGGCCCCGTCCCGGCTGACCCTCTGGCTGGGCCTGGCCGTGTCTTTCTGGCTGGCCCTGATCGCCGGCAGCCTGGTGCTGGCACGCAGCCACCTGGAACAGGCTCGCAGCAGCACCGGCACCGCCCTGCCCGAGCTGCGCAGCAGCCTGCACCTGCCGTACTTTTCCTTTGCCCGGGCCCTGCGCCCCGGGAGCTGACATGACCGATATCCAATGGCGCGATGACGCCCCGATCTACCGCCAGCTCAAGGAACGCGTGATCACCTTGATGCTGGACGGCGAGCTGCAGCCCGGGCAGGCCCTGCCCTCGGTACGCCAGGTGGCCGCCGACTACCAGCTCAATCCCATCACCGTGTCGCGCGCCTACCAGGAGCTGGTGGACGAACAACTGGTGGAAAAGCGCCGCGGGGTGGGCATGTACATGACCGCCGATGCCGCCGACCGCCTGCTGCACAGCGAACGCGAACGCTTCCTCACCCAACAGTGGCCGGCCGTGCTGGAGCGCATCGAGCGCCTGGGCCTGTCGCTGGACGAACTGATCAAGGTCCCCTGATGAGCACCGACATGCACACGCCGATGATCGTGGCGCGCGGCCTGCGCAAGCAGTACCGCGGCAAGCCCGCCCTGGACGGGGTGGATTTCACCCTGCAACCCGGCCGCATCGTCGGCCTGATCGGCCCCAACGGCGCCGGCAAGACCACCGCGCTGAAGGCCATCCTCGGCCTGACCCGCTTCGAGGGCGAGCTGCAGGTGCTCGGGCATGACCCGCGCAGCGGCCGCGATGCGCTGATGAACGATGTCTGCTTCATCGCCGACGTGGCCGTGCTGCCGCGCTGGATGAAGGTACGCGAGGCGATCGACTTCGTGGCCGGGGTCCACCCGCGCTTTGACCGCGCCCGTTGCCTGGCGATGCTGGCGGCCACCAAGCTGAACATGGACATGCGGGTCAAGCAGATGTCCAAGGGCATGATCGTGCAGCTGCACCTGGCCCTGGTGATGGCCATCGATGCACGCCTGCTGGTGCTGGACGAGCCCACCCTGGGCCTGGACATCCTGTACCGCAAGCAGTTCTACCAGCAGCTGCTGGAGGACTACTTCGACGAAGGCAAGACCATCGTCATCACCACCCACCAGGTCGAGGAGATCGAGCACATCCTCACCGACGTGCTGTTCATCCGTGACGGCAGGATCGTGCTGGACAGCCCGATGGAAAGCCTGGGCGAGCGTTACTGCGAAGTCCTGGTGGGCGCCGAACAGCTCGCCGCCGCCCGCGCCCTGGGCCCGATCGAGGAACGCGCCTTCCCGTTCGGCAAGACCGTGCTGCTGTTTGACAACGCCGACCGCCAGCAGCTGGCGGCCCTGGGCGAAATCCGCAACCCCGGCCTGGCCGACCTGTTCGTGGCCAGCATGAAAGGAACCTACGCATGAACGCCGTGACCGCCATATCTCCCCAGCGCCGCTTCGGCTGGCTGCTGCGCCGTGAATTCTGGGAGCACCGCAACGGCCTGCTGATCGCCCCGCTGGTGACCGGGCTGATCTCCCTGCTGCTCACCGCCATCACCCTGCTGGCGGCGATCGGCCTGGGCCGCAAGGCCAACGGCAACATCCAGATCAACGGCGAGCAGGTCAGCATCAACGGCCTGGATCTGGCCACCCTGACCCAGCAGATGAACCCGTCCGACCAGCAGCAGCTGGCCGAGATGGTGAATTTCTCGCTGCTGCTGGGTTCGTTCTGGCCGCTGCTGGTGATGGCCATGGTGGTGTTCTTCTACTGCCTGGGCGCGCTGTATGACGACCGCCGTGACCGCAGCATCCTGTTCTGGAAATCACTGCCGGTGTCGAACCTGAGCACGGTGCTGTCCAAGCTGGTCACCGCCCTGCTGGTGGCCCCGCTGCTGGCCATCGCCGCCAGTGCACTGACCATGGTCGGCTACCTGCTGCTGATGATGGGCGCCGTGGCCTGGCTGGGCGGCGATGCGATCGCCCTGGTCTGGCAGCCGGCCTCGCTGTTCACCCTGCTGGCCACCCACCTGGCCTGGCTGCCGACCTACATCTTCTGGGCCCTGCCCTGCGTGGGCTGGCTGCTGCTGTGCTCGGCCTTTGCCCGCCGCGTGCCGTTCCTGTGGGCGGTGGTTCCGCCGCTGCTGGGCGGCATCCTGCTCAGCGCCACCGGCCTGGTACGGGTATTGGGCATCGGCCACAGCGACCTGTGGGGCTACGGGGTGGCCCGCCTGCTGCTGGGCACCATCCCGGGCATCGACCAGGCCTACCTGGCCCTGAGCCGCGACAACTACCAAGCGGCCCACCTGCCCAGCCAGGCCCTGGACGCCTTCAGCCTGCCGGCACTGTGGTACGGCGCGCTGTTCGGCATCGTCTGCATTGCCCTGGCCATCGTCCTGCGCCGTCGCAGCGATGACAGCTGAACCGCTGCGCATATTCCCTGACCCATCACTTTCCTGATCGAGGCCTGCCATGAACCTTCGCCGCACCACCGCCCTTGCCCCGCTGGCCCTGCTGCTGGGCGCCTGCAGCCCGCCGCCGGCTGCCTCCACCAACGTTGCCAGCGGCGACGGCCCGGCCCAGTGCCAGCACAACGACACCCGCCAGCTGACCCTGCAACTGGACGGAATCAAGGCGATCAGCCTGGAAGTGGGCCCGGACACCCTGGTGCTCAATGCCCGCGACGGCGCCGACGGCCAGCTGCGCGGCCGCGCCTGCGCCTCCTCGGCCGACCAGCTGGCCGGCCTGCAGGTAACCCAGCAACGCCAGGGCGACACCCTGGTGGTGCGTCTGGAAAACACCGCCAAGCGTGGCATCAGCCTGGGCAACCACTACGCCTGGCTGGACCTGAGCGGCAGCATCCCGACCGGCATCCCGGTCAGCCTGGCCCTGGGCTCGGGTGATGTGCGTCTGGACGGGGTTGCCGCGCTGGATGCCAAGGTCGGCTCCGGTGACCTGGAGGCCAGCAAGGTGGCCGGTGCGGTCAAGCTGATCCTGGGCTCGGGCGATGCGCACATCAACCAGGCCGCCAGCCTGGATGCCACCGTCGGCTCGGGCGACATCAAGGCCAGCACCGTCAGCGGCGACGTCTCCCTGACCATCGGCTCGGGCGATGTCGAACTCGGCCAGACCGGTGCACTGGCCATCCAGGCCCTGGGCTCGGGGGATGTCAGCGCCGACCAGGTCAATGGCGATGTGCGCATCGGCAGTGTCGGTTCCGGCGACATCACCCTGGAACGCGTCAGCGGCTCGGTCCAGGCCCAGACCATTGCCTCCGGTTCGCTCACCGTCAACCAGGCCGGCGGCGACCTGCGCGTGTCCACCCTGGGCAGCGGCGATGTGCAGCACCGCAACATCGCCGGCACCGTGCAGCTGCCGCGCAATCCCTGATCCCCCCTCTGACCCTGACCGCACCACGGAGAACTTCCATGCGCATTTGCTCTTCCCTGCAGCAGCTGGCCCTGGCCGCTGCGCTGATCCTGCCGCTGGCCAGCTGCGCCGAGCAGCAGGCCGACCTGAGCGCCCGCATCCAGGACCAGGTCCGCACTGAAATGGGCAAGGCCGCCGAGAAGCTGGCCAACGAGCCGTTCACCCTGAATGCCGAGGGCCTGCCGGCCGCCTCGATCGGCACCGACGGGGTGCTGAGCATCGATGGCAAGCCGCTGCCGCTTACCCCCCAGCAGCAGGCCCTGGCCCTGCAGTACCGCCAGCAGATCCAGGCCATTGCCAGTGAAGGCATGCAGATCGGCCTGCAGGGTGCCGAACTGGGCGTCGGCGCCGCCGCCTCGGCCCTGGGCGGGGTGCTCAGCGGCAAGGATGCCGGGCAGATCGAGGCCGAGGTAGAGGCCAAGGCCGCCGGCCTGAAGCAGGCAGCGGCCCGGCTCTGTGATCGCCTGCCGGCCCTGATGCTCGCCGGCCAGGCCCTGGCCGCGGCGGTGCCGGAATTTGCCCCGTATGCCTCGGTCAATGACAAGAGCATCGAGCAGTGCCGCAAGGACGGGCAGGTCGACCTGTCCTGATCCAACCGCGTCGGCCCGGCCGCAACCGGGCCGGCGTACAGGCGGGGCGACTACAATGGTCGCCCCGTTTTGCCATCTGCCCGCCATGAAGAAGCTGCTGCTGATCCTGATCGCCCTGTCCACCCTGCTGCTGGCAGCCTGTGGCGACCGCGAGGCCTATCGCGCCCACCGACTGGAGCGCAACAAGCCGCGCGTGGTGGCCATGGACCACTCGGTCATGCTGATGCGCCGCCCGTATCCGCAGATCCACATCCTGGCCGATGGCAACATGCGCATCGATGACATCGGCATCCCCACTGACGAGCACCAGCGCGCCCTGCTGCAGGAGGTGTTCGTGAAAATGCAGATCCTGCGCCAGAACACCCTGACCACCGACACCACCCAGGCCCGTGCGCCGAAGATCCAGGCCCCGGCCAACCTGGTGATCTTTCCGCCCGAGCTGATCGCCGCGGTGCCCGAGCTGCGTGACTACACCGAATGTTTCGACAACCTGGTGGCCGAGCGCTGAGGCCGGCAACCGCTGCAACCGCAGCAATGACAAAGGGCCCTTGCGGGCCCTTTGTGTTTTTCAACGCCAGCCACGCCCTGGTTCAGGGCGCTTGCCGCCCGGGATGGGCCAGCAGCACCGGATCAAGCAACTGCTGCAGGCGCTCTGCGCCCAGGTCGGTCTGCTCCAGGGCCACTTCCAGCACCGGCCGGCCCTGGGCATAGGCCTGCTTGGCGATCGCCGCCGCCTTCTCATAGCCGATGATCGGGTTGAGCGCGGTGACCAGGATCGGGTTGCGGGCAAGGGCCGCGTCCACCACCTCGCGGCGCACCGTGAGCCCGGCGATGGCCTGGTCGGCCAGCAGGCGGCAGGCACTGGCCAGCAGCTGCACCGCCTCCAGCAGGTTGGCCGCCAGCAATGGCAGGGTCACGTTGAGCTGGAAATTGCCGGCCTGCCCGGCCACGGTATTGGCCACATGCAGGCCCATCACCTGGGCGCAGACCATCACCACCGACTCGGGCACCACCGGGTTGACCTTGCCCGGCATGATCGAGCTGCCCGGCTGCAGCGCCGGCAGGGCAATTTCGCCCAGCCCGGCCAGCGGCCCGGAATTCATCCAGCGCAGGTCGTTGGCGATCTTCATCAATGCCACCGCCAGCACGTTGAGCTGGCCGGACAACTCAACCGCATCGTCCTGGCAGGCCAATCCTTCAAACAGGTTGGGTGCCACCACGAACGGCTGGCCGGTGATCTCGGCCAGCTCGGCCACCGCGGCCG
>NZ_LDJM01000031.1 GCF_001431485.1 Stenotrophomonas ginsengisoli | reverse complement strand
GGCGCGGTGGATGTCGGCACCGGCCTGGAAGGCGGCGATCAGGCCGGCATCGGCGGACAGGTGGGCCATGATCCGCAGTTCGACCTGCGAATAGTCAAAAGCCACCAGTTGCTGCCCGGCCGGGGCGATGAAGGCCTCGCGGATGCGCCGGCCATCGGCGGTACGCACCGGGATGTTCTGCAGGTTCGGGTCCGAGGAAGACATGCGCCCGGTGGCCGCACCGACCTGGTGGTAGCTGGTGTGGACGCGGCCGGTCTGTGCATTGACCATCTCCGGCAGCTTGTCGGTATAGGTGCTGCGCAGCTTGGTCAGGCCACGGTATTCGAGGATGATGCGCGGCAGCTCGTGGGCATCGGCAATGGCTTCCAGCGCTTCCTCGTTGGTCGAGGGCGCGCCCTTGGGCGTCTTCACCAGTGCCGGCAGGCCGAGCTCGTCAAACAGCACGGCCTGCAGCTGCTTGGGCGAATCCAGGTTGAAGGCATGCCCGGCCAGTTCGGTGGCCTGCTGCTGGGCGGCGAGCATGCGCGCGGACAGGTCCTCGCTCTGCCGCTTGAGCTCGGCGCTGTCGATGGCCACGCCATTGGCCTCGATCCGGGCCAGCACCGGCACCAGCGGCATTTCGATCTCGCTGTAGACCCGCTCCAGCTCCGCCACGGCGGCCAGCTGCGGGCGCAGCACGCGGTGCAGGCGCAGGGTGATGTCGGCATCCTCGGCGGCGTAGCGCAGGGCATCGTCCAGCGATACCTGGGCAAAGCTGACCTGCTTGGCGCCCTTGCCGGCCACGTCCTCGAACTTGACCGTTTCATAGCCCAGGTAATGCCGGGCCAGCGAATCCATGTCGTGGCGGGTGGCGGTGGCATTGAGCACGAAGCTCTGCAGCAGGGTGTCCTCGCGGTAACCGGCCACGTTGACGCCATGCCGGCGCAGCACATGCAGGTCGTACTTGCCGTTCTGGCCGACCTTGGCCTTGGCCGGATCTTCCAGCAGCGGACGCAGGGCATCGAGCACGGTGGCCATCGGCAACTGGCCATCGAGCAGCTGCGGGCCGAGCAGGCCGCCGGCATCACCCAGCATGTGGCCAACCGGGATGTAGCAGGCCACGCCCGGCTGTGCGCACAGGCTGATGCCGACCAGGTTGGCGCTCATCGCGTCCAACGCATCGGTTTCGGTATCGAAGGCAAACACCTCGGCAGCCGCCAGCTGGGCGACCCAGGCCTGCAACTGTTCGCTGCTGGTCACCCGTTCGTACTGACCCGGGGCGGACAGGGCCGGATCGGCCGGCGCGGGTGCCGCTGCGCTGGCTGCCTTGGCATGGCCGGCCGGGGTGGCACGCAGGTCGGTGCTGGTCACTTCGGCCGCCGGGGCGGACACACCCAGCTCTTCCAGCGCGCGGTTGAAACCGTAGCGGGCATACAGGGTGGCCAGCGCTTCGGTATCACGCTCGCGCAGCTTCAGCTCGGTCGGGCCCTGCTCCAGCGCCACGTCGGTCTTGATCGTCACCAGCTCGCGGTTGAGCGGCAGGCGCCCCAGCGCCTCGCGCAGGTTTTCGCCGATCTTGCCCTTCATCGCCGGGGCCGCCGCGATCACCCCATCCAGGGTGTCGAACTCGGCCAGCCACTTGGCCGCAGTCTTCGGCCCGCACTTGGTCACGCCGGGAATGTTGTCCACCGCATCGCCCATCAGCGAGAGGTAGTCGATGATCTGGTCGGCGCGCACGCCGAACTTGTCCATCACCGCGGCATCGGAATCCATCCGGCTGCCGGTCATGGTGTTGACCAGCTCCACCCCCGGGCGCACCAGCTGGGCAAAGTCCTTGTCGCCGGTGGAGATGGTGACCTGCAGGCCGGCCTGGGCCCCCTGCAGGGCCAGGGTACCGATCACGTCATCGGCCTCCACCCCGCTGATGCGCAGGATCGGAAAGCCCAGGGCCTGCACGATGGCCATCATCGGCTCGACCTGCGCGCGCAGGTCATCAGGCATCGACGGCCGGTTGGCCTTGTACTGGTCATACATGTCGTCGCGGAAGGTCTTGCCCGGCGCGTCGACCACGAAGGCGGCGTGGGCCGGCTGCTCCTTCAACGTGGCACGCAGCATGTTGACCACACCGAACAGCGCGCCGGTCGGCTCGCCCTGGGCATTGGTCAGCGGAGGGAGCGCATGGAAGGCGCGGTACAGATAGCTGGAGCCATCAATCAGGACAAGTCTGCTCATGGCAGGGATTCTACCGGCCGCACCGCCCGATCGCTGTGCCGCAGGCCGTGGTTGCCCGCACCGCAGGCACAGGCCCGGCAAATGACAACGGCCGCCAGGGGCGGCCGTTGTCGCTGCAGCAAGCTGAATGAGACTCAGCGGTTCAGCGGATCACCAGCACCGGCACCGTGGCCCGGGCCAGCACTTCGGCGGTCTGGCTGCCGAGCAGGGCACGGCTGATGCCGCGACGGCCATGCGAGGCCAGCACCACCAGGTCGCTGTTCTGGCTGGCGATGGTGTCGATGATGCCGTCAGCAGCATAGCGGTCGATCACGTGCAGCAGGTTGGCCTTGACCCCGGCGGCCGTGGCCGCCACGCCGGCCGGCTCGAGCACTTCCATCGCCTGCTTGCGACGGTCTTCCAGGTACTGCGGGCTGTTCTCGTAACCGGCGCTCCAGCCCATGGCGTCATACATGCCCACCGCCCACGGCTCGCATACGGTGAGGATGTCGACCTCGGCACCGAGGCCGGCGGCCAGCTCCAGGCCCTTTTCCAGGCCGCGGTTGGACAACGGTGAACCATCCACGGCGATCAGAATGCGCTTGTACATCGTCTTGTCCTCGGCGGATATGGAAGATGAGGCCATTACACCCTGCCATCATCGCCCCCGCCTTGCGCAGGATCAAATATCAGGCGATGCGCTCGACCCGGGCGCCCTGGCACAAGGGGTAGCTGGCCACGAAATCGGCAATGGCCGCCTGCATCGCGGCGGCATCGCGCCCATACAGGTACAGCGCGGTCTCACTGTCCCCCTGCCAGAAGCTGCACACATCGCCGATGCCGTCGATACGGCTGGCCACCTGTTCGTACACCTCGAACGGGTCGCAGGTCTCATACACCTCGTCGGCGAGGTTCTGCCCGTCCAGGTACAGGCCCAGGCCCTGCATGCGGCCGAAATCATGCTCGCCCTCGGGCAGCAGCAGGGTCGAAGCCAGCGGCGCGCCGAGTTCTTCCAGGGCCACGATCACCGCTGCCACCTCGCTGTCGGCCTGCAAGGCGATGCGCAGGTCCACATACAGCACCTCGTCTTCCGGGCTCAGGCCCACCTGGCCCAGCGACGCATCGCCCTGCCCGGCATCGCGCAGCCAGGCCGACAGCGGCTCGACGAACAGCTCCTGGGCGTGCTCGGGCTGCAGGCGGGCATTGAGGCGGGCAGTGAAGGTGAAAACGGCCGGCGCGGCGGCAGTGTCAGTGGACATGGGCAATACCTTTGAGCAGGAAACCGGCCACGGCAGACGCCGCGACCGGGGAAGAAACGACGAGCGGGCTCAGAGCACGCTCAGGTTGGCATAGGCCAGCACCAGCCATTTGCTGCCGGCCTCGGCGAACTCGACCTGGATGCGGGCATGGCTGCCGCTGCCTTCAAAGTCGGTGACCATGCCCTCGCCGAACTTGGGATGGCTGACGCTGCTGCCCAGGGCGATGGCCGGCACTTCCAGCGACGCATGCCCGGCCGAACGCGACGCGCCCAGCGAGGACGGGCGGCTGACCTGGACCTTGGGCCGCACCTCGTGCAGCAGCGGCTTGGGAATCTCGCGCAGGAAACGCGAGGGCACGTTGTAGTTTTCCTGGCCGTGGATGCGCCGACTCTCGGCATAGGACAACACCAGCTTCTGCCGCGCGCGGGTGATGCCCACATAAGCCAGGCGGCGTTCTTCCTCCAGCCGGCCGGACTCGTCAATCGAGCGCGCCGACGGGAACAGGCCATCCTCCATACCGACCAGCAGCACCAACGGAAACTCCAGGCCCTTGGCCGCGTGCAGGGTCATCAGCTGCACACCGTCCTCGTCGGCCTGGGCCTGGCCTTCGCCGGCCTCCAGCGAGGCGTAGGACAAAAAGGCCACCAGCTCGCTCATGCTCTCGCCGACCTCGTCAAGGTCGTCCTCGCGGCGGGCAAAGCGGCTGGCCACGGAGACCAGCTCGTTGAGGTTTTCGGTACGCGACTCCGAATCCAGGCCGTTGCGCCCTTCCTTGGCCCAGTGCGCGTGCAGTTCAGAGCGCACCAGCACGTGGTCGATGCGCTCGGCCAGGGTCATCGCCTCGCTCTCGCCGGCCAGCGCGGTGATCAGCTGCTGGAAACCGGCCAGCGCATTGCGCGCGCGCGCGGCCAGGCTGTCGCCCTGGGCAGCCAGGCCAGCCGCCTCCCACAGAGGAATGCGCAGCTCGCGGGCCAGCCGCCGGACTTCATCCAGGGTGCGCTCGCCGATGCCACGGGTCGGGGTGTTGACCGCACGCTCGAACGCCGCGTCATCGCTGCGGTTGGTCATCAGGCGCAGGTAGGCCAGCGCGTCCTTGATTTCGGCACGCTCGAAAAAGCGCATGCCGCCATACACGCGGTACGGCACCTGCTCGGCCAGCAGGGCTTCTTCCATCGCCCGCGACTGCACGTTGGAGCGGTACAGCACGGCCACATCGGAATAACTGCCGCCATCGCGCACCCACTGGCGCGCCCGCTGCACCACGTAACGGGCCTCGTCCATTTCGTTGTAGGCCGCGTACAGGTCGATCGGGTCGCCCTCGCCGGCCTCGGTCCACAGCTGCTTGCCGATGCGGTCCGGGTTGTGTTCGATCACCGCATTGGCCGCGGCCAGGATGTTGCCGCTGGAGCGGTAGTTCTGCTCCAGGCGGATGGTCTGCGCGCCGGGGAAATCACGCAGGAAGGCCTGCACGTTCTCCACCTTGGCCCCGCGCCAGCCGTAGATGGCCTGGTCATCGTCACCGACCACGAACACCTGGCCGGTCTCGCCGGCCAGCACCCGCACGAAGGCGTACTGGATGGCATTGGTGTCCTGGAATTCGTCCACCAGCAGGTGGCCGAAGCGGGCACGGTAGTGCATCAGCAAAGCAGGGTTGTCGCGCAGCAGCTCGTGGGCGCGCAGCAACAGCTCGGCAAAGTCGACCAGGCCGGCGCGGTCACAGCGCTCCTGGTAGGCGGCATAGGCCTGGCGCATGGTCTCCGTCCACGGATCATGCGGGGCGGCCTGGATGTGGTGGGCGCGGCGGCCCTCGTCCTTCTGCTCGTTGATCCACCAGGCAATCTGCTTGGGCGGGTACTTGGCGTCGTCGATCTCCAGCGCCTGCACCACCCGCTTGACCAGACGCAGCTGGTCGTCCGAATCGAGCACCTGGAAGCTTTCCGGCAGCCTGGCCTCGTTGAAATGCAGGCGCAGCAGGCGGTGGGCCAGGCCGTGGAAGGTGCCGATCCACATGCCGCGGCTGCCGGCGCGCATCTGCGCATCGATGCGGTGGCGCATCTCGCCGGCGGCCTTGTTGGTGAAGGTCACCGCGAAGATGCCATGGGTGGGCACGCCCATGACTTCGTGCAGCCAGGCGATGCGGTGGGTGAGCACACGGGTCTTGCCGGAACCTGCGCCAGCAAGAATCAGGTGGTGACCGGGAGGCGCGGAAACGGCCTCGCGCTGGGCGGCATTGAGCCCATCGAGCAAGTGAGAGACATCCATGCCGCCATTCTACGGGATCGCCCCCGAACGCCGGCCCGCCTGCGGCTGCCGGCTCAGGCCAGGGCAGCCGCCGCGCTGGCCGCGGCCTGGACCCGCAGCTCGGGAATGGCGATGGTTTCCCACTCCGCACCCATGCGCAGGCTGCCAACCAGCAGCAGGTCCGGCTGCGCCTGGCCGCTGCCATCGAGCAAGCGTGCCGCACCGCCGTTGTCACAGGCCACCGCCAGGCCCAGGCCATGTGCACCGACGGCTGCCACGCCGCTGTCCAGCAGCTGGCGCAGCAGCGGATCGTCCATCGCAGCAGTGCGCACCTGCAGGCCGGTGGCATTGACCACCACATCCACGATGACGGCCGGGCCGCTGGCCAGATGCACATGCAGGCGGCCATCGGTGGCCGCGGCAATGGAAGCAATGCCCCCGGCCTGCAGCTGCCAGCGACCGCTCGCCAGCCCGTCCTCGATCAACATGGCCAGATCCGGGGCAATGCGGTGGCGGTGCACATCCCACAGGCGCACGCCATGGCGCAGGAAGCGCGCCTGGTCGGCCGCGCTGAGGCTGGCCCACAAGCGCCAGCCCAGCGGCCGGATCGCATCCAACACCACCTGCCAGGGCAGGCCTGCAGCCTGCGCCGCAGCGGCCTGGGCACGCAGCCAGCGCAGCCGCGCACGCAACCGCATGGACAGCAGGGCCGGGCCATCCAGCGGCCAGGACAGATGCGCGGCATGGCCCAGCGGCATCAGGCCATGGCGCGAGACCAGCTGTACCGGGCCGTGGTGGCCATTGCCCTGCAGGCTGAGCAGGGCATCGACCATGCTCAGCCCGGTGCCCACCACCAGCACGCTGGCGGCCGGATCGATCGCCCGCAGCGCCGGCACATCCCAGGCCTGCACCTGCTGCAACGGCGGAATCTGCGTTGCCATCGGCAACGGCCGCAGGGCATTGCCGACGGCCAGCACCACGCAGGCGGCTCCAAGGTGGCGCCCATCATCGAGCTGCAACACGCGCGCACCAGCCATTCCGTCGATGGCCACCACCCGCTGTGCCAGCCACTGCAACTGTCCCGGCGAAGCGGCAATGGCCTGCTGCAAACGCTGCTGCAGGTAGCGGCCATACCAGGCCCGCGGCACGAAGCGCTCGGCCAGCAGGTCGCCATCGCGGTCATCGGCCAGACCCGCGCTGCGCAGGAAATCGACAAAGTCGCCGGGTTGCGCCGGCAGCGCACTCATCCTCCCGGCCGGCACATTCAGACGATGGGCCGGATCGGTGGTGGCATAGGCAATGCCCAGCCCCGGTGTGGCCGGGCCGATCAGCGCAATGCGCTGGCCTGCACCGGCCTGGTGCAAGGCATGGATGGCCACCAGGGCCGCGGCTGCGCCATCGCCAACGATGGCCAGGTCGAACACGGGCGTGTCTTGGGTCTGCATGGGCGCATTGTAGCCAGTGCCGCCAGCCTGCCCCGCAGAAACAACAAACCCGCCACGAGGGCGGGTTTGTCGAGAAGAACCGGAAAGGTTCTGTGCAAGCAAGTGATCGCCGGGGCGATTACTTGATCTTGCCTTCCTTGTACAGGACGTGCTTGCGCACGACCGGATCGTACTTCAGGAATTCCATCTTCCCGGGGGTGTTCTTCTTGTTCTTGTCCGTGGTGTAGAAGTGGCCAGTACCGGCCGAGGAAATCATACGGACCTTATCGCGCTTGCCTGCCATGATTGTTTACTCCTCAGACCTTTTCGCCACGAGCACGCAGCTCGGCCAGAACGGACTCGATGCCGTTCTTATCGATGGTGCGCAGTGCATGCGCGGAAACACGGAGCTTCACCCAGCGGTTTTCGCTGGCAACCCAGAAACGGCGCTCGTGCAGGTTCGGCAGGAAGCGACGACGGGTCTTGTTGTTGGCGTGCGAGACGTTGTTACCCGTCTGCACCTTCTTGCCGGAAACTTGGCAAACTCGGGACATTGCGCACCTCGGTAATGTCGATTATGTCCTCCTTAGCCAGGAAGACAGCGGCCCCGGTGGTTGCCCACCACACGTCACGGGTATCGGGGGTTCGCAGCAATGGCAGTCAGAGGACGTGTTTCCGACCACCGCCCGGTAAACCGGCTACAGCGAGCCGCCAATTATGCGCGCCAATGCCGGCGCGTGCAAGTTGTCCACAGGCCCGGAGATGAACGATGCGCGTGATGATGGTCACCTACGGCACCGAGGGCGACACCCGGCCACAGGTGATGCTGGCCAGCGGGCTGCTCGATGCCGGCCATCAGGTCACCCTGCTGGGTGAACAGCAGGCCCTGGCCACAGCCGCTCAGCTGGGGGTGCCACATACCGCCCTGGCCGGGGCCATCGACGGCGAGGTGGACGCCCTGGTCGGCCAGGGCAACAGCCTGCGCGCGGCCAGCCGGGGCCTGGCGCGCATGGCCCGGCGCCTGAGCGCGGCCTGGGTGGAACAGGCCGATGCCGCTGCCGCCGGCTGTGATGTGGTGCTGGCCGGCGGGCTGGCCGCGTTCATCGGCATCAGCGTGGCGCAGCGTCACCGCATCCCGGTGGTCGGCACCGGCACGGTGCCGGTCACCCCCACCGGCGACTTCCCCAGCACCTTCCTGCCTCCAGGCCCGTGGCCGCGCTGGATCAACCGGCCCAGCCATGTATTGGCCACCCGGCAGATCTGGCGCCAGTTCCGCCGCCCGCTCGATGACGCGCGGGCCACGCAGCTGGGATTGCCGCCACAACGCCGGCCACCCACCGATACGCCCTTTTTGTACGGCTTTTCGCCCTCCCTGCTGCCGGCACCGGCCGACTGGCCGCACAACCATGTGGTGTGCGGGCAATGGCGCCTGCCCGGCAGCGCGCAGGCACTGCCGGCCGAACTGCAGCACTGGCTGGATACCCATCCGGCACCGGTGTTCATCGGCTTCGGCTCGATGCGTGGCTTTGATCGTGAGCGCGTGTTCGGCGGTTTGATCGATGCCCTGGGGCCGCGTCCGATCCTGCTCTCACCCGGCTGGGCCGGGCTGGCGGAGAACTGGACCCCGCCGCCGCATGTGCGGATCTGCCCACCGGTTCCCCACGAAGCCCTGTTCCCGCACTGCGCTCTGGTCATCCACCACGGCGGCAGCGGCACCACCCACTCGGCCAGCCGTGCCGGCGTGCCGCAACTGGTGCTGCCGATGGTGGCCGACCAGCCGTTCTGGGCACAGCGTCTGTTCCAGCGCGGGGTGGCCGGGCCGCCGCTGTCACTGCAGTGTTTCGAGCGCCCTGCCCTGCAGCGCGCGATCGCCATCGCCAGCGATGCCGACACCGTGGCGCGGGCCCGCGAACTGGGCCAGGCCATGGCCGCCGAGGACGGCGTGGCCACTGCTGTGGCCACGCTGGAATGCTGGCTGGCGCAGGATGCTCAGTCCGGGGCGAAATCCAGCTGACGGCGCCAGACCAGCGGCTCGCCTTCGCGTGCCAGACCGGGCGGGAACAGCGACAGATAACCGGCAGCGATAGCACGCTCGCGCAATCGCTCGCCCACGCCGACCGCTTCCTCGACGACGACATCGGTGACCCAGCCCTGGGCGTCGACCGTCATCGCCCAGACCAGCCTGCCGGACCACTGTTGCGGCGGGATCGAATCGTCGTAATTCGGCCGCCCCAGAACATACGGCTGCGGTTGCCGGTAGGACGGTGAGTCCTCCAGCCGCGCATGCACCAGCACGGTACCCTCGTTGCTGCGACCATCCCCCAGAATCGCCCGCACCGTCCATTGGCCAGGGCTGCCACCGCGGCCCAATACCGCCGGGTAGCAGTGCTTGCGGCCACTGAAATCAGGGTCGCGCTGGCGCGACATTTCGCGGCCCTTCGCATCCAATACCAGCAGTTCCAGCCCCTTGGCAGCTGGAGCAGCGACGCAGACTTGGTGGCCGTGCTCACTTGCGGTAACGAACTGCCGGGTCTGCTGGCGGGCCAGCGCACCGTCAGGCGTCTTTGCCCACAGGAACTCCATGTAGATGCGCTCATCGAGCGTGTCGGCCAGCGCCGGATCGGCCACCAGCAGACACAGCGACATCCTTACCGCTATACGCAAGTTCATCACCATTTCCTAGTGAAAGCGCAACGCGCTCACCCAGCTTGGCACAGCCCGCGGGCACCCCGGAATCCGGCAGCCGTCGCGCGTGGCCGGCTGCCGGCTACCTTGGTTCACCCCTTGCGGCTGGCAATCCAGGACTCGACCTGGGTCCGCAGCACCGGCAACGGCACCGAGCCCTGCTGCAGCACGTAGTCGTGGAAGGCCTTGAGGTCGAACTTGGCGCCCAGCTCGCTTTCGGCCTGGCGGCGCAGCTTCCAGATCTCGATCTCGCCGAGCTTGTAGCTCAGTGCCTGGGCCGGCCAGGAGATGTAGCGGTCCACCTCGGTGGTCACTTCATGCTCGCTCAGGGCGGTGTTGTCGCGCAGGAAGGCCAGCGCCTGCTCGCGGCTCCAGCCGTAGTGGTGCACACCGGTGTCGATGACCAGGCGCGCAGCACGCCACATTTCATAGGTCAGGCGGCCGAAGTCCTCGTACGGGGTCTGGTACACGCCCATCTCCACGCCGAGCTTTTCGGTGTACAGGCCCCAGCCCTCGCCGTAGGCGGAGATGTAGCTGTCACGGCGCCAGGCCGGCTGCTCGGCCTGCTCTGCGGCCAGCGCGCCCTGCATGGCGTGGCCCGGGTCGGCCTCGTGCAGGGTCAGTGCCGGCAGGTTGTAGAACGGGCGCGCCGGCAGGTTGTAGGTGTTCAGCCAGTAGGTGTTGTTGCCACCGCGGCCGGCGGTCCAGAACGGGGCGATGTCATCGGGCACCGGCACCAGGGCAAAGCGCGCACGCGGCAGGGTGAAGTACTCACCGATGTTGGCGTCGATGCGCTTGGCGATCCAGGCCGCATGGCTGAGCAGCTGCTGCGGGGTCTTGGCGTAGAACTGCTCATCAGTGCGCAGGAACTGCAGGAAATCGGCAAAGCGGGTCTGCGTTGATTTCCCACGGAAGCCGGTCTGGTCGATGACCGCGTCCATCTCGGCACGGATGCGCGCCACCTCGGCCAGGCCGATCTGGTGGATCTGTGCAGGGCTCATGTCCAGGGTGGTGTATTCGCGGATCTGCGAGCGGTAGAACGCCTCGCCGTCCGGCATCGCCTCGGCGGCCAGGGTGGTGCGCGCCTGCGGCACGTATTCGTTGTTGAAGAAGGTCAGCAGCTTGCCGAAGGCCGGCACCACCTGCCCGCCGATGGCGGCGCGGGCACGGGCCTGCAGGCGCGCCTGCTCGGCGGCCGGGATCGAGGCCGGCAGCTTGGTCAACGGGGCGTACAGCGGCGAGGCGGCCGGGTCTTTGAGCTCGGCGACCATCGCAATGGACACCTCGCGGCCATCGAGCACCGCGCGCGGCACGCTGAAACCACGGGCCAGGCCGGCCCGCATGTTGGTGATCTGCTGGTCGAAATGGCGCGGCACATCCTCCAGCACGGCGATGTAGTCCTCGGCCTGCTGCACATCGGCCAGGCGACGCTGGGCCATGAAACCCAGGTTGGACCAGAACGAGGAATCGGCATTGAACGGCATCTGGTAGGTGCGCTGGTTGACCGCATCGACCAGGTCCAGGATCTGCGCACGGTAGACCGCGTAATTGACCTTGCCTTCGGCCGAGAGCTGGCCCTGGTCCAGCCGGTCCAGCTGGCCAAGCACCTGCTGCCAGCCGGCCAGGCGGGCCTGCTGGGCAGCTTCGCTGACATCGCCAAGGCGGCGGCGGTCGCGCTGCTGGCCCGGGGCATCGGCATGGCGCCAGGCGTATTCGGCATCGGCGATGGCCAGCAGGCGCTGGTCGGCTGCCTTGCTCACCTGCGCGCTGGGCGTGGCCCGGGCCAAGGCCGGTGCCGGCACCGCGGTGATTCCCAGAGCCAATACGATTGCCACTGCCAAGGTCGATTTCACGAGCCTGTTTCCCCAAACATGAACAGACCTTGGATCATCGCACCGTGCCCGGGGGGGCTCATAGAGCCAATCCGGCACTTGCCATGCCGAACTCAGACAGAAGCCGTGTCCTTGGGCAGCCGCCAGCCACGGTTGCGGATGTCCAGCTGCAGGCTGTACAGCGCGGTGAAGGCGGGAAACAGGTTCTGCGCGATGCCCACCGCATCCTGCTTGGCCGAGAACAGGAAGTAGCTCAGGGTCATCAGGCTGCCGGCCACGCTCATGTACCAGAACAGGCGCGGGATCACCGGCCGCCCGGCCTTGCGCGTGGCCCAGAACTGCACTACCCAGCGCGCGCCGAACAGCAGCGCACCGGCCAGGCCGATCAGCTTCCACGGCGACAGGTGCACACCGGTCCAGTCCAGCCAGGCCAGCGGTTGGTTCATCCAGTCCGGGCTCATCGTTCCACCACCAGCGTGCGCCGGGAACGGGCGATCAGCCAGCTCACCCCGAGCAGGTCACGTACCCCCACCACCGCCCGGCCGAAGTTGGTGTACTTGGACACCCCGCTGCCGCGCTGGCGGTGGTTGACCGGGACACTCAGGGTGGACCAGCCGGCGCGCTGCATCAGGGCCGGCAGGTAGCGGTGCATGTGGTCAAAGTAAGGCAGCTCCAGGAAAGCCTGGCGCTCGAACAACTTGATCCCGCAGCCGGTGTCGGGGGTGTCATCGTGCAGCAGACGCGCACGGATCGCGTTGGCCCAGCGGCTGGCCCAGCGCCTGGAACCGGTGTCCTGGCGGTTGACCCGCCAGCCCGCCAGCAGCCGCACCGAAGGGGCCACCCGGTCACGCTCGGCCAGCAGGCGCGGGATGTCGGCCGGATCGTTCTGGCCGTCCCCGTCCAGGGTGGCCACCCACGCGGCACGGGCCGCGCGTACCCCGTTGTGCACCGCCGTGCTCTGCCCGCACTGGCTGCGATGGGCCAGTACGCGCAGCTCCGGATAGTCGGCCTTGAGCCGCTCCAGCACGGCCAGGGTGCCGTCACTGGAAAGGTCATCGACAAACACCGCCTCCCAGTCCAGCTTGCCGCGCAGGGCGGCGGCGATCTCGGCCAGCAGCCCGGCCACATTGGCCTGTTCGTTGTGGACCGGGACAACAACCGACAGCTGGGGAGGAGTCATGGATCAACCAACAATCATGAATGGGGAAATTTGACGGCCCCACCGGTTATGTCCGGATGAAATCAGACCGCCTGGCCGAAATACTCCCGGCACCAGGCCACCACCGGCGGCAATCCAACCTCGATCGGGGTACTCGGCGCATAACCGAAGGCCTGTTCCGCGCGCCGGGTATCGGCCATGGTGCGGACCATGTCACCGGGCTGCATCGGCTTGTAGACCTTGCGCGCCGCCACCCCGGCGGCCGCCTCGATCACGCCGATGAAGTGCTCCAGCTCGATCGGGGTGTGGTTGCCCAGGTTGAACACCTGGTGGGCGATGGTTTCCGTGGACGGGTGGGAAAGTGCACCCAGAATGCCGGCCACGATGTCGGAAACATGTGTGAAGTCGCGCTGCATCCGGCCTTCGTTGAACACCTGGATCGGGCGCCCTGCCAGCACCGCGCGCGAGAACAGCAGCGGCGCCATGTCCGGCCGGCCCCACGGGCCGTAAACGGTGAAAAAGCGCAGCCCGGTGGCCTTCAGGCCAAACAGCTGGGCATAGGTGTAGGCCATCAGTTCGTTGGCCGCCTTGGTCGCCGCATACAGCGAGCGCGGGCGGTCAATACGCTGGTCCTCGGAGAACGGCGGCGTGGCCGAATCGCCATACACCGAGCTGCTGGAGGCATACACCAGATGGCCCACGCCACGGTGGCGGCACAGCTCGAGGATGTTCACAAACCCGGTCAGGTTGGAATCCACGTAGGCCTGCGGGTTTTCCAGCGAGTAGCGCACACCCGCCTGCGCGGCCAGGTGGATCACCGCGCTGGGCGCGACCTCCTCGAACAGGGCGTCCAGGCCGGACCGGTCGGTCAGGTCCAGTACCCGGATGTCCACCTGCGGGCACAGTGCGGCAACCCGGTCGCGCTTGATCTGCGGGTCGTAGTAATCGTTGTAGTTGTCCAGGCCCACCACCGCCTGGCCGGCGGCAGCCAGGGCCTGACAGACATGGGCGCCGATAAAACCGGCCGCGCCGGTGACAAGGATGGTCATGCAAAGCTCCAGTACGGTAAATGCCCGGCCGCAACACACGGCCGGCACCACAACAGGTCGGGCAGGCACTGCCCGCAGGCCGCCACTATGCGCCGGAAGTGATCACAGGGGAAAACCGGGCAGGCGCCGGGGCATGGCCCGGCTACAGCTGCATCGGCTCGTGTGCCAGGTGGGCCCGTCGCTGCGCGCTGAAAGCCCACCAGGGCTGCGCCGCCTCACCGGCGAGGAAGTGGGTGATCGACAGGAACACATCGATCACGCAGGGGTCATGCAGCACCCCGGTGCGCAGGCACAGCTGCGCGTACATGTCATAGGCATCGCGACCGCGCAGCTGCGCCGGTACACGGATGCCGATCAGGCGCAGATCCTTCTCGCAGGCCGGCCCCACATTCGGGAGATCGGTCAGACGCAACAGATGGTTGCGGTCGACCTTGCTCGGATTCATGGCTGTTCAGCCACCTCGGGTTGTTGGAAGACGGATCAGGCGCGACGGGCGCGCAGGCGCTCCAGGACCCCGTCCAGGGTATCCAGGTCGCTGTAATGGATGACCAGCTTGCCCTTGCCGCCCCGCCCCTGGCTGATGTCCACACGGGCACCGAGGGCTTCGGACAGCTCGTTCTGCAGGCTGGCGATATCGGCCAACGGGGTGGCCGGGGCCGGCTTGGCCTTGCGTGCACCGGGCAGCTTGCCGGCGGCAAACTGCTGGGCGCGGTGCTCGACCTCGCGCACCGACCAGCCCTGCTCGGCCGCTTCCTCGGCCAGGCGTGTGGCCAGCTCCGGGGCCAGGGTCAGCAGGGCGCGGGCATGGCCCATTTCCAGCCGGCGCTCGATCAGCAGCGCGCGCACGCCTTCGGGCAGGTCGATCAGGCGCAGCAGGTTGGACACCGCCGCACGCGAACGCCCCACCGCCTGCGCGGCTTCGGCATGGGTCAGGCTGAATTCCTCGATCAGGCGCGACAGCGCCTGCGCCTCTTCCAACGGGTTGAGGTCTTCGCGCTGGATGTTCTCGATCAGCGCCATGGCGACCACGGTGCGGTCTTCCAGCTCGCGCACCACCACCGGTACTTCGGCCAGGCCGGCCAGCTGGGAGGCACGCCAGCGGCGCTCACCGGCGACGATTTCATAATTGCCGGCCGGCAGACGACGGGCCAGGATCGGCTGGATCACGCCCTGGGCGCGGATCGAGTCGGCCAGTTCGTCCAGCTTGGACGAATCCATGTCCCGGCGCGGCTGGTACTTGCCCGGCTGCAGCTCGGAGACCTTGATCTTGCGCAGCACCTCGCCCGGCTGGGGCTGGGCCACGGCGGCGACATTGACCGGGGTATTGCCGCCCTTCGGGCCCAGCAGGGCATCCAGACCACGGCCCAGGCCGCGCTTCTTGACGGTCATCAGACGGACTCCATGGCCTTGGCGGCCCGGTTGCGTTGCGCGTTGCGGCGGATCACCTCGCCGGCCAGGCCGACATAGGCCACCCCGCCACGCGATGAGCGGTCATAGCCGAGGATGCTCTGGCCATGGCTGGGCGCCTCGGCCAGGCGCACGTTGCGCGGCACGATGGTGCGGAACACCTTGTCGCCAAAATGGTTGGTCAGCTCGGCCGAGACCGCGTTGGCCAGGTTGTTGCGCACATCGAACATGGTGCGCAGCACCCCTTCGATCTCCAGCGCCGGGTTGAGCGTGTCGCGCAGCGCCTCGATGGTCTCCACCAGCGCGCTCAGGCCTTCCAAAGCGTAGTACTCGCACTGCATCGGCACGATCACCGAATCGGCGGCGGCCAGCGCATTGAGGGTCAGCAGACCCAGCGCCGGCGGGCAGTCGATGATGATGTAGTCGTACTGGCCGCGCACCGGGGCCAGGGCCGATTTGAGCCGCTGCTCGCGTGCGTCCTGGCTCATCAGGGCGATTTCCGCCGCGGTCAGGTCGATGTTGCCCGGCAGCAGGTCAAAGCCCTCGCCGGTGGTCACCCGCACCTGGACCACGCTGGCCTCGCCCAGCAGCAGGTCATAGGTGGAGGCGTTCAACTCACGCTTGTCCACCCCGCTGCCCATGGTCGCGTTGCCCTGCGAATCCAGGTCCACCAGCATGACGCGCTTGCCGGCACCGGCGAGCGCCGCGGCCAGGTTGACGGCCGTGGTGGTCTTGCCGACGCCGCCTTTCTGGTTGGCAATCGCGATGATGCGGGCCATGCGTTGAGCCTCTTGGGCAGGTAAGGGGGCTGGCCATTATGGCCGCTCGCCGGGCGAATGAGAAAAGCTGGTTAAAAATCAGCCGCGGCCGACCACCACCAGATGCCGCTCGCCGACCAGGCCGGGCACGCTCAGCGGGGTGATCGATTCGACCTGCCAACCGGCCGGCAGGGCAGCGATCTCCTCGTGCGGCACCACCCCCTTCATCGCCAGCAGGCGGCCGCCCGGGCGCAGCAGGTGGCCACCGACGGTGATGATGCCGCCCAGGGTATCCATCGCGCGTGCGGTGAGATTGTCGAAACCGGCCGGCTCGTCCAGCGCCTCGGCGCGGCCTTCGGCCACACGGGCATTGGCCAGGCCCAGCTTGCGCACGGCCTCGCGCATGAAACGGCACTTCTTGCCGTTGCTCTCCACCAGGGTCACCTGCAGGCCCGGATGGGTGATCGCCAGCGGGATGCCCGGCAGCCCGGGGCCGGTGCCCAGGTCGGCCAGGGTGCCGGTGGAGAAGAACGGCGCCATCGCCAGCGAATCGAGCAGGTGGCGGGTGACCATCTCGCGCGGGTCACGGATGGCGGTCAGGTTGTAGGTCTTGTTCCAGCGGTCGAGCAGGGTCAGGTACTCGAGCAGCGGGGCGGCCAGGTGTGCGTCCAGGCCCATCGCGGCCAGGCCCTGTTGCAGGGCGGGGGCGACGTCAGCGGGGAGGGTATGGGTGCTCATGGCCGCCATTATCGCAGGCTCCGGCCACCTGCCAGGCCAGTGCGGCGCGGAAATCATCGGCAATGGCCCATTCGTGCAACTGCCAGCTGGCCGCCGGGCCCAGTTCCACGTCACTGTGGGCCAGGACCAGGTCCGATCCCCGGGCCAGCAAGGCAAAGCGGTGCAGGCCGAAGGAAATGCCGTGGCCATGGGCCTTGAGCAGGGCCTCCTTGGCGCACCAGACACGGAAGAACCAGTGCTGGCGGCCCGCCTCGTCCAGGCCCAGCAGCCAGTCGATTTCGGCCGGGTGGAAGAAGCGGGCGATCACCTCGGCCATTTTCGGCCGCGGCTGGATCCGCTCCAGGTCCACGCCCAGACGCACCCTCTGCCCCAGCGCCACCAGCAGATGGCCACCGCTGTGGCTCCAGCCGGCGTCAAACCCGCCCAGCGGTGCATCCAGCTGGGGCCGGCCGCGCTCGCTGCGGCTGATCGGCAGCGCCGCCGGGGCCATGCCCAGGGCCGGGCCCAGCACTGTGCGCGCCAGCGGTTCGCCGCGGCTGCCGGGGGTATGTGCCAGGTGCCAAAGCTGCAATCCCTGATGGTGCCAGTGGGCCAACGGCAGCTGACTCACCACGCCGGCCTCACGTCAGTACACGACTTTTTAACGCCGACATCCCTTAACTGGATGGCAGGCATCACCCCCGGTGCCAGACCGCAAGGAGGTGTTTTCATGGGCATCATCATTTGGTTGATCATGGGCGGCATTGTTGGCTGGCTTGCCAGCATCATCATGAAGCGCGACGGACAGCAGGGCATTTTTCTGAACATCATCGTCGGCATTGTCGGCGCGATGATTGCCGGCTTCCTGTTCGGCGGCGGCATCAATGAAGCCATTACCCTGCGTACCTTCCTCTTCTCTTTGATCGGCGCAGTGATCCTGCTGGCCATCGTCAATCTGTTCACCCGCAAATCGGTGCGCTGAAGCACCCGGTTGTTGCAGCACAAAAGCCCGGCGCAAGCCGGGCTTTTCCGTGGCCGGGTTCAGCCGGCCGGGGCGAACTGGACCCAGGCCGGGGCATGGTCGCTGGGGCGTTCCCAGGTGCGCGGCTCGCGATCGATGCCGACATCGGCCAGGCGTGCCTTGAGGGCATCGGAAATCAGGTTCAGGTCGATGCGCAGCCCGTAATTGCGGCGGAAACCGGCCGCACGGTAATCCCACCAGCTGAAGATGGCCGCCTCGTCGTGGCGCAGGCGGAAGGCATCGTGCAGGCCCAGATCCAGCAGCGCCTGCAGGGCGGCACGCTCGGGGATGGAGGTCAGGATGTGCTCGTCGTTCCAGACCTTGGCATCAGGCACGTCGCGCTCGTCCGGGGCGATGTTGAAGTCGCCCATCACCACCAGTTCCTTGTGCCGGGTCAGCTCGTCGGCTACCCAGGCGTGCACGGCGGCCAGCCAGCGCAGCTTGTACTCGTATTTGTCGGTACCCACGTCCTGGCCGTTGACCACATACAGGTTGATCACCCGCACCCCGTTGATGGTGCCGGCGATCACCCGCTGCTGCACATCCTCAAAGCCCGGGATGCCGATCTGCACATCGCTGATCTCGCCACGGGCCAGCAGGGCCACGCCGTTGTAGGTCTTCTGCCCGGCATAGACCACGTTCCAACCCAGCTCGGCCAGGCGCGCGGCCGGGAACTTGTGGTCCTCCAGCTTGGTTTCCTGCAGGCCGACCACGTCGGGGGCGAAGGCATCCAGCCACTGCTCCAGGTGGGGCAGGCGGACATTGAGGGAATTGACGTTCCAGGAGGCGATTTTCATACCCGGCAGTTTACCCGCCCTGCCTGCTGCCCCGCAGTGACCGGCCAATGGCAGGCACGGGCAACCTGCCGGCGGCCATGCCGTGAACTGCTGCCAATCATGGCCCTGCCCTGCCGGCGCAGCTGCCAGCCCGATGACTGGCAGCCCCCTGCGCTCAGCCTTGCTGTTCGCCTTCCGGCACCACGTCGCCGGCTTCTGCAGCGGGCACGCCGAGCGTTGCGGCCTCGACCGGCCCCTGCTGCGGGTCCGGGAACAACTGCGGCAGCATGGCCACAAAGCTGCTCACACACTGGTTGGCATGTTGCTCGACCACCTGGCGCGCGTAGGCATAGTCATCCGCCTGCCAGGCCTCCAGCGGGGCCGAGACGGTCTCGTCCATCCGGCACTTGGCCCCCTCACCGGCGCCTGGCAACTGACGGAAACGGGTGCGCAGGATCGGAAAACCGATGTCGATCTCCTGCTGCAGGACGTAATCCGTATTCTCATCGCCCAGTTCGCGGTAGATCAGGCTGAACTCCTTCACCGTGAGCTGGATCGGGGAATACTCGGCAGGTACGGCCGCCGGATGCGCGGCAAAGTAATCCGCCAGGGCGGACTGCACCTGTTCGGGCATGGGGCCAAAAGCCGGGTTGGGCACGCTCCTGACCTTGGTCCCGCGCAGGTTTTCCTTGTTGAAACCCTGGCCAGAAATACTGCGGGTCAACAGTGACAGGGCCACCTGGCTGGCCACGACCTTGCCGGTGGTGGAGCGCTGCACCAGTTTCAACTCACGGGTACCGGCCGCATGCCCTGGTGCCCCGGGCCAGAGCTCGACCTCGACCGGCACCTGTTCCTCCCAATCCAGAACTTCGGTCTCCTCCTCGGTATCGTCGGCGCGCGCCATCGAGGGTGCCAGCAGGGTGAGGGTTCCCAGAACCAAGGCGCTGAATACGGGATGCAGGGTAAACATGACACTCCAGGCAATACGGGCAGGTGCCAAGCGACACCTGCAGTGGTGGGTGGACAATCAAACCTTGGCTACACACAGCAACCCGGCGGTGACGGCCGCTGCCAGCCCATGACCACCGCCACGACTGGCCGCGGCCATGTGTGCACCATCCGGTCATTGACGGCAGACCAGGCACAAACTTGACCCGCCCTAGGCATTGCGGCACGCCTGGTGCCCTGCTGACGGGGCTGGCCTGGCGGTGCATCCGCGCCGGCTCACCGCATGCGTGCGTCCACACGCCCGCTACATAGCTGGCTCCTGATCCGGCATTGCCACTGTCTGCACCGCCGCATCGAGCCACTGAACTGGGTGGAACGCAACCCACGCACCACCAGCCCACCTGCCCTGCCAAGAACAAGCTACAGAAGCTATTGCCTGAATATCACCTGCGCCGGTGTTTCGTTGCCGGGCTTGGCCCAGACTTGCCTCCCAGCGCGGATCACCACCGCAAAGGGTTGTGCCATGAGAAGCAAACTGTTCGTTCCCGGCGCCCGGCCGGAGCTGTTCGCCAAGGCCCTGGCCGGCGACGCCGATGCCCTGTCTTTCGACCTGGAGGACTCGGTCCCCGAGGCCGGCAAGGAGGCCGCCCGCCAGGCTATTGCCGGTTTCCTGACCGACCCGGCGCTGGCGGCCAGCAGCAAGTGCGTGATCGTGCGCACCAACGCCCCGGACAGCCCGCATTTTGCCGCCGACCTGGCCGCCATGGCCCAGCCGCGGGTGGACCTGCTCAATATCCCCAAGCTGGAGACCGCCGCCCAGGTGCAGGCCATTGCTGCCGCCCTGGAGGCCGCCGAACAGGCCAATGGCATCAGCCGGCCGATCGGCCTGCTGCTCAATGTGGAAACCCCGGCCGGCCTGCGCCACGCCGCCGAGCTGGCCGCTGCCCACCCGCGCGTGGCCGGCCTGCAGCTGGGCCTGGCCGATCTGTTCGCGGTCAATGGCGTGGCCCGCACCCCGGCCAATGTGCATGCGGCCCTGTTCGCGCTGAAGATGGCCGCTGCGCAAGCCGGCGTGTTTGCCTACGACAGCGCCTGGCCCAACGTCAGCGACCAGGACGGCTTCCAGACCGAGGCCGGGCTGGCCCGCGACCTGGGTTTTCTGGGCAAGAGCTGCATCCACCCCAAGCAGGTGGCCTGGGCCAATGCCGTGTTCAGTGTCAGCGAGCAGCGCCTGGACGAGGCCCGCCGCATCGTTGCCGCCGCCGCTGCAGCCGAGACTTCCGGCCGTGGTGCCTTCCTGTTCGAAGGCCGCATGATCGACACCCCCTTCCTGCGCCAGGCCCAGATGTTGCTGGCCGCCGACCGCTCCTCCACCTGCTGATCGCCTGCCTGCGCCGGATTGCCTGACCATGACCCGTGTCTGTTCCTTTGTATTGACCAGCCTGCTGGCGCTGATCCTGCTGCTTGTCGGCAGCACCACCGCGCAGGCCGATTCCAGCCTGACCACGGTACGCGATGGCCAATTGCCGGCCACCCAGGCCGAGGCGGTGTTCGCCCTCGGCGGCCACCTGCTGGCCCGCCACGACGGCCAGCTGCAGCTGCTCAGCGCCGACGGCAAGAGCTGGCAGGCCGTGGCCACCCCGGCCGGGCTGCAGCCGGCGCAGATCCGCAGCGCGGTCAGTGCCGGTGCGCAGCACTGGTTGCTCATCGATGACGCCCCGGCGCAACTGCTGCCGGTACGTGTGCACAGCGAGCAGCTGCAGCCCGGCGCGGCACTGGCCCTGCCCGAAGGCCTGCAGCAGCCGGTGCTGGGCAGCCTGGGCGATGAAGTGATGGTCGCCGGGCTGGGCAGCGATGGCCTGCCGCAGCTGCATGTGGCCGATGGCCAGGGCCGCTGGCGCAGCCTGCCGGCCTGGCTGGGCAATGCCCCCCCGCTGGCCGTGCAGGGCAGCCGAGGCGTGATCTACCTGGCCGACACTGCCGGCCAGTGGCAAAGCTGGAGCAAGGACCACGGCTGGCAGCTGCTGGCGCCCGCCGATGGCCAGATCCTGCCCGGCTCGCTGCGCACCCTCGGCCAGGCCCACCTGCTGATGCTGGTCAAGCAGGCCGACGATGCCGTCGTGCTGCGCAGCTTCCACACCATCACCGGCGCCTGGTACAGCATCCAGACCCTGCCGGCCGGCCCGGCCCCGCAGCAGATCGTGAGCCGCGGCAACGGCCTGGCCTGGCACCAGGACGGGCAGTGGCTGAGCAGCGAGGTGGAAGGCAGCAAGCACCTGCTGCGCAACCTGGACTGGGTGGTGATCGTGCTCTACCTGCTGGCCATGCTCGGCATGGGCCTGTGGTTCTACCTGCGTGACCAGAACTCCAACACCGCCGATTACTTCGTCGGTGGCCGCTCCATCCCGTTCTGGGCGGCAGGCATCAGCCTGTATGCCACCAACACCTCCTCGATCAGCTTCATCGCCATTCCGGCCAAGGCGTTCGACACCAACTGGCAGTACCTGACCAACAACCTGATGGCCGTGCTGGGCCTGGTGTTCGTGGCGATCTGGATCGTGCCGATCCTGCGCCGGCTGGACCTGATGAGCGTGTTCTCCTACCTGGAAACCCGCTTCCACCCGGCCATCCGCCTGCTCTCCAGCGCGCTGTGCATCATCATGCAGATCGGCGCACGCATGAGCGTGATCCTGTTCCTGCCGGCCCTGGCCATTTCCACCATCACCGGCCTGGATGTGGTCTGGTCGATCATGATGATGGGCGTTTTCACCATCATCTACTCCACCATCGGCGGCTCCAAGGCGGTGATCTGGACCGACGTGGTGCAGGTGCTGGTGATGTTCGGCGGCGCGTTGTTTGCCATCGGCTACGTGTTCTGGAGCTCGGGCGCCAACCTGCCCGAGCTGATGTCGGCGGCCAGCGCGCAGAACAAGACCCAGATCTTCGATTTCAGCTTCGACCTGACCAAGGCCACCGTCTGGGGCTTCATCTTCCTGGTGGTGTTCGACGTGGTGCTGACCTTCCCCAAGGACCAGGTGCTGATGCAGCGTGCGCTGTCGACCAAGTCGGACAAGGAAGCCGGGCGTTCGATCTGGGCCTTTGCCGCGATCATGATCCCGGGTGGTTTCGTGTTCTACGGCATCGGTACCGCGCTGTGGATGTACTACCGCGACAACCCGGAGCGCCTGAACCCGCTGCTGCCCATCGATGCCACCTTCCCGCTGTTCATCGCCGCTGAACTGCCGGCCGGCGTCACCGGGCTGATCATCGCCGGCATCTTCGCCGCGGCCATGTCCACCCTGTCCTCGATCATCAACTCGGTCGGCACCCTCATCTCGGTGGACTTCTACCAGAAGCTGGCCAAGGCCCCGGATGAGAAGACCGCGGTGCGCATCGCCGAATGGTCCGGCGTCGGCGTCGGTGTGATCGGCATCGTCATCGCCCTGGTGATGAGTCGCTATGACATCAACTCGCTGTTTGACGTGTCCATCGAGCTGGCCGGCCTGCTCGGCGGTGGCTTTGCCGGTGCCTACACCCTGGGCATGTTCACCCGTCGCGCCAACGCCCCGGGCGTGGCCATCGGTGTCACCGGTTCGGTGCTGATCACCCTGGTCTGCTGGTGGTTCAGCCTGGTCCACCCGTACTTCTACCTGGCCATCTCCATCGCCCTGTGCATCGTGATCGGCTATGTGGCCAGCCTGCTCTTCCCGGCCCCGCAGCAGTCGCTGGAAGGGCTGACCATCCACGGCACCAAGAAGCAGCAACAGCCGTCCTGAGCCAGCCTGCCCCGCCCGGTCGAACCTGCCGGGCGGGGGATGCTGTAGCCTTTGCCAACTTTGTCTGACCCGGATTTGCCAAGGTGGAAACGCAGTTCATCAACACCTTCGTCACCGTAGCCGACCGCGGCTCGATGGCCGCTGCCGCGCGCAGCCTGCACATCACCCCGGCCGCCGTGGCGCAGCAGATCCGCACCCTGGAACGTGAACTGGGCGCGCCGCTGATTGCCCGCGCCGGGCGCACGGTCAGCGTCACCGAGGAAGGCGCACGCATCCTGGAACGCGCCCGCGGCCTGCTGCGCGATGTGGCCGACCTGCGCAGCGTGGCCAACGAGAACGGGCTGTCCGGCGAGCTGCGCATCGGCGCCTGCCCCACCGCCCTGGCCGGCCTGCTGCCGGACATCCTGGCGCGGATGGTGGAAAGCTTCCCGCAGATCAACGTGTTCATCCGCCCCGGCTATTCGGCCGACCTGTACCGGGCGGTGGAGGAAGGCGACCTGGATGCGGCCATGGTGCTGCAGGCTCCGTTCGCCCTGCCCAAGACCTGCGACTGGCAGCTGCTGCGCGAAGAGCCGCTGGTGGTGCTGGCACCGCGCCATCTGGCCCATATCGACCCGCACACCCTGCTGCGCGAACAGCCGCTGATCCGCTACGACCGCCACGAATGGGGCGGGCGCAAGGCCGATGAATACCTGCGCCGGGCCGGCATCGTGCCGCGCGAACGGCTGGAGCTCAACGCCCTCAATGCGATTGCGGTGATGGTGGACCGTGGCCTGGGTGTGTCCCTGGTGCCGGACTGGGCCCAGCCCTGGCCGGCCGGCATCGATGTGGCCCGCCTGCCGCTGCCCCTGCCTTCCGAACCACGCCGGATCGGCCTGGTCTGGTCGCGTTCTTCGGTACGCCTGCGCCTGGTCAATGCGCTTCTGGACGAAAGCAAAAATTGCTTGAGCAAGGACTGAAACAAATATCCACTGCCTTTTTGCCGCAATGCAACAGGGCACAAGGCAGAAATGCTTCACTCAGAACACAGCAACGGCCCGTTTCTTGTCATCGCCCTGACGCATAGGCTTCGCGCCAACGTATGGGGCGCGGGCGATGTGTGCACGCCCCCCGATGACCCTCACTGGGCCCACCGGCCTGACCATCGCACCAACCAGTGTCGTCTGGGCGGTGTTTACTGCACTACCGGGGAAGAGAAATGATCAATCCGTTGTCCGCCGCGATCAGCACCATCCTGCTGGCCACCTCCATCGCGCCGGCCCTGGCCCAGGATGCCGCCGGCCAGGCCACCGATCTGGACCAGATCATCGTCACCGGCAGCCGCACCCCGGTCGCCATCGAAAAGGTCCCGGGCGCTGTCACCCTGGTGACCGCCGAGCAAGTGCAGCGCAACCTCAACCTGACCGAAGACGCCACCGCCGTGCTGGCACGCATGGTGCCGGGTTATTCGGAATCCTCGCAGGCGATGAGCAACTCCGGCGAGACCCTGCGCGGCCGCATCGCCCTGCGCCTGTTTGACGGCGTGCCGCAGGGCTCGCCGCTGCGCGAGGGCAACCGCAACGGCACCTTCACCGACATGGGTGTGATCGGCCGCATCGAGGTCATCAACGGCCCGTCCGCTGCCGAAGGCATCGGCGGTTCCGGCGGCGTGATCAATTACCTGTCCAAGAACCCGGAAGTGGACGGTCACCAGACCACCGTGTCCACCCGCTACGGCACCCAGTTCAAGGACGACAGCGCGACCAAGAAGGTCGGCGTGACCCACACCTACCGTGGTGATGCCGCTGACTTCGTGGTGTCCGGCGCCTACATCGACCGTGGCATCAGCTACGACGGCGAGGGCCGCCGCGTCGGCCTGAACACCTCCGGCTCGCTATCCGACTCCTACTCCAAGAATCTGTTCGTCAAGGGCGGCTACAACTTCGGCGAAGGCCAGATGCAGCGCATCCAGGCCACCTACAGCAACTTCATGATCCGCGGCAAGGCCAACTACATCCCGGTGGAAGGTTGCCGCTTCGACCCGGTCGAGTGCCCGGTGCCGAGCACCAACACCGCCGAGAAGGGCTCCATTGCCGGCTCGCTGGCCGAATTCAACGAATTCGAACAGGTGGCCGTGAAGTACACCAACGCCGATTTCTTCGGTGGCGACCTGAGCGTGGATGCCTACTGGGCCGACCAGGCCATGCGTTACATCCCGGAAAACGGCAGCGACCGCCAGCTGGTCAAGCCGGCCCCGCCGGAAGCCGAGCGCATCTGGGACCAGTCGGAAATCGTCTCCGACAAGAAGGGCCTGCGCGTGGGCTACGGCTACCACGACCTGGCCGGCGTGGAAGGCCTGCGCCTGCGTGCCGGCGTGGACTTTGTCGAAGACACCGCAGCCCAGCGTCTGGCCCTGACCAACCGCCTGTGGGTGCCGCCGATGGAGTACACCTCGCTGGCCGGCTACGCCCAGCTGAGCTGGGACATCGGCCCGGTGACCCTGGATGCCGGCGTGCGTCGCGAAGACGGCGAACTGAGCATCGACAGCTACACCACCGTGGCCTTCCGCGACCACACCCCGGTGCAGGGCGGCAAGCTGGACTACAAGGCCACCATGCCCAACTTCGGTGCGATCTGGCGCATCAATGACCAGTTCTCGGTGTTTGCTTCCTATTCGGAAGGCTTTGGCATCGCCAACGTCGGCATCCCGCTGCGCAACATCCAGGCCAACAGCCCGTGCAAGGCCGTGTCCTGCGTGGCCGACCTGGACCCGCTGATCACCGAAAACCGTGAAATCGGCTTCAACTGGCGCGGCGCCCGTGGCCAGATCGGTGCCTCGGTGTACAAGTCCGAGTCCGAGTTCGGCTCGTCCCTGAGCGTGGATGAGGCCACCGACGACTTCATCCTGACCCGCGCCCCGGTCGAGATCGAAGGCTTCGAGTTCAACAGCGCCTGGACCTTCAACGACCAGCTGCGCGGCACCCTGCTGTACTCGGCCATCCGTGGCCAGACCAGCTACCACACCGGTTCGGCGCTGGCCAAGGAAATGGGCATCCTGGACATTTCCCCGGACAAGGTCACCGCCTCGCTGACCTGGACCCCGAACGACAAGTTCGATGCCACCCTGGGCGTGACCAAGACCTTCTCGCGTGACCTGACCGAAACCTGGGTCTCCCCGGTCAACGGCAACACCTACGGCAACGAGGAAGACACCTATGGCTACGCGCTGTGGGACCTGACCGCCAACTACGACCTGGGCACCTACGGCAAGCTCTCGGTGGGTATCGAGAACCTGCTGGACAAGCAGTACGTGCTGACCTGGTCGCAGCTGCCGGGCTGGCAGAACTACTTCGCTGGCCGTGGCCGCATGGTCTCGATCAGCCACACGATCAAGTTCTGATCGTGACCCTGTAAAAAAGGCGCCACCGGCAACGGTGGCGCCTTTTTTGTGTTGACGCCCATCGCCACCACCACGCGACAGGACGACGCCCATGCGCCTGCACCAACGTTTGCTCATCGCCATGCTCACTGCCAGCTGCGCTCTGCCCTGTGCTGCCAGCGATCGCTGGCAGGCGCTGGATGACTACCTGCAGCAGCGTACGACGGCCAGCGGTTTTCCCGGCGCCGCTGCCCTGGTCGAAAAAGACGGCCGGCGCGTGTTCCAGCGCCACTATGGCCACCAGGACATCGCACGTACGCTGCCCATGCGCGATGACAGCCTGTTCCGCATTTACTCGATGACCAAGCCAGTGGTGTCGGTGGCGGTGCTGCAGCTGCTGGAACAGGGCCGGCTGCAGCTGGATGACCCGCTGTCGCGCTTCTTGCCCGCCTTCGCCGATAGCCGCGTGCTGGTCGAGCCGGCCACCGGCGGCGTGTACAGCCTGCCGACACCGCGCCCGCTGACCCTGCGCCACCTGCTCACCCATACCAGTGGCCTGAGTGCCGATGACGGCCAGCACCCGGCCGCTGCGCGCGCCATGATTGCCGCCGAGGTCGACTCCGCCGGCTCGCTGGCCGAACTGGCCACGCGTCTGGCTATCGTGCCCCTGGCCGACGCTCCCGGCACCCATTTCCATTACGACGGCAGCAATACCCACCTGCTGGGGCGGGTGGTGGAAGTGGTCAGCGGGCAATCGCTGGCTGACTACCTGCAGCAACACATCTTCGCCCCGCTGGGCATGTCCGATACCGGCTTTGAGGTACCGGCCGACCAGCGCCATCGCGTGGTGGACCTGCCCTCCGGCAATGCCGGGGCCCTGGTGCTGGCCGATACCCACAGCGCGCGCCATCCCGGTGAGCGCCTGAACCGTTATGACAACGGCGCCGGCGGCCTGTATTCGAGCGCCGCCGACTACCTGCGCTTTGCCCGCGCCCTGCTGCACGACGGCAGCGATGCCGGCCCCTCCCTGCTCCGGGCCGAGACCTTGGACCTGATGATGCGCGACCAGCTCGGCAGCGCCTTCGGCGCGCCGATTGCCGGCTTCAGCGTTGGGGAAGGCTTTGGCCTGGGCGGCTATGTGATCACCGACCCGGTGGCCCGCGGCCGCCTGGGCAGCGTGGGCCAGTTCGGCTGGTCCGGCGCCGCCTCGACCTGGTTCATGGTCGACCGTGAACAGCAACTGGTCGCCATCCTGCTGATGCAGTACGTCGGTGACGGCCAGATCAATCGCCTGCCTTCGCCCTCCACCGGCTTCTACAACCACGTCTACCGGGCGCTGGAAGCGGTGGAGGCGACACAAAAGGCAGGAAAAGTGGCCGGTGATGGCGGCCAAAGCGTTTTCCCCCCTCGTTAGACTGCTGCGGTGCTACGCCTGTAGCGCAGGCCTGCCCGGGCCTGCCACACCGCCGGCGCCCCCCTTTCGCTTCCCGTTTTGGCCAGACCCATGACCAGCAGCTACGAACTTCCCGATTACGACACCCAGCCGGCCGATTACGGCCGTGAGCCGATGCGTACCGAGTACAAGTTCTCCCATGTCACCACCCAGCGTTACCTGCCCACCCCGGGCAAGGCACCGGCGTGGCCATTTTCCGACATCGGCAGCTGGATGATCGATGCCAATGCCAGCGCGGGCGATTGGCTGACCGAGCTGCGCGACTGGCGCACCGAGCACCTGGTGCGCCTGGGCTATACCGACGTGAACTACCGCCGTCCGGAACTGCAGTGGGCCCAGCGCAATTTCGTCCACGCCCAGATGATGGTCGAGGACCGCTACTTCTATGACGTGGAAACGGCGCAGTACACCGTCGACAAATATCTGGATGATCTGATTGCGCGCTTCGGCGGCCTGGATTCGGTGCTGATCTGGTACATCTACCCGAACATCGGCATCGATGACCGCAACCAGTTCGACCTGGCCCACACCCTGCCCGGCGGCATCGATGGCCTCAAGGCCGCGGTGCAGGCCTTCCAGGCACGTGGGGTCAAGGTGTTCCTGCCGGCCAAGCCCTGGGACCACGGCACCCGCGATCCGGGCGTCACCCATTGGGACGGCCTGGCCGAGATCATCAAGTACACCGGCGCGGACGGCATCAACGGTGACACCTTCAACGGCGTGCCGCGCGCCTTCTTCGACGCCTGCGATGCCAACGGCAACCCGGTGGTGGTGCAGCCCGAATCGACCATCAGCTCCGAAGAGCAGCTGATCTGGAACGTGCAGAGCTGGGGCAAGAAGGCGCCGGACGGCCCGGTGCCGCCGGTGTCCAAGTGGAAGTGGCTGGAGCCGCGCCACATGGTCAATTACGAGAACCGCTGGGGCCGCAACCGCAACCACGACCTGCAGTACTGCTTCTTCAACGGTATCGGTTACAACGCCTGGGAAAACATCTGGGGCATCTGGAACCAGTTCACCGACCGTGATGGCGAGACCCTGCGCCGCATCGCGCGCATCTACCGCCAGTTCCCGCAGCTGGTGGTGGCCATGGACTGGGCGCCCTACCAGGTCTGCCTGCAGGGCGGCATCTTCGCCAGCGTGTTCCCGGTCGATGGCCTGGCCCTGCGCACCTTCATCAACCGCTTCGAATACGACGTGTGCGGCGAACAGATCGCCATCGAGCACGCCGAAGGCACCCGCTATTTCGATATCTGGAATGGCCGTGAGCTGCACCCGGCCGTGCGCAACGGCCAGGCCTTCCTGTCCTTCGACATGGAAGCGCGTGGCTTCGGCGCCGTGCTGTCCGTGGCCGCCGGCACCACCGTCGATGGCCTGGAGGATTTCATCGCCCTGACGGCTGAAGCCAACGCCAAGCCGCTGTCGGCCTATTCGGGCGCCTGGAAGGCACTGCCGCAAGCCATCGTGGATATCACCCCGACCGCCGCCAGCGCTGCTGCTCCGGCAGGCATGCTGGCCATCCCGGGCGGTGAGTTCGTGTTCGCCGTGGGTGGTGTGGAGATCGAAGGCTTCAACTGGGCCGGCCAGGACGTGCAGTACCCGTGGGAATCGGTACCCCGCCGCCACCACCGCCAGGTGATGGACATCGCGCCGTTCCATATCGATCGCCACCCGGTCACCAACGCGCAGTTCAAGGCCTTCATCGACGCCACCGGCTATGCGCCGGCCGACAACATCAACTTCCTCGCCCACTGGGTCGATGGCGCGCCGCGCGCCGGCTGGGACAACAAGCCGGTGGTGTGGGTGTCGCTGGAAGATGCCCGCGCCTATGCGGCCTGGGCCGGCAAGCGCCTGCCGCACGAATGGGAATGGCAGTACGCCGCGCAAGGCAACGATGGCCGCACCTACCCGTGGGGCAACGACTGGGATGCGGCGATGGTGCCGCGTACCAATCGTGGCCGCCGCATCCTGCCCGCCGACGATGTGGGCAGCTTCCCGCAGGCGGCCAGCCCGTTCGGGGTGGAAGACCTGGTCGGCCACGTGTGGCAGTGGACCGAGGAATTCGGTGACGAACACACCCGCGTGGCAATTCTGCGCGGCGGCTCCAGCTACCAGCCGCAGACCTCGCACTGGTACTTCCCCCAGGCCTACCGCCTGGACCAGCACGGCAAGTACCTGCTGATGGCCCCGGCCAAGGACCGCAGCGGCATGCTCGGCTTCCGCTGCGTGGTGGATGCGCAATGAGCGCGGCCATCACCTACGGCCAGCAGCTGATCGCCCCGGCCAGCGTGCAGCTGGGCGGGATCTTCGGCGACATGCTCAGCGCCAACCGCAGCGGGCGCCTGTCCACCTTCATCGTGGATGAGACCAGCCCGTCGATCAGCATCTTCGGCCAGGCCCACAAGCAGCAGAACCAGGAAGGTGACTGGTATGGCGAACACGCCGGCAAGTGGCTCTCGGCCACTGCCCGCGCCGTGGCCCAGGGCAACCAACCGCAGCTGGCGGCCAACCTGCGCCGCGTCGCCGACTGGCTGATCAGCCAGCAGGATGCCGACGGCTACCTGGGCAACTATGCCGCCGACCGCCGCTTCACCGTGCCGCAGCCGCCCAAGCCGGAAAGCTGGAACGGCGAGCCGGCGCTGCGCACCTGGGACATGTGGACCCACAGCTACCTGCTGCTGGGCTTCATCGAGACCTGGCGTGCACTGGGCGATGACAGCTACCTGCAGGCCGCCTGCCGCATTGCCGACCTGTGCTTTGACACCCTGGACGGTGGCATCGACATCACCACCCTGGGCAACCACCACGGCATGTCGGCCACGGTGCTGCTCGACCCGGCTGCCGACCTGTACCTGATCACCGGCAACCCGCATTATCTGGCCCTGGCCGAGAAGGTGCTGGAACAGGCCAATGCCAACCCGCGCCTGGCCCTGCTGGACAAGGCCCTGGCCGGCGAAGACCCGGCGTTTATTGCCACCGGCAAGGCCTACCAGCTGTGCTGGAACCTGGTCGGCCTGGCCAAGCTGTACAAGGCCACCGGCAAGCCGGCCTACCAGAGCGCCATCGACAACCTGTGGCAGCGCATCGCGCAGCACCACCTGACCCTGGGCGGTGGCCCGTGGGGTGGCGTGGCCCACCGTTCGCGGGAAGTGTTCAACGCCCCCAAGACCTTCTTCCCGCAGGCCTATGTGGAAACCTGCTCGGTGCTGGCCTGGATGCAGCTCAACCGCGAGCTGCTGGCCATCACCGGCCATGCCCGCTATGCCGATGCGATCGAGCGCACCGCCTACAACGACCTGCTCGGTGCCATGGCCCCCAACGGCGAGGACTGGTGCTACTACACCTTCCCCAACGGCAAGCGCGTGCACACCACCTACTGGCGCTGCTGCAAGTCCTCCGGCGCGATGGCGGTGGAGGAGCTGCCGCAGGTGGCCTATGGACTGGCCGCCAATGGCGATATGCGGGTGAACCTGTACGGCCCCGGCCAGGCCACCCTGCAGCACCCGCAGGCCGGCCAGGTGACCCTGGTGCAGACCACCACCTACCCGTTCGCCGGCCGCATCGAGCTGGAAGTACAGCCGCAGCACGAAGCCGCGTTCGGCGTCGGCATCCGCGTGCCGTCCTGGGCCGCCAGCATCGAGCTGTGCATCAATGGCATCTGCCAGGGCGAGCTCGGCACCGGCAGCGATGGCTTCATCACCCTGCAGCGCACCTGGCAGGCCGGTGACGTGGTCAGCATCGCTCTGCCGATGCAGCCGCAGCTGCACCATGCGGCCAACATCAACGTGCAGGAATCACGCGCCCCCGATGGCTCGCCGGTGGCCCAGGAAGTGCTGCGCTGGGAATACGTCGGCCTGACCTACGGCCCGCTGGTGTATGCCACCGGCCTGATCGACGGCTACAAGACCGAGGAAACGGTGATCCTGCCCGACGCCCCGCCCAGCCAGTGGCTGCAGGTGGGCGAGGATGCCGGTGAGGGTGCCGTCATCAGCATGCAGCTGCAGTGTCGTGCGCCGCTGCAGTTCGTGCCCTGGTACCGCTGTGGCGGCCGCCAGCACGATGCCTGGCGACTGGCCTGGCTGCCCCTGGTTCCGGCCGGCATCCGCGCAGGCTGAGCCTGCCTGACCCGGCCTTCTGTCTCATCGCCGCCGGCAGCGCATGCCGGCACAGGACTTCAAAGACCCATGGATACCCCGACCTCCCCGTTTGACCTGGTACACCGCCAAGGCAGCGCCGGCCCGCTGAGCGGCATCAAGGTGCTGGACCTGAGCGCCTACATCGCCGGCCCGTACGGCTGCACGTTGCTGGCCGACCAGGGTGCCAGCGTGATCAAGGTCGAACCGCCCACCGGCGACAACCTGCGCAAGTACCCGTCCACGCTGGAGGCCGAAAGCCGCGCCTTCCTCGGCGTGAACCGCTCCAAGGCCGGCATCTGCCTGGACCTGAAGGACAGCGACCAGCGCGCCCTGCTGATGCGTCTGGTGGCCGAGGCCGACGTGCTGGTGCACAACTTCCGTCCCAATGTGCCGCCGCGTCTGGGCATCGACTTTGACAGCCTGCAGGCGATCAACCCGCGCCTGGTCTACTGCGCGGTCACCGGCTACGGCGAAACCGGCCCGTTGAAGGAAAAGGCCGGCTACGACCAGGTGCTGCAGACCATGACCGGCATGTGCACCATGCAGGGCAAGAACGACGGCCCGCCGGAAATCCTGTACGGCTCGGTGGTGGACTACTACGCCGCCGCGCTGGTGGCGGCCGGTGTGTCCAGCGCCCTGTACGAGCGCGAGCGCAGCGGTGAAGGCCAGTATGTCGGCGTGTCGCTGCTGCGCAGCGCCCTGACCATGCAGTCGGCACGCATGATCTGGGCCGAGGGCGAGCCGGCCGGGGTCAGCCGCGACATGCGCTCGGGCGGCATCACCGGCCTGCATCCCACCGCCGCCGGCTGGCTGTACATCTCGGCCAACACCCCGCACTTCTGGCAGGCGCTGTGCCGCAAGACCGGCCTGGATGCACTGGCCGAGGACGAACGCTATGACAGCGTGCGCAAGCGTGCCGCCCATGCCCCGGAGCTGCTCACCGCCCTGCATGGCGCCCTGGCCGCACGCAGCGCGCTGGAATGGGAGGCCCTGTTCGGCGAGGAAGTGCCGTGCGCGGCCGCACGCCGGGTCGAGGACATGTTCGACCACCCCCAAGTGCTGGCTGAACAGATGATCGCGCCGCTGGCCCATCGCACGCTGGGCAGCTACCGTGGTGTGACCCGGCCGATCGTTTTCGGCCGCACGCCGGGCCCGGCGCCGTTTGCCGCCCCCGTGTTCGACCAGGACACGGCGGCGATCCGCGCAGCTGCCGCCGGCACGAACAACGACGACTGACCAAGAGAAAAGACAACGATGAGCGTTTCCAAGCTGGCCCAACTGCGCGAACTGTCGGTGGTGGTTGCCGATACCGGTGATTACGCAGCCATTGAAAAGCTGCGCCCGGTGGATTGCACCACCAACCCGACCCTGGTCAAGAAGGCCCTGGACCTGCCGGTGTATGCCGAGCTGATCGAGCGCGAACTGGCCCGCGCGACCGGTGCCAGCGGCAGCCGCGAGGAGATCATCGATGACATCGCCGACCGCCTGACCGTCGGCGTGGGCGTGATGCTCAGCGCGCTGATCCCGGGCCGCATCTCCACCGAAGTGGATGCGGACAAGTCGCACGACACCGCTGCCACCATCGCCAAGGGCCGCCGCTTCATCGCCCTGTACGAAGAAGCCGGCGTGCCGCGCTCCAAGGTGCTGATCAAGATCGCCGCCACCTGGGAAGGCATCGAGGCCGCCCGCGTGCTGCAGGCCGAAGGCATCGACTGCAACCTGACCCTGATCTTCAACCCGGCCCAGGCCCTGGGCTGCGCCGAAGCCGGTGCCTTCCTGATCTCGCCGTTCGTCGGCCGCATCCTGGACTGGTACGTGGCCCGCGGCCAGACCCCGGCCAGCATCGACGAAGACCCCGGCGTGGTGTTCGTGCGCGGCGTCTACAACGAGTTCAAGCGCCGCGGCATTGCCACCGTGGTGATGGGCGCCTCGTTCCGCTCCACCGCGCAGATCGAAGCCCTGGCCGGCTGTGACCGCTTGACCATCTCGCCGGACCTGCTGGAAAAGCTGGCCGCCGACAACGGCGAACTGCCGCGCCTGCTCAGCCCGGTCGCCGCCGATGGCGTGGTGCATGCCCCGGTCACCGCCGAATCGTTTGCTGCGGCCATTGCCGCCGATGCGATGGCCGAGGAAAAGCTGCGCACCGGCATCGAGGGCTTCGTCAAGGATCTGAACGCCCTGCGCAGCATGATCGGCGAGCGCATCGGCGCATGAGCACGCGCCAACCCCTGACCGCCTTGTTGCTGACCCTGGGGCTGGCCGCCTGTGCCAGCGGGCCGGCAACGGCGCCGCAGGCCAACGATGCCATCGACCCGGCCACCGGCGTGCCCGAAGTGCGCGCCGGGGTGCTGGCAGGCTACCTGGGCGCAGACCAGCTGCCCGACAGCCTGGCCCTGCTGCCGCCACCGCCGGCGCCCGGCAGTGCCGGTTTTGCCCACGACCAGGCCGTGGCGCAGGCCGCCTATGCCCTGCGCGACACCCCGCGCTGGCAGCAGGCCATCATCGATGCCGACCTGGATTTCCCCCAGGCCGCCGGCATCTACACCTGCGCCCTGGGCGCGCAGATCAGCGTTGAGCAAACCCCGCACACCTACCTGCTGCTGCGCCGCCTGCGCAGCGATGCCAGCAACGCCACCCGCGCGGCCAAGAACCACTACCAGCGCCCGCGCCCGTTCGTGGTCCAGCAGCAGGACATCTGCACCCCCGAAGGCCGGGACGGGCTGGCCGGCAACGGCTCCTACCCGTCTGGCCACACCGCCATCGGCTGGGCCTGGGCCCTGCTGCTGGCCGAGCTGGCCCCGCAGCACAGCGATGCCCTGCTCGCCCGTGGCCGCAACTACGCCGAAAGCCGCCTGGTGTGCAACGTGCACTGGAACAGCGACCTGGTGGCCGGCCGCCACATGGCCAGCGCGGTGATCGCCCGCCTGCACGCCGAACCGGCCTTCCAGCACGACCTCGCCGCCGCCCGCCAGGAGCTGGCCGCGCAATACGCCAAGGGCCAGCCCCTGCCGGAGCACTGCGCCAGCGAAGCCCGTGCCCTGGCGACACCCTGGGCGGTCCCCGCGCTGTAACCCCGTCGCGCCCGGGTGCGCTCCCACTAGCCGAGCCGCTTCTGTGGGAGCGGCCCCGGCCGCGATCAGGCCAGCTGCACCCCGACGACCGGGCGGCACACCCCGTCGCGCCCGGGTGCGCTCCTACAAACCATCCCGCTTTTGTGGGAGCGGCCCTGGCCGCGACAGCTGCGTCAGCGCACCAGGGCGTCGAGGATGCGGGCGATGCGCGAGTACGGCGGTTTGAGCAGGTCGGTGGCGGTAAGGCGCGGCTGCCACAGGATCGGCAGCGCCTTGGTCATCGCATCAAAGCCGGCGCGACCGTGGTAGGCGCCCATGCCGCTGGCCCCCACGCCGCCGAACGGCAGGCCTTCAGCGGCGAAATGCAGCAGGCAGTCGTTGACGGTGATGCCGCCGGCCAGAGTGTGCTGCAGCAGGTGTTCGACCCGGCGGCGGTCGTTGCTGAAGGGATACAACGCCAGCGGGCGGTCTCCGGCATTGATGTGGGCAACGGCTGCGGCCACCGAATCAACCGCGATCAGCGGCAGCAGCGGGCCGAAGATCTCCTCGTCCATCACCGTGGCATCAGCGCCCGGCTGCAGGATCAGGGTCGGCGCGATCAGGCGCTGGGCAGGCGCATCGGCCGGCACGCTGGCCAGCTCGCGCACCACCAGACCGCGCGCGCGCGCATCGCCTACATGCCCGACCAGGCGTGTGTACTGGCGCTGGTTGATGATGCGGGTGTAGTCCGGGCTGGCCGCCAGATCATCGCCATAACGCGCACGCACCTGCGTGGCCAACGCGTCGGCCAGGGCCTGCACCCGCGCCGCGCCGCCTTCCACCAGCACGTAGTCCGGCGCGATGCAGGTCTGCCCGGCGTTGAACCACTTGCCGGTAGCCAGGCGTGCGGCCGCCTTGTCGATCGGGTAATCGGCGCAGACGATCGCCGGCGACTTGCCGCCCAGCTCCAGGGTGAGCGGGGTGAGGTTGGCGGCCGCAGCAGCCATCACCTTGCGCCCCACCACGGTGGAGCCGGTGAACTTGAGATGGTCAAACGGCAACGCGGCAAACGCACTGCCCACGGCGGCATCGCCCTGGGCCACGGCCACGCGGTCGGCCGGGAACACGCTGGCCAGCAGCTGCGCCAGCCAGGCACTGGTGGCCGGGGTGTTCTCCGAAGGCTTGAGGAAGACATGGTTGCCGGCGGCAATGGCCGTGGCCAACGGGATCAAGGCCAGGTTGACCGGGTAATTCCACGGGCTGATCACCCCGATCACGCCTAGCGGTTCGTGGCGGATTTCCGCCCGCGCCGGCAGCAGGCGCCAGCCCGCCGATACCGGTGTGGGACGCATCCAGTCACGCAGGCGGCCCAGCAGGTAATCAATGGCCGCCAGGGTGGTCATGCCATCGGCGATGCGGCATTCGGCCACCGCACGCTGGCCGAAGTCGGCCTGCATGGCAGCGGTCATCTGCGGCAACTGCGCCTTGAAAGCGGCACGCAGGCGCTTGAGGTCGGCGCGGCGCTGGGCATGGCCGGGCTTGTTGGCCTGCCAGGCAGCACGCAGTTGCGTCAGGGTGGCGGCCAGGGGGTGGTCGGTATCCGGCGTCATCAGCGTTGTCCTCATCCAGGCAGGCATTGTGCCCGATCCGCTGCGCCAACCATGCACCTTGCACACAACCGGCAGCGCACGATGGGCACCTGTCCTGCCGTGGAGTGGTCATGCGCATCCTCACCGTGTTGTTGCTCGCTGTACTCGGGCTGCCGCTGCTGGCAGGTGGTGGCTACCTGCTCAGCCTCGGGGGCAGTGCGATGTATGTCCTCAGCGGCCTGTGGCTGCTGCTGGTGACCTGGGCAGTGCTGCAGCGCCGACGCTGGGCCCTGGGGGCCTATGCGCTGTGGCTGCTGGTACTGCTGGCCTGGTCGCTGTGGGAAGCCGGCTGGCACTGGTGGCCACTGGCCACCCGCCTGGGCCTGCCCGCCCTGCTCGGCCTGTGGATGGCCTTGCCCGCCCTGCGCCGGCAGCTGGATCAACCGGCCGGCACCACACGCCGTCGCGGCGGCTCGCTGGCCGTGCTGGCCAGCGCCTTGCTGCTGGCAGCAGTGGCCTTCACTGCGTTGCTGCGGCCTGATCCGATGCCGCATGGCCGGCTGCCGATGGAGATCGTCAACGCCGCACCGGCAGCAGGTATCGACGTGCCCGCCGACGGCCAGTGGCCGGCCTATGCCGGCACCCATCATGGCCAGCGTTATTCGCCACTGGAGCAGATCAGCACCGACAACGTCGGCCGGCTGGAGCTGGCCTGGAGCTTCCGCACCGGCGACCTGCGCCGGCCCGACGACGTCACCGAAACCACCTACCAGGCCACCCCGCTGAAGATCGGCAACACCCTGTACCTGTGCACCCCGCACAGCCTGGCCATTGCCCTGGATGCGGACAGCGGCAAGGAGCGTTGGCGCTTTGATCCCGGGGCCGGAATGGAACCGGCCCGCCAGCACCAGACCTGCCGCGGCCTGTCCTACTTCGTCGCCCCAGCCACTACGGCGCCTGCCGCTGCCTCGGCACCTGCCGCTCCGGCCATGTGCAGCGAGCGGGTGTTCCTGCCCACGGCCGATGCCAAGCTGTACGCACTGGATGCGCACACCGGCAAGACCTGCCCCGGCTTTGCCGACAACGGCGTGCTCGACCTGATGCACAACATGCCGTTCAAGCAGCCCGGCTTCTACTACTCCACCTCACCGCCGCTGGTGGCCGCCGGCAAGGTGATCGTGGCCGGTGCGGTCAACGACAACTACGCGGTCGATTCCCCATCCGGGGTAATCCGCGCCTACGACGCCATCAGCGGCCAGCTGGTGTGGAATTTCGATTCCGGCAACGCCGCGCAGACCGCGCCGCTGGACCCCAACGATCCAGCCCAGGTCTACAGCGTCAGCTCGCCCAACAGCTGGTCGGTGGCCAGTGCCGACGAAGCCCTGGGCCTGGCCTACTTCCCGATGGGCAACCGCACCCCGGACCAGCTCAGCGCCTACCGCAACGCCGATGCCCAGCGCTATGCCACCTCGGTGGTGGCGCTGGACCTGGCCAGCGGCCAGGCCCGTTGGGTGCAGCAGTTCGTGCATGACGACCTGTGGGACATGGACACCCCGGCACAACCGGTGCTGCTGGATCTGGACATGCCGGGCGGGCGCGTGCCGGCCCTGGTGCAGCCGACCAAGCAGGGTGATGTGTACGTGCTGGACCGCCGCGATGGCACACCGCTGCTGCCGATCGGCCAGCGCCCGGCTCCGCAGGGCAATGACATCAGCGGGCAGAAGGTCTCGCCGCTACAGCCGTATTCGGCGCTGAGCTTCGAGCCGGAACCGCTGCGCGAAGCCTCGATGTGGGGCGCCAGCCTGGTGGACCAGATGCTGTGCCGCATCGCCTTCCGCAAGCTGCGCTATGAAGGCCGTTACACCCCACCCTCGGTGCAGGGCACGCTGGTGTATCCGGGCAATTTCGGCGTGTTCAACTGGGGCAGCGTGGCGGTGGATCCACGCCGTCAGGTGATGTTCGGCATGCCCACCTATCTGGCCTTTGTCTCCACCCTGGTACCGCGCCAGCACGTACAAGGCCAGCCGCTCAATACCGGCGAGCAGGGCCTGAACGAAAATGCCGGTGCCGATTACGCAGTGAACATGCACCCGTTCCTGTCCCCGCTGGGCGTGCCCTGCCAGCAGCCGCCGTGGGGCACCGTGGCCGGCGCGGACCTGCGCACCGGCAACATTGCCTGGCAGCACCGCAACGGCACCATCGCCGACCTCAGCCCGCTGCCGGTGCCGGTGAAAATGGGCGTGCCCGGCATCGGCGGGCCCCTGCTCACCGCCAGCGGGGTGGCCTTCCTCGCCGCCGCAGTGGACAACAACTTCCGCGCCTACGACCTGGCCAGCGGCAAGGTGCTGTGGGATGTGCGCATCCCCGCCGGCGGCCAGGCCACACCGATGAGCTACCTCAACAGCCAGGGCAAGCAGATGGTGGTACTGGTGGCCGGCGGCCACGGCTCGATCGGCACCAGCCCCGGTGATTACGTGCTGGCCTACCACCTGCCCGACTGATCGCCACAACCGCCACCTGCCGTGCACATCCTGCGCGGCAGGTGGCCACTGGGCTTGTCATCAACCCAGCACCGAGGCAGGAAGCCGCGCTATGGCCGGCGCAGCGGTACTGTTGCACCGGCTCAACAGCAAGCAGATGTGCCGTGCAGCCGGGCAATGCCGGCAAGGGCAGATGCCAAACACCGGCACTCGGCGATGCCTGTGCCATGGCGGCATACAGGCAGCATCACTCACTGGCTACGCCGCCGTTCCACCTGCCGTGCCAACTGCACTGCCAGCATGGCCATGGCCACGAACTGCTCGTTGGCATCGTCATCGGCATGCACCTGCACCTGCTGCGCATCCACCAGGCTGAGCAGCTTGCGCCGCAGGCTGCCCACCAGCACATCGCCCTGATACAAGCGCCAGGTGGGCGAAAACAGCGCAAATTCGCCGCGTGCCTCAAAGCGCGGCTGCTGCGCACCATCGCTGATGGCCACACGGCCACGCAGCGAGAACAAGGCATTGGCAAGGATCAACTGACGCGGCATGGTCACAGGCGTTCATGGTGGCGGGCCAGCATGCCAGCCACACACGCGGGCTGGCAAAACCGCCTGCCAGATCCTGCACCTGTAAAACGCTGTCTCGCCGGAAGCTGAAGCCGGTGACGGCTGCAGCCAGGCATGACTCGATTCCTCAACAGTGCCTGCGACGGGATCCAGCAATACCGCTCAGTTGCACAACTGCTGTTCGCAGGGGACACCATCGCCATCACCATCCATCTTGGTGTTGGGACAGTGGCGCAGGAAATACCGTGCCTCTTCGCAGGAGCGCATCTGCGAACAGTGCTGACGCCCATCGCAACTGAAACGCTGCGCCTGCCGCACCACCGGGCTGGCAGCATGCGTGGGCGATGCCGCAGGCTCTGGTTGGCCCACGTACCTGGTGTAAACCACAGCCACGATAGCCGCGATGGCGCACAGGCTGAGCAGCGCACCCAACCAGCCGGAGCGCTGCCCGCGTGGCTTGTGCTCACGCACAGCACGGGACGGTCGGTTGGCCCCCGGACGCAGGATGCTGATCGCGCGCACCTTGCCATCAGGCCCGGCCTGGGTCAGGTAGGTAATGACCTCCCCCACCTGCGGGCGGCGGCCGTCGTGGGGAAACGCCGAGATATGCGCAAAAATTTCAGCGCCCCCACCAGCCGGGGCAATGAAGCCGAATCCGCGCTCGTCATTCCAGCGCGTCAGTGTGCCGTGGTGTCGCGCAGCGGCACCTGTGGATGGATGACCGGTATTCATCGTGCAGAATCCCGCAGGTACAAACGGTCACGCAGCTGATAAGCACAGAACAGAAACATGCCCAGCATCATGAAGCCAGGCAGCACCCATGAGAGATGCAACAGAATTTGCGTCGACCCCAGGGTAATCATCCACAGGCAGTACCACGTCCGGTCACTGCGTTGCTTGCCGATTACCTTCTCGGCATAAGCCCAGGCCAGAAACCGTTGGTTGTAAAGGTCAGGCCAACACCAGGCCATCAGCAGACCAAAGCCCCCTGACACCAGGACTATCGTCGACAAACCCAACCCCAAATACCTCAGCCAGTCCATAGCGCTTCCATGTTTGTGCGGCGCCCACCAGTGAACGCACGCTTTTTACGAGCACCGCCAACACAGCACACATGCAGCCCAAATCGCCCATGGGCAGTGCGCATGTGGCGGCTCCGATGGGTGGCACCGAGCAGGCGATGGTAGGCAGAACCTGGCACCGTCAGCAACCAACGCCTGCTCATTGCCGGCCGTTACAAGCGACCACGGTATGCGCGGCACATACGCCGATCACAGGCCAATGACCCGGCACTACCTGCTGGATACCGCACCGAAAGACCGGGGGCTTTCCACTACAGGAATCGGTAGGCCCCGAGGCTCAGGGCTGGGCGCTGATCCAGTCCAGCGCCGGGTACTCACCCTGCCCCATGAAGTGCTGCAACAGGCCTTGGTAGGCCTTGGGGCCGTTCTGGCTGTTGGTCAGCAGCACCAGGTGCTGGCCGCTATCGCGGTCCACGGCGAAGAAGGCCTTGAAGCCGGGGTTGTCGCCCCAGTGCCAGAGCAGACGCCGGCCATCCTCGTCCTGTTGCAAGCCCACGCCCAGGCCCCAGGCAATACGCGGCTGCGGGGCGGTGGTTACGCGCGGGTCGATGGCGTCGCTGGCCGGGGCCAGCATCGCCGCATGGGTGGCCGGCAACAGGCCCTGCCCGGCGAACAATGCCTTGCTGATGAAGCGGTGGTAATCACTGGCCGTGGTGGACAGCGTCCACGCGGTGTTTTCCCACGTAAAAACGCGTTCGCGCTCCAAGGTGCCGTCTTCATGGTGGCCATGGGCCTTGTGTGCATTGAAGCGCGGCGTGGCCAGGTAATGGCTGCTGTGCATGCCCAGCGGTTCGAACGCCTGCTCACGCGCCAACTGCTCCCATGCCTTGCCGGTCACCTGCTCCAGCGTGCGCTGCAGCAGGTAGAAACCTTCGCCGGAATAAGCAAACGCCTGCCCCGGTGCGAACAGGCTCTGCAGCGGCGTCGTATCGATGGCCGGGTCAGCCGGGGAAATCTGCCAGTTCGGCAGGCCACTGGCGTGGCTGAGCACCATGCGCGTGGTAATCGCCTGCGCCGGCAGGTTGTCTTTCAAGCGTGGCGACGGCCAGTACTGCCACAGCGGTGTATCCAGATCGATCACCCCGGCATCGGCCAGGCGCAGCGCGACATACGCGCCCACCACCTTGGACAACGAGGCTGCCTGGAACACCGTCTGTGCATCAACGGCCTCACTGCCATCGCTGCGCTTGAGCCCCGTGCAGTACAGGGTCACCTCACTACCCTTGCCCTGCAGCAGCTGCGCCCCGGGAATGCCGGCCTCCTGCACGGCATGGGCAAACGCCTTATAGCCGGCATCGCTGGCCACCAGTGCGCGATCGTCCTGCGTACAGCCGATGGAGGGGATCGCCGGCGTGGCCGCCAGCACCGACCACGGCGCAACACTCAACAGCAGGGGAACAAGCAGGCGGCGAGCGCGTTTCATCGGCAAAGGCTTCCAGGCAGGCAGCCTACGTTTTTACGGCAAGCAAGCGGTGCCGACAACGGCCATCAACGCGTCCGGCGCAGCGGTTCGCCCTTCAACGCACAGACCCCGAGCAACAACACGACGATCAGCAGATTGCCGGCCATGAATGCCACCGGCGACCGGGTGGGCGGGAACAGCACCGCTGCCGCGATGATGCCGGCCAAAGCCAGGGCGTAGCTGAGCCAGCCTTGAAAGCACAGCGGCCAGTCCCAGCCCAGCCCCGACGGCTTGGCCCGGAACCAATAGGTCTTGCCGGGTATGGACGGGCGGCTGGTGGTACGCGGGGTGGGTTCATTCATGCCCAGCCATCCACTGCCCCACACGGAACAAGCGCACTGCTGGAAGCCAGGCATCGCAATACAGAAAACGCAACGGCATCTGCCACCTCACGGCTGTCGGCTGGGTATTGGCTCAGCGTAAAGCATCAACCACTGTTGCCGACAGGCCGCACAAACCAGGCCCGTGCACTCGGGGTAAAAGTGAGCACGGTGGCCAGCACCGGCAGCACGAACTGCAGCAAATACACCGGCAGGTGCACACCCGTTGGCAGCTCTGGCTTGTACACCGGCATCAGCACGGCCGACACCGCCACGATGACGGCCACCATCCAGCGCGTGAAGTTGTGCCCGGCATACAGCGAACGGGCAATGCCAGCGAACACCAGCAATGACACGGCCCAGATCACCCAACCCGTCACGCTGCCCGGCAGGCCCGCACCGAACCACCACAAACGCAGCAACGACAACACCCCGTAGCCCAGCAACAACCAGGCGGCGACAACAACGGTACGGGGTGGGCGTGGCGAACGGGCCATGGGCAACCTGTGCAGCAATGAATCAACAAACCCGGATTGTCGCCCAGCAGCTTGCTACCTGCACACCATCAAACAAACAGGCCTGTGCAGCCACACCGGATACGCCAACCTGACCTCGTTGGTTTCGTTTACTTAGGAGCTTGCTCAGATAGAGCGGGCCACGATGGCCAGCTCGTCATCCAGTGGCAGGTCCATATCTCCACGTACCTGCGATGCGGCACGGACCACCGCACCAGTCACCAGATACACCAACACCGTCTCCCCGCGTATCAACGTGGCATCACCAAATCGGGACGATGGCCAGCAGCCGATGGTGCCGAGGACACCCTGCCCAGGCGTTCGCACCTGCAACACAGCATTCAACGTGCCCTTGAGCGACCGCAGCACGCGCATCTGCGCAGTGCCATCGCCCTGCTCCATGACCTCACCAACGAACACGGCATCCGCCCGTGCAGCCAGCTCATCCGCCAGCTGCGACTGTACAGCCAGCTCCTGCGCCTGGATCTGCAGATACCGCTCACTCCCCACAACCAACGACGGACATGCAGACGCCAGAGGTGCGAATAGGCACAGCAAAAGGATCAACTGACGCATAACACTCACCAGCCTCTTAACTATGGATCACCGAAAGCAATTAAGTGCACTCTGACCCTGAGGTTTCCCCGCGTTTCTGCCATTGATATCAACAACTTGTGATCATCACAGCAGAAACAGGCGCGCGCATGACGCAGCCTTGGAGGTGACTAAACCAAAAAAGGACTGACGATCATGCGCGCCAGCCA
>NZ_LDJM01000030.1 GCF_001431485.1 Stenotrophomonas ginsengisoli | reverse complement strand
TGCTCCACCCCGCAACAGAATCTTTTGGCGGACCACCCGGCAGGTCACCCTGGCCGATGAATCCCAAGCACCCCACCCTGGCAGGTGGCTCAGCTTGCCGCCAGCGTCTCCGCTGGCAGTGCAAGTGCGGCCCGGATGGGCGCGCCTTGCTTCAATGTGAGGCAAATATTACACCAACTTAACGCGTTAGGGAAGCCCTAATTACGCCAGATGGGCAAATGCCTTCTGGCACCAGGCCATGATCGGGTTGAAAGCCAGGGCCAGGGCCAGCAGGGCCAGGGCATTGACACCGAACAGGATGCCCACGGCACGGTCGTCGTTGGCCGGCATCGGCTCGCCCACCGGCTCGTCAAAGTACATGACCTTGATCACGCGCAGGTAGTAGAACGCACCGACCACCGAAGCGATCACGCCCAGCAGGGCCAGCCACAGCAGGCCACCGTTGACCGCGGCGCTGAGCACGAACATCTTGGAGAAGAAGCCCAGCAGCGGCGGCACACCGGCCAGCGAGGCCATGATGCACAACACCATGCCGGCCATCCACGGATTGCGGGCATTCAGGCCCTTGAAGTCATCGATGGACTCGGCTTCAAAGCCCTTGCGCGACAGCACGATGATCGCACCGAAGGCGGCGGTGGACATCAGCGCATAGGTGATGCCGTAGAACATGGCGGCGGCATAACCGTCCTTGCCACCACCGGCAATGCCCATCAGCAGGAAGCCGATGTGCGAAACGGTGGAGAAGGCCAGCATGCGCTTGAGGTTGGTCTGGGCCAGGGCCATCAGGTTGCCGATGATCAGAGACAGTGCGGCCAGGCCGGCCAGCATCAGCTGCAGCTGGTCAGACAGCGAACCGACGCCCTGCTCCAGCAGGCGGTAGGCCATGCCGAATGCAGCCAGCTTGGGAGCCGAGCTGATGAACATGGCGATCGGTGCCGGGGCACCCTGGTACACGTCCGGCAGCCACATGTGGAACGGGGCCGCGCCGAGCTTGAAGGCCACACCGGCGATCATGAACACCGCACCGGTCATCAGCAGCACGCCCTCGTCGGAGGTGGCGATGGCTGCGTTCAGATCGGACAGATCCAGGGTGCCGGTGGCACCGTAGACCAGCGACATGCCGTACAGCAGCAGGCCGGAGGCCAGCGAACCGAGGATGAAGTACTTCATCGCCGCTTCGGAGGACAGGCCGCTTTCGCGGTTGGAGGCCACCAGCGCATAGGAGGACAGCGCCAGCAGTTCCAGGCCCAGGTAGGCCATCAGCAGGTTGCCCGAGGACACCAGCACCATCATGCCCGCGGTGGCGAACAGGATCAGGACCGGAATCTCGCCCTGGAACAGGTTGCGTTCGCGCAGGTAGCTGAAGCCATAGACCAGGGTCATCCCGGTCACCAGCACGATCACCGCCTTCATAACATCGGCAGCGGTATCACGGACGAACATGCCGTTGAGCACTTCGCCCTGCCCGCCCGTACCGGTGGCAAGCATGAACAGGACCACGGCCAGTACCAGTACCGACAACAGGTGGGTCCACACCTTGTTGCGGTTGCTGATGAACAGGTCTGCAATCATCAAGGCGAAGGCGCCGCCGATCAGCACCAGCTCGGGAGCGAGCGGCGCCAGATCAGCAACGGACATCGGCGGTAGGGTCGGCGTTGTCATCATCAAATCCTGGAATCAATTCACTTGGGGCCGATCACGGCAGCTTGCTGGCAGCGATCTGCATGGCCAGCTGTGCAATGGACGGTTCCATCAAGTCGGTCAACGGCTTCGGATACAGGCCCACTGCCAGCGTGAAGAAGGCAAACACGCCCAGCACCAGCCATTCACGGCCATTGATGTCCTTCAGTTCGGCCACGTGGCTGTTGGCCACTTCACCGAAGAAGATGCGCTTGTACAGCCACAGGGTGTAACCGGCACTCAAGATCAGCGTGGTGGCGGCAACGAAGGCAACCAGCGGGTTGTACTGGAAGGTGGCCAGCACGACCATGAACTCACCGACGAAACCACTGGTACCCGGCAGGCCGGAGTTGGCCATGTAGAACAGCATGGCGAACACGGCAAACCACGGCATCACGTTGGCCACACCGCCGTAATCGGCGATCCGGCGGGTGTGCATGCGGTCGTACAGGACACCGATACAGGTGAACATGGCACCGGAGACGAAGCCGTGGCTGATCATCTGCACCATTGCACCCTGCAGGGCCAGACGGGCCGCATCCAGGTTGCCGGACTCACGCACCAGGTGCAGCACGATGAAGATGCCCAGGGTGACAAAACCCATGTGGGCGATCGACGAATACGCCACCAGCTTCTTCATGTCGTCCTGGACCAGGGCGACCAGGCCGATGTAGACCACGGCCACCAGCGACAGGGCGATCACCAACCATGCCCATTCCTGCGAAGCGTCCGGGACGATCGGCAGGTTGAAGCGCAGGAAGCCGTAGCCACCGATCTTCAGGGCAATGGCGGCCAGGATCACCGAACCGGCAGTCGGGGCTTCCACGTGGGCATCGGGCAGCCAGGTGTGGACCGGGAACATCGGCACCTTGACCGCAAAGGCGATCAGGAAGGCAAAGAAGATCCAGGTCTGCTCGGTGGCGCTCAGCGGCAGTGCGTACAGGTCGACCAGCTGGAAGCTGCCGCCCTTCATGTACAGGTAGACCAGGGCCACCAGCATCAGCACCGAGCCGAGGAAGGTGTACAGGAAGAACTTCATTGCCGCGTAGATGCGGCGCGGGCCGCCCCACACACCGATGATCAGGAACATCGGGATCAGCATGGCTTCGAAGAACACGTAGAACAGCATCGCGTCGGTTGCCGCGAAGATGCCCACGGTCACACCTTCCAGGATCAGGAAGGCGGCCACGTACTGGTTGACCCGCTTGCCGATCACGCCCCAGGCGCCGATCAGGGCGAGCAGGCCGACCAGGGTGGTCAGCAGGACCAGGGCGATGGCAATACCGTCCACGCCCAGGTTGTAGCCGATGTCGAAAGCCGGGATCCAGGCGCGCTGCTCGATGAACTGCAGACCCGGGTTGGTGGCGTCAAAGCCGGTGAGCAGGCCCAGACTGAGGACGAAGGTCAGCGCGGCAACGCCGACCGACGCCCAGCGGGCGGCCTGCGCGTTGCGCAGGGCGAGGATCAGGCCGCCGCCAATGATCGGCAGCCAGATAAGGACACTGAGAAGGGGCCAGTTGGACACGTCAGTCATTTCCATCTTGTCAGCGCCAGTAATGCATCAGCAGGCCCAGCAGGGCAATCAGGCCGATGATCATCGCGAACGCATAGTGGTACAGGTAGCCGGACTGGGTGCGACGCAGCAGGTTGGAGAACAACTCCACCAGCTTGGCCGAACCATTCACCATCACACCGTCAACCAGACCGGTATCCACCGCACGGGAAGCCTTGCCCAGCTTGACGCTGCCGCCGGCAAAGCCGTCGATCCACAGCTTGTCGAAGCCGTACTTGTTTTCCAGCACGTAGATCACCGGAGCGAAGGTCTTGCGCGCAGCGGTGGCCAGTTCCGGCTTGGCGATGTACATCACCCAGGCCAGGACGAAGCCGGCGACGGTCAGCCAGAAGGCCGGCATCATCATGCCGTGCAGCGCGTAGTTGACCGCACCGTGCCAGAACTCGGCGCCCACCTTGGCGACGGTGTCGCGGGCCGGATCGGCGAAGTCAACGATGCCGGTGAAGAAGCCCATGACCTGGCCTGGAATCAGCGAGGCCGGTGCATGGCCCTGCCAGTCGGTACCGAACAGCATCGGGCCGGCGGTGAAGAAGCCAATGAAGATCGACGGGATCGCCAGCAGCATCAGCGGCAGGGTCACCACCCACGGCGACTCGTGCGGCTCGTGTGCGCCATGGTGACCGTGGTCGTCATGGTGGGCATCGTGGCCGTGGTCATCGTGGTGGTTGTCGCGGAAGCGCTCCTTGCCGTAGAAGGTCAAAAACAGCAGGCGGAAGCTGTAGAACGAGGTGACGATGACGCCGCCCAGCACAGCCCAGTAACCGTAGGTGGCCACCCAGGAAGCGCCATCGGCGTGGGCGTTGAGCGCCGCGGCCTCGATGATGGTGTCCTTGGAGTAGAAGCCGGAGAAGAACGGCGTACCGACCAGGGCCAGGGTACCGATCCACATGCCGATGAAGGTCAGCGGCATGTACTTGCGCAGGCCACCCATCTTGAACATGTTCTGTTCGTGGTGCATGCCGATGATCACCGAGCCGGCGCCCAGGAACAGCAGGGCCTTGAAGAAGGCGTGGGTCATCAGGTGGAACACGGCAGCCGAATAGGCCGACACACCCAGGGCGACGGTCATGTAGCCGAGCTGGGACAGGGTCGAATAGGCAACCACGCGCTTGATGTCACTCTGCACGATGCCGATCAGGCCGGTGAAGAAGGCCGTGGTGGCGCCGATGAACAGCACGAACTCCAGCGCCGTCGGGCTCAGCTCGAACAGCGGCGACATGCGGGTGACCATGAAGATACCGGCAGTCACCATGGTCGCGGCATGGATCAGCGCCGAGATCGGGGTCGGTCCTTCCATCGAGTCCGGCAGCCACACGTGCAGCGGAACCTGGGCCGACTTGCCCATGGCACCGATGAACAGGCAGATGCAGATGGTGGTGATCAGCGACCACTCACCGATGGCAGCCAGGATCGAACCACCTTCGGCCAGCGACGGCCAGACGTGCTTGAGCTGTGCCATGGTCAGGCCGCTTTCGCCGGCACGGGCGAAGGCAGTGCCGTAGTCCAGGGTGCCGAAGGCCAGCAGGATGCCGGAAATACCCAGCAGGAAGCCGAAGTCACCCACGCGGTTGACCAGGAACGCCTTCAGGTTGGCAAACACCGCGGTCGGGCGCTTGAACCAGAAGCCGATCAGCAGGTAGGACACCAGACCCACCGCTTCCCAGCCGAAGAACAGCTGCAGGAAGTTGTTGCTCATCACCAGGGTGAGCATGGAGAAGGTGAACAGCGAGATGTAGCTGAAGAAACGCTGGTAGCCCGGATCTTCTTCCATGTAGCCGATGGTGTAGATGTGCACCAGCAGCGACACGAAGGTGACCACGACCATCATCATCGCGGTCAGCTTGTCGACCATGAAGCCAACGTGGGCGGCGTAGTTGCCGACCTGGAAGAAGGTGTAGACGTTCTCGTTGAACGGGCTCGCACCACCCCACAGCAGTTGGTAGAAGGTGTAGATGGACAGGGCGCAGCTGAGCATCACGCCACCGATGGTGGCGTACTGGGCGCCGCGGCGACCTACCTGACGACCGAACAGGCCGGCGATGATGCTGCCGAACAGCGGTGCAAGCACCACTGCGATCAACAGATTCTTGGAGAGAGTGATATCCATCTGTGGATCAGCCCTTCAGCGAATCGACTTCGCCGACATTGATGGTGCGGCGGGTACGGAACAGGGTCACCAGGATTGCCAGGCCAATGGCGGCCTCGGCGGCGGCGACAGTGAGGATGAAGAACACGAACAGCTGACCGCCCGTATCACCCATCTCACGCGAGAAACCCACGAAATTGATGTTCACCGACAGCAGCATCAGTTCGATGGACATCAGCAGCACGATGATGTTCTTCCGGTTCAGGAAGATACCGGCCAGCGAGATGCAGAACAGCACCGCGCCCAGGCCGAGCATGTGTCCCAGGGTGATCATCAGTTGCCCTCCTCGGCATCCGCCGGCTTGCGTGCGGTGTGCACTTCCGGAGTTTCAACAGCCATCTTGACCATGCGCATGCGGTCGGCCGCCTTGACCATGGTCTGCTCACCGGCGTTCTGGCTCTTGACGCCTTCACGACGACGCAGGGTCAGCATCACGGCAGCCACCACGGCCACGGTCAGGATCACCGCAGCGAACTCGAACGGCAGCAGGTACTCGGTGTACAGGCTGCGGGCCAGCCAGGTGATGTTGGACTGATCGGCGGCGATGGCCGCGGCGTTGTCGGCCGGGAACGGGGTCACCGCACGGGCCTTGACACCGATCAGGGCAACCATCTGCACCAGCATGACGATGGCCACCAGGGCCCCGACCGGCAGATAGCGCACCCAACCCTCACGCAGGTTCTTGGTGTCGATGTCCAGCATCATCACCACGAACAGGAACAACACCATCACCGCGCCCACATACACCAGCACCAGGGTCACGCCGAGGAACTCGGCACCGACCAGCAACCAGGTACAGGCCACCGAGAAGAATGTGAGGATGAGGAACAACACCGAATACACCGGGTTGCGCACGCTGATCACGGCCAGTGCCGAAGCACCGGCGATGGCCGCGAAAATCCAGAAGAGAATATTTACCCAATCCATGTTTCCAGGCCTTTAGCGGTAGGCAGCGTCAGCAGCACGGCGCTCGGCAATTTCGTTTTCGAAACGATCGCCGATGGCCAGCAGCTTGGACTTGGTGAGGATGTTCTGACCGCGCTTTTCGAAGTGGTATTCCATGATGTGTGTCTCCACGATCGAATCGACCGGGCAGGACTCTTCACAGAAGCCGCAGAAAATGCACTTGAACAGATCGATTTCGTAGCGGGTGGTACGGCGGGTGCCGTCTTCGCGCTTGTCCGAATCGATGGTGATGGCCAGAGCCGGACAGACCGCTTCGCACAGCTTGCAGGCGATGCAGCGCTCTTCGCCGTTGGGGTAACGGCGCAGGGCGTGCAGGCCGCGGAAACGCGGGGACTGCGGGAACTTCTCCATCGGATACATCAGCGTGTACTTCGGCTTGAAGGTGTACTTCAAGGTCAGCCACAGGCCGGCGATCAGCTCCAGGAGCAGCAGGCTTTTAAAGTAATGGGTGATCTTGTTCATGAATCAAACGCCCTTTTCGATCACGCCGAAGAAGACCATCAGCGCAGTCACCGCAATCCAGACAATGCTCAGCGGGATGAACACCTTCCAGCCCAGACGCATGATCTGGTCATAACGGAAGCGCGGGAAGCTGGCGCGGAACCAGATGAACGAGCTGGCGAAGAAGAACACCTTCAGGAACAGCCACGGCCAACCACCGTCCCAGATCCAGTTGATCCACGGCGAGATGTCGGCATTGACCATGCCCTGGATCGGGCTCAGCCAGCCGCCCATGAAGAAGATCGAGATCAGGAAGCTGACCAGGATCATGTTGGCGTATTCGGCCAGGAAGAACAGTGCAAAGGCACCGCCGGAGTATTCGACCATGTGGCCGGCAACGATTTCCGACTCACCTTCCACCACGTCGAACGGCGCGCGGTTGGTTTCGGCAACACCGGAGACCCAGTAGATGACGAACATCGGCAGCAGCGGCAGCCAGTACCACTCGAACAGGCCGGCATTGCCGCTCTGGGCCTGGACGATGGCCGACAGGTTCAACGAACCGGAGGCGATCATCACACCGACCAGGGCAAAGCCCATCGAGATTTCGTAGGACACCACCTGGGCGGCCGAACGCATGGCACCGAGGAAGGCGTACTTGGAGTTGGATGCCCAACCGGCCAGGATCACGCCGTACACGCCCAGCGAGGTCATCGCCAGCAGGTACAGCAGGCCGACGTTGGCGTTGGACAGCACGACCTGGGTGTCAAACGGCACCACCGACCATGCAGCGAAGGACGGCGCCAGGGTCAGCAACGGGGCAATGATGAACATTGCCTTGTGTGCGTTGGTCGGCTGCACCAGCTCCTTGAACAGCAGCTTGAACACGTCGGCGAAGGTCTGCAGCAGACCACCACCCACGTACATCGGCCCGTGGCGGATATGCATCCAGCCGATCAGCTTGCGCTCCCAGAGCACGTAGAAGGCCACCGCGGTGATCACCGGCACGGCGATCAGCAGGATCTTCAGCACGATCCAGACCAGTGCACCGATCGGGCCGAGCGAGGCGAACCAGTCGCCCAGCGGACCGGCCACATTATTCAACAGCAACTCGTTCATGCAGCCACCACCGTCACGCGTGCGGCACCCAGCGGCGCGGTTGCGCCGTGGCCCGATTCAATCCAGACCGAACCCGCGGCCACGCGCGAGTCCACCACAACCTGCAAGGTGGCACGACCGGCATCGGAACCGACCTTGGCCATCTGGCCGGTGACCAGACCCAGGCGGGTCGCATCAGCCGGGCTCAGGCTGACACGCGGGCCAGCATTGAGCGGATGGGCCTGCAGCGCGCTGGCGCGACGCACCACCGCATCACCGCGGTAGATACCCGTGGTGGCCACCACTTCGTAGCCATCAGCCAGGGCCGCGGCAGTGGCGGCAGCCGAAGCAGCCACCTGCACCGTGACCGGTGCCAGGCTGGCACGCAGGCCGGCCAGATCGGTGAACTCGAAACCGGCAACGGCCAGTTCACCACCGATGGCACGCAGCACGCGCCAGCCTTCACGGGCCTGGCCAGCCAGCTTGCCGCCGGCACGCGCCGACTGCTCGCGACCGTCCAGGTTGGTCAGGGTGGCGTCGATTTCCGGCAGCGCACCGATCGGCAGGATCAGGTCGGCGACATTACGGGTCGAGGTGCAGGCGAACTGGCTGAAGGCCACGACCTTGGCCGCATTGAGCGCCTTCAGGGCAGTGGCGGTATCGGCGAAGTCCAGACCCGGCTCGATGCCGTACAGCACATAAGCCTTGCGCGGTGCGGACAGCATCGCCGCGGCGTCCTTGCCGGCCGGCAGCACGCCGGCGCGGGTCAGACCCAGTGCGTTGGCACCCTGCGGGATGCGGCACAGACGGGCGCCGGTGGCCGCGGCAAACTCGGCGGCGGCACGACGCAGCTGGGCAGCCTGCGGATGGTTTTCAACAATCGCACCGACAAGCACCACGGCATTGCCGTTGGCAGCGGCCACAGCGGCGCGCAGCTCGGCATTGCCCAGGGCATCGGCCAGCTGCGACGGCAGCACGACCTGCTTGCTGGCGGTGTTGAAGGCGAAGTCGAAATCGACCGGGTTGACCACGTGCACGCGGGCGCCGTTGTCGACCTGGGCCTTGCGCACGCGGGCGTGCAGCAGCGGCACTTCGTGACGGATGTTCGAACCGAACACCACGATCTGCGCGGCCTTGTCGATTTCTGCCACCGGCATGCCGAAGGCTTCGGCAACGGCAGCATCGGAGAAGTCACGCTGGTTGATGCGGTGGTCGATGTTGCTGCTGCCCAGGCCCTTGGCCAGGCGGGCCAGCAGTGCGCCCTCCTCGTTGGAGGTGGACGGATGGACCAGCACGCCCAGGTCATCGCCCTTGTTGGCCGACAGGATCGCGGTGGCTTCGGCCAGGGCATCGGCCCAGCTGATTTCCACCCACTCGCCATTGACCTTCTTCAGCGGCACATCAGCGCGGTCGGCGCTGTACAGGCCCTGGTGCGAATAACGGTCGCGGTCAGACAGCCAGCAGTCGTTGACCTGCACATTCTCGCGCGGCACGGTGCGCAGCACTTCGCCACGACGCACGTGCAGCAGCAGGTTGGAGCCCAGCGCATCGTGGTAGCCCAGCGACTCGCGCGAGGTCAGTTCCCACGGACGGGCCTTGAACTGGAACACCTTGTTGGTCAGCGCGCCGACCGGGCAGACGTCGATCACGTTGCCCGACAGCTCGGTGGTCAGCGGCTTGCCGTCGTAGGTGCCGATCTGCAGGTTTTCACCGCGGTACATGCCGCCCAGCTCCTGGGTACCGGCAATTTCATCGGTGAAGCGCACGCAGCGGGTGCACTGGATGCAGCGGGTCATCTCGGTGGCGACCAGCGGGCCCATGTCCTCGTCGGCCACCACGCGCTTGCGCTCGTTGAAGCGGCTGACGCTGCGGCCGTAGCCCAGCGACACGTCCTGCAGTTCGCACTCGCCGCCCTGGTCACAGATCGGGCAGTCCAGCGGGTGGTTGACCAGCAGGAACTCCATCACCGAACGCTGGAACTTCAGCGCCTTCTCACTGCGGGTATGGACCTTCATGCCATCCATGACCGGGGTCGCGCAGGCCGGCGACGGCTTGGGCGACTTTTCCACGTCCACCAGACACATACGGCAGCTGGCCGCAATGGACAGCTTCTCGTGGTAGCAGAAACGCGGAATCGGAATGCCGGCCTTGTCGGCGGCATGGATGATCATCGAACCCTTGGGCACGACCAAGGCGCGACCATCGATCTCGATGGTCACGTGATCCGGCGGCACGCTTGTGTTTACCGGTTGCGCGCTCATGCGTCAGCAGCCTCCACCTTCTTGCCGTCAACCATCGAATGACCGTTGACGATGTAGTACTCGAATTCGTCCCAGAACTGACGCAGGAACCCCTGGATCGGCCATGCGGCCGCTTCACCGAATGCACAGATGGTGTGGCCTTCGATCTGGCCGGCCACCGTCTTGAGCTGATGCAGGTCTTCCATCGTGGCCTTGCCATCGACAATGCGTTGCAGCATGCGGTGCATCCAGCCGGTACCTTCACGGCACGGGGTGCACTGGCCACAGGATTCCTTGTGGAAGAACTGGCTGATGCGACGGGCGAACTTGACGCAGCACACGCTGTCATCGAGCACCACGATCGCGCCCGAACCCAGGCCGGAACCCAGGGCACGGATGGTGTCGTAATCCATCGGCAGGTTTTCCAGTTCGGCTGCGGTCAGCACGGGCATGGACACACCACCGGGGATGGCACCCTTCAGCTTGCGGCCCGGCTTCAGGCCACCGGCCATCTGCAGCAGCTCGTTGAAGGTGGTGCCCAGCGGCACCTCGAAGTTGCCACCGTGCTGGACGCAGCCAGACACGGAGAAGCACTTCGGGCCACCGTTGTTGGACTTGGACAGGCCCTTGAACCATTCCGGACCGTTGCGCACGATCGCCGGCACCGAACCATAGGTCTCGGTGTTGTTGATCGTGGTCGGCTTGCCGTACAGGCCGAAGTTGGCCGGGAACGGCGGCTTGTAGCGCGGCTGGCCCTTCTTGCCTTCCAGCGACTCCATCAGGGCGGTTTCCTCGCCACAGATGTAGGCGCCGGCGCCCAGGGCACCATGCACTTCAATGTCGATGCCCGAACCGAGGATGTTCTTGCCCAGCATGCCATTGGCACGTGCTTCGGCCAGCGCTTCCTCGAAATGCTCGAAGGGCTCATGGTGGAACTCGCCACGCATGTAGTTGTAGCCCGTGTCCGAACCGGTGGCGTAGCAGGCAATGATCATGCCCTCGATCACCGAATGCGGGTTGTAGCGCAGGATGTCGCGATCCTTGCAGGTACCCGGCTCGGATTCGTCCGAGTTGCACAGGATGTACTTCTGCACATCACCCTTGGGCATGAAGGACCACTTCAGGCCGGTCGGGAAGCCCGCACCGCCGCGGCCACGCAGACCGGAGGCCTTGACCATCTCGATCACGTCGGCCGGGGCAATCTTTTCACTCAGGATCTTGCGCAGCGCTTCATAACCGCCGGTCTTGACGTAGTTCTCGTAGGACCAGGGCTTGTCGAAGTGCAACGTGGTGTAGACCACGTTGTGCGGCTGCGGCGCCGGGCCCACCGGCCCGAGGGTTTCGTGGTGTGCCATGGCGCTTACTCCAGACCGTCCAGCAGGGCATCGACCTTTTCCTTGGTCAGACGCTCGTGGTAGTGGCCGTTGATGACCATCATCGGTGCACCGGCACAGCCGGCCAGGCACTCTTCCTCGCGCTTGAGGTAGATGCGGCCGTCGGCGGTGGACTCACCGGTCTTGCAGCCCAGCTTCTTCTCGGCGTGCGCGATCAGATCGTCGGCGCCATTGAGCCAGCAGCTGATGTTGTTGCAGAAGGCCACGTTGTGACGGCCGACCGGCTCCAGCTCGTACATCGAGTAGAAGCTGGCAACCTCGTAAGCCCACACCGGCGGCAGGTCCAGATACTTGGCAACGCCGGCGATCAGCTCGTCGGTCAGGAAGCCATTGTTCTGTTCCTGGGCTGCATGCAGCCCTTGCAGTACCGCCGAACGCTTGCGGTCCGGCGGGAACTTGCTCAGCCAGTGATCGATGTGTGCGCGGGTCTTCTCGCTCAACACCACCATCGGGTCGACGTCGCGCGCCGCCTCGAAATTTCCTGTCGCCTTCATCAGCCGACCTCAGATGCAAAATCGATAAAGCCAATAGCCAAGCCGGCGCAAGCGCCGGCCAGCAGGTTCTTGTTGACCGGGTTCACCGGTCGACCTCGCCGAACACCAGATCGTAGGTACCGATCATGGCGACCACGTCGGCCAGCATGTGGCCCTTGACGCAGGTGTCGATCGAGGACAGATGGGCAAAGCCCGGTGCACGCAGGTGCACACGGAACGGCTTGTTCGCGCCATCGCTGACCAGGTAGCAGCCGAACTCGCCCTTGGGCGCTTCCACGGCCGAATAGGTTTCACCGGCCGGCACGCTGTAGCCTTCACTGAACAGCTTGAAGTGATGGATCAGCGCTTCCATGTCGTCCTTCATCTCGGTGCGCTTGGGCGGCGCGACCTTGAAGTTGTCGACGATCACCGGGCCCGGATTGGCCTTCAGCCACTTCACGCACTGGGCGATGATGCGGTTGGACTGGCGCATTTCAGCCACGCGGCACAGGTAACGGTCGTAGCAGTCACCTTCCACACCCACCGGGATGTCGAAATCCATGTTGGCGTAGGCAGCGTAGGGACGCTTCTTGCGCAGATCCCATTCGATGCCCGAACCGCGCAGCATCACACCGGTCATGCCCCAGGCCTTGGCCTGTTCCGGGGTAACGATGCCGATACCGACGGTACGCTGCTTCCAGATACGGTTGTCGGTCAGCAGGGTCTCGTATTCGTCCACTCGCTTGGGGAACTCCTGGGTGAAGTTCTCCAGGAAGTCCAGCAGCGAGCCTTCGCGGGCGGCGTTGAGCTTCTTCAGCGCCGAACCCTTGTGCCAACGCGATTCCTTGTATTTGGGCATGGCATCGGGCAGGTCGCGGTAGACACCGCCCGGGCGGTAGTAGGCGGCGTGCATACGGGCACCGGAAACGGCCTCGTAGCAGTCCATCAACTCTTCGCGCTCGCGGAAGGCGTACAGCATCACGGCCATGGCACCCAGATCCAATGCACCGGTACCGATGTTCATCAGATGGTTCAGGATACGGGTGATTTCGTCGAACATGGTGCGGATGTACTGCGCACGCACCGGCGCCTCGATCCCCATCAGGTTTTCGATCGCGCGTACGTAGGCGTGCTCGTTGCACATCATCGAGCAGTAATCCAGGCGATCCATGTAACCGATCGACTGGTTGAACGGCTTGGATTCTGCCAGCTTCTCGGTGCCACGGTGCAGCAGACCGATGTGCGGATCGGCACGAATGATCGTTTCGCCGTCCATTTCCAGAATCAGTCGCAGCACACCGTGCGCGGACGGATGCTGGGGACCGAAGTTCATGGTGTAGTTCTGGATCTCCTGGCGGTCTTCGGCAGCATTGCTGGCAAAGGCCTTGGAGGCCTGAAGGATCTCGCTCACTTGGCTGCCTCCTGCTGGGCACGCTCACCGGCAGCGGTGGCAAAACGGGCGTCGTCGCGCAGTACGCGCGGCACGCCGACTCGCGGCTCGACCGAGGTCACCGGCTCGTAGACCACGCGCTGCTTTTGCTCGTCGTAGCGAACTTCGACGTTGCCGATCAGCGGGAAGTCCTTGCGGAACGGATGGCCGATGAAGCCGTAGTCGGTCAGGATGCGACGCAGGTCCGGGTGGCCTTCGAACAGGATCCCGTACAGGTCGAACGCTTCACGCTCGAACCAGTTCACGCCCGGCCAGACGTTGCACAGCGAGGCAACCACCGGCAGGCCGTCGTTCGGCGCATAGGTGCGCACGGTGAGGATCAGGTTGTGCTGCAGCGAACGCAGCTGGGCAACCACGGCGAAACGACGCGACGGCAGTTCCATCGTTTCCGGGCCATCGGCAGTTTCGCGCTGCGGCGTTTCGCCCCAGCCAAAACGACCAACGCCGCGGCCTTCGACGCCGCGGCTGAAACCGGAGGAGGAAACGTCCGAAGTATCCCATTCGGCGTCGCCATAACCCATGTAGTCAACACCACACAGGTCGATCAGCTGTTCAAAACCCAGCTCGTCACGCAACGCCTGGCAGGTCGGCAGCCACTCGGCCACCGCCACATCCAGGGTCACTTCGCCACGCGGTTCGACCACACTGACCTGTGCGCCGGCGAAACGCGCTTCAAGTCGGTCGATGAAGGAGGAGGCTTGCTGTGCCATGGGGCTTGGCGTGCTCTTGTAAGGGGGACAGGTCAGCGCGCGATGGTGTGTTCGCGACGGATCTTCTTCTGCAGCTGCAGGATGCCGTAGACCAACGCCTCAGCGGTTGGCGGGCAGCCCGGCACATAGACATCCACCGGCACCACACGGTCACAACCGCGCACGACCGAATACGAATAGTGGTAATAGCCGCCGCCATTGGCGCAGCTACCCATCGAGATCACCCACTTCGGGTTGGGCATCTGGTCATAGACCTTGCGCAGCGCTGGGGCCATCTTGTTGACCAGGGTACCGGCAACGATCATCACGTCGGACTGACGCGGCGACGGACGGAACACAACGCCATAACGGTCAAGGTCAAGACGTGCTGCACCGCAGTGCATCATCTCCACCGCGCAACAGGCCAGACCGAAGGTCATCGGCCACATCGAACCGGTACGTGCCCAGTTCAACAGGGCGTCGACACTGGTGGTCACATAGCCCTTGTCCAGCAGCGGGTTCTCGCCTTCAGGGCGCAGGATGTCATCGACCTGGCCCAGCGGGACCGGGTTGTGCATCAGGCCATCGAGAGTCTGAATCACTCCCATTCCAGCGCTCCCTTCTTCCACACATAGATGAAACCGAGAAACAGCATGCCCACGAACAGGCCCATCGTCACCAACGAACGTGCACCCAGCTCCATGAAGACCTGGGTCCACGGCACGATGAAGATGATTTCCAGGTCGAAGACGATGAACTGGATCGCGATCAGGTAATACCGCACGTCGAACTTCATGCGGGCGTTTTCAAATGCCTCGAAGCCGCACTCATAGGGCGACAACATCTGGGCATCAGGATTACGCGGCGCCAAAAAGCGACTCACCGCCATCAGCGTGATGCCGATGCCGGTGGCGATGATCAGAAACAGCAGAGACGGCAAATATTCGGCCAGCACAGCGATTCTCTCTTGCCTCTGCCTCCACACCAGCTGGCGTTTCGGCATGGGGATTGACGGAGCAGACAGGCTGCAGGTCCGCTTGCTCCGAATGTACTTCTGAAGTATTGGTGCCCAAGAGGGGACTCGAACCCCTACGACTCTCGTCGCTACCACCTCAAGGTAGTGCGTCTACCAATTCCGCCACCTGGGCAATGCATGCACCGTGAAGAACAGTGCAGCCGCTATTGTAACCGTCTTCAGTCGTTTTGTGCGGGCTTTTCGGCAGTTTCTTCACTCGAAACAGCCGTTTCCGCCTGAGCCGGCACAGCTGCCGGCTCCACTGCTGCCGCCGCTGCCGGGACAGTGGCGGCCGGCGCCGAAACCGGCTGCACCTCGGCTGCCGGGACCTGCGCCATCACACCCAGGTCCGAGCCTTCGGCGCGACCACCATGGGTGGCATACCAGGCCATGAACATGCTGATGGAGAAAAAGGCCACGCCCAGCCACTTGGTGGTCTTGGACATGAAGTTGGCTGCGCCACGCGCACCGAAAACGGTACCCGAAGCACCGGCACCAAAGCCGGAACCAGCCGCGGCACCAGAGCCACGCTGCAGCAAGATCAGCGCGATCATCGCAATGGCGACGAGCACATAGATCACATTCAGGACAATCATCAACATGGGCATTGAGTCCGCGGAAGGTGTATCGAAAACTCAGCGGGCAGCCGCATTGGCGATGGCAGTGAAATCTGCCGCCACCAGCGAGGCCCCGCCAACCAGCCCGCCATCCACATCCGGCTGGGCAAACAGCTCGGATGCATTGTCGGGCTTGACACTGCCGCCATACAGGATCGACAGCGAATCGGCAATTGTAGCATCGGCAGCCGCCACCACGCCACGGATGAAGGCGTGCACGGCCTGCGCCTGCGCCGGGCTGGCGGTCATACCGGTACCGATCGCCCAGACCGGCTCGTAGGCCACCACACCCTGCCCCAGCCCGGCCGCACCAACCAGGTCCAGCACCGGCTGCAGCTGGGCGGCAATCACCGCCTCCATCTGCCCGGCCTCGCGCTCGGCCAGGGTTTCGCCCACGCACAACACCGGCACCAGGCCGGCATCGCGCGCCGCCTTGAACTTGTCGGCCACCAGCTGGCTGCTCTCGGCATGGTACTGACGACGCTCGGAATGACCGACCAGCACATAGCGCGCACCGGTATCTACCAGCATCGAAGCGGCCACCTCACCGGTATAGGCACCCTTGGCATGCACGCTGACATCCTGGCCACCAACGGCCAGCGTCCCGGCCGCCTTGTCCACCGCCAGGGCGATGTACGGCGCCGGCGGAATCACCACCATCTCCACCCCGGCCGGCACACCGGCCTGGACCAGCTGCCCGATCAGGGCGGCGGTGAATTCACGGCTGCCCTGCAGCTTCCAGTTACCAGCAACAATCATGCGACGCATCAGGTCACTCCCGGATATTCAAGCGCGCAAGGATAGCCGATCACCCCGGCCGCGTGACCCCCACAAACAAAAACGCCACCCGCATCGCAGGTGGCGCTTGTATGGCAGCGAAGATCGCCTTACTTCAGCTTGATCTCGCGCAGACGCTCTTCCAGGAAGCCATGGGCGGTGATCGCCTCCGGGTAGCGGCTCGGATTTTCAGCAGTGATGCACGAAGGCAGCACGTCGATCAGGTAATCCGGGTTCGGATGCAGGAAGAACGGCACCGAGTAACGCGGCTGGCGGGCAGCCTCGCCAGCCGGGTTGACCACGCGGTGGATGGTGGACGGATACACGTGATTGGTCAGGCGCTGCAGCATGTCGCCGATGTTGACCACGATGGTGTCCCCTGCCGAGGTGAACGGGACCCACTCGCCATCGTGCGAACGCACTTCCAGGCCAGCGGTGGAAGCACCGACCAGCAGGGTGATGAAGTTGATGTCGCCATGGGCGCCAGCGCGCTCGTTGGGGATGTCGTCGGTGGTGATCGGCGGGTAGTGGATCGGGCGCAGGATCGAGTTGCCGACATTGACCTTGTCCACGAAGAAATCTTCCGGCAGGTCGATGTGCAGGGCCAGGGCAGCCAGCACGCGGGCACCCAGGGCGTCCAGGGCGTTGTACAGGGCCAGGCCGTACTGCTTGAACTCGGCCACTTCTTCGGGCCACACGTTCGGTGCCATCACATCGCGGTACTTGGAGTCATCGGCGATCTCGCGACCGATGTGATAGAACTCCTTCAGGTCGAAGTGCTTGGAATCCTTGGCTGTTTCGATGCCGAACGGGGTGTAGCCACGCGCACCGCCCTGGCCTGCCAGGTGGTACTTCTTCTTGGTTTCTTCCGGCAGCGCATAGAACTTGCGGAACGCCGCATAGGCGTTGTCGATCAGTTCCTGGGAAATGCCGTGGTTGCTGATGCCAGCAAAACCCCATTGACGGTAAGCAGCACCCAGCTCGGCCACGAACGCATCGCGGTCAGTATCAAAGCGGGTGATATCCAGAGTCGGAATACGTGCGGTCATGATCAGCTCATGGGTTGCGTGCCGGACGGGCACGGGCGCAAATGCGCCGGATGATTGGGCAAGGCCGGCGATTATGCGCCTTTCCAGCCGAACCTGACCCGACTGAAATCATTGCATTTGCCTATCCGGCACGATAGGCAAGACCGACACTGCCGGCCCTGCCTACCCCGCCCGGATACTCAGGCAGCCGCCTGCCGGACCGCCGCGGCCAGATCATCCAGGGTCTTGCGCACCAGCTCTGCGGTATCGGCTTCCACCGTGACCCGGACCACCGGCTCGGTGCCGGAAGGACGCAGGAAGGCACGGCCACGACCGGCCACCGCCAGCTGCGCCTGGGCCAGCGCCTGCAGCACCACCGGCGCAGCCACAACCGCCTTCGCATCGCCACTGAGGCATACGTTTTCAGTGACTTGCGGCACCATTACCAGGCCTGCCAGGGCCTGACGCAGGGTCTGCCCCTGGGCGCGCAGCACTTCCAGCACCTGCAGGGCACTGATGATGGCATCGCCGGTGGAGGCACGATCCAGGCACAGCAGGTGCCCGGAGGCCTCGCCACCGAGCAGGCCACCCCCATCAACCAGGCCCTTGTGCACGTGGCGGTCACCGACCTTGGCACGCACGAACGGGATCGACAGCCCGGCCATGGCCTGTTCCAGGCCGTAGTTGGTCATCACCGTGCCCACCACCGGGCCACGCAGTCGGCCGGAGGCCTGCCAGGCGCGGGCCAGTACATAGAGCAGGCCATCGCCGTCCACCGCAGCGCCCTGGTCATCGACCATCAGCACCCGGTCACCGTCGCCGTCAAAGGCAATCCCCAGATCTGCGCCCTGCTCCACCACCACCCTCTGCAGTGCATCGATATGGGTGGAACCCACGCCGTCATTGATGTTCAGGCCATTGGGCGCGGCACCGATCACGCTGACCTGCGCGCCCAGCTCGGCAAACAGCAGCGGCGCGATCTGGTAGGTGGCCCCATGGGCGCAATCAAGCACGATCTTCATGCCATGCAGGTCAAACCCGCGCGGCACGGTGGCCTTGCAGAATTCCACGTAGCGGCCGATGGCCTCCACCGAACGCCGCGCCTTGCCCAGATGGGCCGAATCCACGGTCAGCAGCGGCTGGTCGATGGCCGCCTCGATCGCCGCCTCGGTGGCGTCATCAAGCTTTTCGCCACTGGCCGAGAAGAACTTGATCCCGTTGTCATGATGCGGATTGTGCGAGGCACTGATCACCACGCCGGCATCGGCGCCCAGGGTACGGGCCAGAAACGCAATGGCCGGGGTCGGCATCGGCCCGAGCAGCTGCACATCCGCGCCGGCAGCGGTCAGGCCCGCCTCCAGCGCCGATTCGAACATGTAGCCGGAAATCCGGGTGTCCTTGCCGATCACCACCACCGGGCGCTTGGCACCGTCAGCCGAAAGGACCCGGCCCAGGGCATTGCCCAGGCGCAGCACGAATTCGGCGGTGATCACCCCCTGGCCGACGCGGCCACGGATGCCATCGGTACCAAAGTACTTACGTTCAGACATCAACCCACTTCTTTGTCGGCATGCGCCGGCTGGCTCATCAGAAGAGCCGTCAAGTCTGCCAGACGCTCACGCATCTGGCGACGGTCCACGATCTGGTCGATGGCGCCGTGTTCGAGCAGGAACTCCGAACGCTGGAAGCCCTCGGGCAGGGTCTCGCGCACGGTCTGCTCGATCACGCGCGGGCCGGCAAAGCCGATCAGCGCCTGCGGCTCGGCGATGTTGATGTCACCGAGCATGGCGAACGAGGCCGACACACCACCGGTGGTGGGATGGGTCAGCACCGAGATGTACGGCAGGCCGGCTGCACGCAGCTTGGCCAGGGCGGCCGAGGTCTTGGCCATCTGCATCAGCGAGAGCAGGCCTTCCTGCATGCGCGCACCGCCGGAAGCGGAGAAATTGACGAACGGGCAGCCGTTCTCCAGCGCCGCTTCGGCGGCCAGGGCAAAGCGCTCGCCGACCACCGAGCCCATCGAGCCGCCCATGTAGGCGAAGTCGAACGAGGAGGCAACCAGGGCGCGCCCCTTCAGTGTGCCGCGCAGGGCAACCAGGGCATCAAACTCGCCGGTGGCCTTCTGAGTGGACTTGATGCGTTCGGCGTAGCGCTTGGAATCCTTGAACTTGAGCACATCCACCGGGGCCAGACGGGCCCCGATTTCCACCGTACTGCCTTGATCGAACAGGGCCGTCAGGCGGGCACGGGCGCGGATGGCCATGTGGTGCCCGCACTTAGGGCAGACCATCAGGTTTTCTTCCAGCTCGGGCCGGTACAGCGCTTCATTGCAGCTGCTGCACTTGTCCCAGACCCCTTCGGGAATGTTGTGCTTCTTGGCCGGGGCATTGTCGGTACGGATGCCGGACGGCATCAACTTGCTGAGCCAACTCATCGGGAGCAGGTTTCCGTTCTAGGCGGCGAAAGCCGCAACCCGGACAGTCTAGCGCAGCGTACCGGTGTAGACCCATCCGTATGGAAGCGATCTTGCAGCCTGCCGCACACAACAACGCCGCTCATTGCCGGCGATCCACCGGCAACGCCCCGCCCGCACGCTCAGCCCGCGTCCAGCGCCTGGCGCAGCGGGGCCAGGAACTGCCCGGCAGCGGCGACCGGGTCGGCCGCTTCGGCCAGCGCGGCAACCAGCGCACTGCCCACCACCACACCATCGGCATCCACCGCCATTGCCGCGGCACTGGCCGCATCCTTGATGCCGAAGCCTGCCACCACCGGCACGCGGCAGGCCTGGCGCAGCTGGCGCAGGCGGGTGCCGGCGGCCTGCAGGTCCAACCGCTCGCTGGCCCCGGTCACGCCATTGAAGCTGACGTAGTACAGATAGCCGGCCGCATCGTCACACAGGCGCTGGATGCGCGAAGCCGGCGTGGTCGGCGAGGCCAGCAGCACCAGCGACAGGCCGGTACGGGCGAAGGCCGCCTGCAGATCGGCCGCCTCCTCCGGCGGCAGGTCGACCAGCAGCACGCCGTCCACCCCGGCCGCCAGGGCGGCATCGGCAAAGGCTTCGGCACCGCGGATTTCCACCGGGTTGAGATAGCCCATCAACACCACCGGGGTGGTGTCATCGGTCCTGCGGAACTGCGCCACCGCTTCCAGCACGAAGCGCATACCGGCACCACGGGCCAGGGCGCGCTCGGAGGAACGCTGGATGGTCGGGCCGTCGGCCATCGGGTCGGAGAACGGCACCCCCAGCTCGATCACATCGGCGCCGGCGGCGGCCAGCGCGTGCATCACCGGCACGGTTGCCTCCAGCGAGGGATCGCCGGCGGTGATGAAGGGAATCAGGGCCTTGCGGCCTTGCGCGCGCAGCTGGGCAAAACGGGCATCGATACGGGAAGCAGTCATGGCAGCACTCACGGCAGGTTCGATTACAGCGCTCACAGCACAATGCCTTCGCGGCCGGCGATGGTGTGCACGTCCTTGTCGCCACGGCCGGAGAGGTTGCACAGCACGATCTTGTCCGGAGACAGGTCGCGCGCCAGCTTGATCGCCTGGGCGATGGCATGGCTGGATTCCAGTGCCGGCAGGATGCCCTCCACCCGGGTCAGGCGATGGAAGGCATCCAGCGCTTCGGTATCGGTGATGCCCACGTACTTGGCCCGGCCGCTGTCGGCCAGGAAGGCATGCTCCGGGCCCACGCCCGGGTAGTCCAGGCCGGCAGAGATCGAATGGGTTTCGGTGATCTGGCCGTCGTCATCGCACAGTACATAGGTGCGGTTGCCGTGCAGCACGCCCGGACGGCCGGCACTGATCGAGGCGGCATGGCGGCCGGTGTGGATGCCGTCACCGGCAGCCTCGGCGCCATAGATGGCCACACCCGGGTCATTGAGGAAGGCATGGAACAGGCCGATCGCATTGGAGCCACCACCGACGCAGGCGGTGATCGCATCAGGCAGGCGGCCGTACTCGGCCAGCATCTGCTCGCGCGCCTCGCGGCCGACAATCGCATTGAAGTCACGCACCATGCGCGGGTACGGGTCCGGGCCGGCCACGGTGCCGATGATGTAGAAGGTGTCGGCGATATTGGTCACCCAGTCGCGCATCGCCTCGTTCAGCGCGTCCTTCAGGGTGGCCGAGCCGGAGGTCACCGGCACCACCGTGGCGCCAAGCAGTTTCATCCGGTAGACGTTGATCTTCTGCCGCTCGATGTCGGTGGCGCCCATGTAGACCACGCATTCCAGGCCCAGACGCGCCGCCACCGTGGCCGAAGCCACGCCGTGCTGGCCGGCACCGGTCTCGGCGATGATGCGCTTCTTGCCCATCCGCGCAGCCAGCAGGGCCTGGCCGATGGTGTTGTTGATCTTGTGCGCGCCGGTGTGGTTGAGGTCCTCGCGCTTGAGCAGGATCTGCGCCCCGCCCACTTCGCGGCTCAAACGCTGCGCGTGATAGATCGGGCTGGGCCGGCCCACGTAATGGGCCATGTCCTTGTCAAAGGCCTGCTGGAAGCTGGCATCACGGCGCGCGGCGTCATAGGCAGCGGCCAGCTCCTGCAACGGGCCGACCAGGGTTTCGGCCACGAAGCTGCCGCCATAACGGCCGAAGTGGCCGCTGGCGTCGGGGAAGGCGTGGAAATCGGCAATCGGGCCGCTGGACATGACAAACCTGCTGTAAATCGTGCGATGGACTCACATTACCCGGGCCGGCATGCCGGAAACAATCGACATTTTGGCCAGAAATGTGATTTAAACTCACACAATGCCCAGCCCCCTGCCCCCACTCACCGCCCTGCGCGCCTTCGAGGCAACGGTCCGCCTGGGCAGTGCCAGCGCGGCCGCGACCGAGCTGCATGTCACCCATGGCGCAATCAGCCGCCAGTTGCAGGCCCTGGAACAAGCCGCCGGCGTCCCGCTGCTGGAACGCATCGGGCGTGGGCTGGCACCGACACCAGCCGGGCGACAACTGCAGCAAGCCGCACAGGCCGCCTTCGAGCAGCTGCGCGCAGGCTGGGCCGCGATCCAGCCACGTCCTGCCGACGGCCCGCTGGTGCTGGGCTGCCCGGGCAGCGTGCTGGCGCGCTGGATGATTCCGCGGCTGGAGGCGCTCAAGCGCGACCTGCCCGGACTGACCCTGCACCTGGCCGCGGTGGAAGGGGAACTGCATCCCGACCTGCCCGGCCTGGATGGCGTGCTGTTGCTGGGCCAGCCGCCCTGGCCGGCACACTGGCAGGTCGATGTGCTGGCCGCCGAGCGCATCGGCCCGGTGTTCAGCCCGCAACTGCCACAGGCCGCCCACTTGAGCCAGGCCGTGCCAGCCCAGCTGCTGCAACAGCCCCTGCTGCACACCACCTCGCGCCCGCAGGCCTGGCCGGCCTGGCTTGATGCCCACGGCCTGGGCACCGCCACACCGCAGCTTGGGCAAGGCTTTGACCATCTCTACTACCTGCTGGAAGCGGCCGGCGCGGGCCTGGGCGTGGCCATCGCGCCGCAGGAGCTGGTTGCCGCCGACCTCGCCAGCGGACGCCTGCTCGCTCCTTGGGGCTTTGCCCCCACCGGTGGCAGCTGGGCCCTGTGCCGGCGGGCCGACAACCGTGACCGGCGCATCGACGCGCTGGCCCGGTGGCTGCAGCAACAACTGCAGTGACCCCCGCCGGGGCCGGCGCCCGGACTGCCGGGCGCTGCCTGCCGCTGCACCGGCAAGCCCTCAGGGGGCCGTCGGGGCCGCCAGACGTTGCTGCAGGTCCTGGCTGAGCCGGGACAGCTCGACTTCGGCCTGCTGCCGCTGCTGCATGCCCTCGCGGTGGATGCTGCGCACCTCCTCCACCGTGGCGATCAGCTGGTCATGCACATGGCGCAGCGTGGCCACGTCGATCACCCCACGCTGGTTGGTGCGCGCGGTCTCCACCGAGGCCTGGCGCAACAGGTCGGCATTGCGCCGCATCAGCTCGTTGGTGGCATCGTCGATGGCCGTGGTCAGGCCGGCGGCCTTGCTCTGCTCGTCCAGTGACAGCTGGATGGCGAACTGGCGCTTCCACGAGGGGATGGTGATCTCGCGTACGGTGTTGAACTTTTCGATCAGCTGCAGGGCATTGGCCTGGATCAGGCGGATCATCGGCAGGGACTGCTCGGCCGCATGCTGCATCAACAGCAGGTCGCCCACCCGTTTGTCGAGCAGACGGCGCGCATTGTCCAGCTCGCTGCGCCGGGTGCGCAGCAGCGGATCATCGCCCTCGGCCAGGCCCGCCAGTTCAGCGGCCATCCGTGCCAGCTGCAGCTTGCCCGCTGCCACATGCAGGCCCAGCGCGTGGTGTTCCTGGCGCACCAGCTCGTGCATGCGGTCAAACTCGTGCACCCGCTGCAGCTGACCGGCCTGCTGCACGCCGACATCGGCCATCAGCTGTTCGATCTGGCTGTTGCTGTCGCTGAACTTCTGCACCAGTTCACCGCGACTGGCACGCATGCGGTCGATCAGCCCACCGATCACCGGCACCCGCGAACGCTGCGCCAGGCCGTCCAGCTTGAGCGTGCGTGCAATGCGCACCACCTCGCCCAGCTTGTCGCCGGCGGCATCCAGGTCACGGTTGCGCACCTGGTCAAGCAGGCGCGAGGAAAATGCCGCGCTCTTGCCGGCGGCCTCGCTGCCGAATACCGGCAATCCGGACGGCCCGGCATCGGCCAGGCCCTGGGCCAGCTGCTGGATCTGGGCCATGTCGGCATCGTGCAAACCGAGGCGGGTCAGCAAGCCGGGCTCCAGGCTGTCGGCAGCAACGGGAAGATGATCTTGGTTCATGCGCGGGCTCGCTTGGTTGGATCAAGGAAATGAGGACGGGGGCGCTGCCGGATCAGCGCCGGGCAGGCTGTCCAGACCCTGACGCATCTGCGCCAGCTGGGCAAGGATGCGTGCCTGCAGGGCCGGATCGGCCGCACGCAGGGCCTGCTGTTGTTTCCACGCGGCCAGCAAGGCCTCGCGCAGGCCGGCATAGCGCTGCAACAGCCCCTGTCCGCTGGCCACCAGCAACTGCGCATGCTGCAGGCCCTGCTGGCCGAGCAGGCGCATGCGCTGCAGGTGCTGCAGGCGCGTGCGCAATGCCGGGGCCACCGGCGCCGCCAGCGCGGCATCGGCAATGAAACCCTGGCCCTGCGCCAGCCAGGCCTGGGCAAGCGCATCGAGCATGAGCAAGGCATCGGCCAGCGCTTGCTGCTGCGCGGTATCGGCGCCCAGCTGGCGGGCCTGGGCATCGGCACGGGCGATCACCGCCGGCATCCCGCCGGCCAGTTGCTGTGCCTGTTGCTGGACCAGCAGATCCCGCCCGAGCAAGCGCCCCCACCAACTGCTGCGGCGACGCAGGGCGGCCGGATCATCAGCCAGCAGGGCCAGCTGCAGGTTCTCCAGCTCGTCCACCAGGCCAGCCGCGGCGCACGTGGCCGGCGGCACCGCCGGCAGGCTGGAATACAGCGCCAGCCACGGCTGCGCATAGGCCGTGGCCATCTCTACCGTGCCTGGCGGCGCGGCATCGGCCTGCGGTGCGGCCCGGCCCAGGACATCGGCGCTGACCAGGCTCATTGCGGCCCGGGTTCCGGCGGGGCGGGCGGACGTTGCCCGGTTTCGGCATCAATGGCCTGCAAGCCATAGAAATGCTGGACCAGCTCGCGGTCCATGTCGCGGGTCACCGCCCCTTGGCGGCTGCGCCGTGGCTTGCCACCACCTTCGACGGGCGCGGACGTCGTGCGCTGGGCCAGGCTCTGGGCCAGTGCGGCCAGCGCCTGCGCGGTCTGCTGCTGTTGCAGCTGGTTGCTGCGCAGTGCCTGCAGCAATGGCTCCAGCGCCTGCATGTCCAGCGCAGGCCCGGCATTGGCCGCTGCCGGCGAGGCGGACGTGACCGGGGTTGCGGTGGCGGCCGGCACAACCAGGGCCTGCAGTGCCTCCACGATGGCCGGCCACGGTGCCGGCTCGGCGGGCCCGGCCACCACTACCGGCGCGTGCTGTTGCTGCAGCCCCTGGGCGATGTCGGCCAGCTGCGCCACGACCCGGCCACCGACATCGGCGTCATCGCCACCAATGGCCTTGTTGCGCAGGAAATCACGCTTGATCTGCTCCCAGCGCGCCAGTTGCTCGGCCCCCAGGCTGCCACGCAGCTCACCGAGCTTGAGCAGGTTTTCCTCCGCCCCGGTGGTGAGCAGCTGCGATTCGCCCTGGTAATGGTCATCCAGCAGCTGGGCCAGCTCCTGCGCATTGATCACCGGCGAGACCTTCTCGGCCAGCTTGTTCATGTTGCGGTAGCTGCCCTGCAGCCGGAACGGCGGCTCGACCCGGTACTGGTCGGCCTGGGCGGCGCTGGCGATGTACTGCAGGTTGACCCGGTAGACCACCTCGCGCACCTGCAGCATGCGCTGCAGGGTGGCGACAATCTCGTTGATCTCGGCCTGGCTGTAGGCATGGCTCAGGTCGTTGCTGGACACCTGCTTGCCCTGGGCCTGGTCCACCAGCAGGTACAGGTCGGCCATCTGCCGGGTGGCCAGCGGCGCCAGCACCGGGTTGGAGGTCAGGCTGTTTTCGATGTAGCTGAGCTTGAACGCCTCTTCCATGCCGCCCAGCACATCGCCCAGGTTGTAGATGTCGGCACGGTTGGCCAGCATGTCCGGAATCTTGAACACCTCGCCGGACTCGGTGTACGGGTTGCCGGCCATCACCACGCAGAACTTCTTGCCGCGCATGTCATAGGTGCGGGTACGCCCGCGCCACACGCCCTCGATGCGCCGGGTGCCATCGCACAGGGAAATGAACTTCTGCAGGAACTCAGGATGGGTGTGCTGGATGTCATCCACATACAGCATGGTGTTGTTGCCCATCTCCAGGGCCAGGTTGATCTTTTCCAGCTCCTGGCGCGAGGTCGCATCCGGGGCCTGGGCCGGGTCCAGCGACTTGACCTCGTGGCCCAGCGACGGACCATTGATCTTCATGAAAACCAGGCCCAGGCGGCTGGCCACGTATTCCATCAGCGTGGTCTTGCCGTAACCGGGCGGGCTGATCAGCATCAGCAGGCCCATCAGGTCGCTGCGCTTGTCCTGCCCCACCGTGCCCATCTGCTTGGCCAGGTTGTCGCCGATCAGGCCCAGGTAGACATCGTTGATCAATTTGTTGCGGACAAACGAGGACAGCGGGCGCGCCTTGAACTCCTCCAGCCGCAGCTGCTCGCGCTCGCGCGCGATGATCTGGTTGCGCACTTTCTGGTAGGCCGCCAGGCCGGGCTGGAAGTGCTCGATGTGGTGCTGCAGGCGGGCCATGAAATCATCCAGGGTCAGCGCCATGCGCCCTTCCACGATGCGCGGATGCTCGCCGAGCAGGCCCTCCACCGACGCGGACAGGCCTGCCTGGCTGACCCGGTGATGCAGGGCCGGGCCATGCAGCAGCAGGGCGGCGGCCTCGGCCACATAATCACGCAGCGGCTGTGCCTGCGGATCGCGGCAGATTGCCCCCAGCCACTGGACTGCCAGGGCCCAGCGTGAGCCGGCATCACCGGCGGCGGCCAGCAAGGCGTCAAAGCGTTCGTTCTCGCCGGCGTCCTGCAGGGTCTGGCGCAACTGCTGCAGCAGGACCTGCGCATTGCGGCTGATGCTGAAAACCGGTGGTGCGGCGGCCAGCTCATCAAGCAGGTAGGCCGCAGCGGCCATGCACTGTGCCGGGCTCCACGCCAGCGCTTGCACCTGGGCATGCTCGTGCAGCTGGTTGGCCATCTCCTGCTGCAGGGCCTGCAGGGCACTGCCGTCACCGAACAGGCGCTGCAGGGTAGCGGCGCCGGCACGCCGCGCGCCCCACTGGCTGACCACCACCGACTGCCCGTGCTCGGCCCAGTAGCGCAGCGCGATGGCCCGGGTGGCGGCCGCATGCACCAGCACCCCGGCCCCTCGTTCGATGGGCAGCAGCGCCTGCAGCAGGATCACCGCGTCATGGTCATGGATGCCGCGCTCGTACCCCTGCCGGTAGCGGGGCGCGGCAAATTCGCGCACCAGCCGGTCCAGCTGCTGCGGGTCGGCAGCGGCCTGGCGCAGGCGTGCCATGTCCAGGCCCTCCTGCCCTGCCCGGGCCGCCAGCAGGATGCTGCCGGCAAGGAATTCGCCCCGGTACAGCTGCTCCGATTCCGATTCCAGGTTGACTTGCCAGTACGCCCGGCCGGCCTCCAGCGCTGGATCCTCGATGCGTTGCAGGTAATCGGTACCGGTCAGGTGCACGGCCAGATCCTGGCCATCGGGCACCAGGGTCAGGTCCAGCACCTGGCTGTTGACGCTGAAACGGTGGCGCGGCCCCAGCTTGATCACACTGCCGCCGGCCTCGTACAGGTCGCTGCGGTCACGCAGCGCGCGCACGGCCTGGTCGGCCACGCCCTTGAGCCGGGCATCGACATCATCGGCCTTGACGTTGTCGTGGTACTCGCGCAGGCGGGCACTGAGCTGGCGCAGCTTGACCACCAGCGGGTCGCCGGCAAAGAAGGCATGCAGGTCCTCGGCACGCTCGAAGCGCTCGGTCCGCCGGCCCAGGCCCTCCAGCAGGCGGTTGGCCGCTTCCAGTACCGAGCGCGCCTTGCGCTGGCGCTGCTCCAGCAAGGCCTGCTTGTGGCTGTCAAAGGCCTCCATCAACTCCTGGCGCTTGTCCAGGATGTCGCCGAGGAACTGCTCATGCTCGCCGAAGCGGCTTTCCAGCTCTTCCAGCTGCACCAGCAGGCGCGAGAGCTGTTCGTCGGCACGTTCCGGGTCGGTGGCCAGGGCCAGGGCACTGGCCGTGGCCTGCCCGAACAGGGCGAACTGGGCACCGAACTGGGCCATGCTTTCCTGGCTGCCGGCGCTGCGGCGGCGCTGCTCGGCGCGGGCCCGGGCCTGGTTGAGGCGGGCATAGATGGCCGAAATCGCCTCGACCACGGCAGTCTGCACGCCCGCATCTTCGATCGGCAGGCCGGCCATCAGCTCGCTGAGCATGTCCAGCTCGGCGGCCATGGCCTGCATCAGCTCCAGCTGCCCGGCAATGGCGCGCGCGCTGACGGCTTCCTGCGCGGCCTGGTCCAGCGCCGACAGGCGCTCGTTGTAGGGCTGCAGCGCACGTTCACTGGCCAGGAAGCGGCCGGTGGCCGCACCGACCTGCTGCTCGGCCTGGGCCAGGGCATCGGTCATCGCATCGATGGCAGCGGTATCGATGTAGCGCAGTTCACGGATCGTCAGCAGCTGGCCACGCTGCTGACGGATGGCAGTGAGCGCCTGCACGAACGCATCCACCTGCTGCCAGTTGTCCGGCTGCAGGCGTGCCAGCAAGGCGCGGTGCTCACGCCGGGCATCGTCCATGGCCTGCTGCGACTGCGCAGCAATGGACTGCACTTTCTCGAACTCGTCCAGCACCGACTCACCGGTGGCGGTGACCGCATGCAGCAGGCTGGCAATGCCGCCGCAGTTGGCATCATCAAGCCAGTGATGGCTGTCAAACAGGCGCCGCGCCTGCTCCACCAGACGCTGGTAACGCGGCAGGGACACATCCGGGCTGGCGATCTGGCGCGCAACCGCGATCAGGTTGGAAATGCCACGGACCAGCTCGGCATTGCCGATGGCCCCCAGAAAACTGGTGCTCGGCGGCCGGCTGGCGGCGTACTCATCGCTGTAGAACGGGGTTTGCCAGACCTGCATCGGGTGGATGCGGGTGGGCGCATCGCCCTCGGCGTTGAACAGCACCAGGCGGCCATCGGCCAGAAAGGCATAACCATGGCCGATCACCGGGTTCTGCAGGCTGCGGGCGATGGTGTTGTAGACCAGCAGGGCCGAGCGCCCGGCCTGGCGGTCATAGAAGATGTACAGCACATCCTCGCCATTGGGCGAACGGATGCTGCGCTTGAACTGCATGCCTTCCACGCCGGCATCGAAATGGCGGTGTTCGCCACTTTGCAGGTAACTGCCACCGGGGAAGATGATGCCGTGGTCCTCGGGCAGCTGCACGCAGGCCTGGACGATGGCGTCATTGCGCAGCACCTGGCCGGTGAGGCGGTTGAAGATCAGCCCGCGCCACTGGGTCTCGCGGTACGGCAGCACGCGCAGCAGGATCAGGGTGCCAAGCTGGGCAAACTCGATCTGCGCGTCATCCAGCGACTGGGTGGCGTCTTCCACCGGTTCGCTGTAGATACCCTGGCCACTGTCGGTGTTGTTTTCCACCTTGATCGTCAGGTCACCGCCGAGGGTTTCCACGAACAGGGTGTCCAGGATGTTCAGATGCGGATGGCGGCCATTGACCGCCATCTCGCGCCCGGCGCGGGTCCATTCAAAATCAAATGGCGGCGGCAGCACGATGTCGCGTTCGCCGCGTGCATCCAGATAGCTCAGCACGCCGTCACTGGCAATGGACCAGCGGAACACGCGCACATCGGTGTTGCGCTCACCGATCTGGAAGGCCGCCAGCAGCCGGCCTTCGGTGACGATCAGCTGCAGCAGCCGTGCATCCTTGTAGTAGGTGTACAGCTCGGTGAAATCACGCACGAACTCCGGCTGGGCCAGGAACGTGGTAGCCGGGTCGATCGGGGTGACGTCATAACCGGCATCGCCATGGGTCAGGCGGTACAGGCTGAAGACGTCGGCCACCGTGGTCTGGCTCTTCAGGCCGATGTAGACGTTGTAGCCGAACAACAGGCAGTCAGTGCCGATCTGGACCACGTCGCGGCCCACGGCATTGTGCTCGGAGCGGATGCGGAAGCGCCCGAGCACCTCCATCCGGCTGTCACCGAACTCACCCAGGCGCTGCTGGTTCAACTGCGCGGCGGCGGCAAGCAGCTGCTCGCCCTGTTCACTCAGACGCCGACGCAGTACCTCGTAGGCGCCGCCCTGGGCCACCGCCTGATCCACGGCGACGCTGCTTGCTTGATCCGGATTGTCCGACATGCTCTACGCTTCCTGCCTGGCCAACAACAGCGGCGGCCAGCGGCCTGCCGCAGGAAAACCGCCACGCCCGGCCGGGCGTGGCACGCCATGCCGACGGCTCAGTCGGCCTTGTCCAGATCCAGCGCCTGCGGCCGGGCCACGCCCAGATAGCGCTGCATCAGGTCCTGCACGATCGGGCTCTTGTCCACCAGCCCCTCGATCGACTTGCCCAGCGATACCGCCTTGATCAGGTTCTCGAACATGCCGCCGTCGCCGCCGACCAGATCGATATCGGCATTGCGCAGTGCGGTGGCAATGACCTCGGCATTTTCCTTGGACACTTCCTTGCCGGCGTCGATCGAGGCCAGCGCCTGCTTCAGGCTGGTATCGAGCATCATGCGGAATTCCTCATGCCCACGCGCCTTGTCGCTGAGCGCATCGATGGCCTGGAACTTGCGGGTCAGGCCCTCGGCTTCGGCAAACAGGCGCTTTTCCACCACGCTGGCTTCGGCCGTGCCGATCGACTCGGCAGCTGCTGCCTTGGCCCGGCCCATGGCCTCCTCGCCCTGCGCCTTGGCCTGCAGGTTGTGGGTGAGCACCTGGGCATCGGTACTGCCCTGCTTGAGGTTGGCATCGGCCTTGGCCTCGATCACCCGCGCCTCGGCCACGCCGATCTTTTCGATGGCCAGGGCACCGGCCTCGCGCACCTGCGCATCGGCCAGGCCCGGCGCCGCGCGCTCGGCGCGGATACCTTCGGCCAGCAGCTTCTTGGCTTCGGCCTGCTTGCCCGATGCCTCGAACTCGGCCTGGGCCAGGGTGGTGATTTCCACCGCCTTGTGCCGGGCCGAGGTTTCACGTGCCTGCGCTTCCTTGACCTCGCGCACCAGGGCTTCCTGGGCCTTGGCCTCGGCCTCCAGGATGGTCACCTGCTTGAGGCGGTCGGCCTCGGACACCTGGCGCACTTCCTTGATGCGCTCCTCTTCCTGGGCCACGGTCTTGTCGATGGAGATGCGCTCGCGGGTGATGTTGGCCACGTCCATGCGGCCCTGCTCGACCACCTTGTCACGCTCCACGCCCTGCAGCTGGACCTCGCGCTCGGTGGTCACCTGTTCCAGCTGGCGCGCACGCTCCACCCGCTCGGCCTCGATGGTCACCGCACGCTGGCGGTTCTGTTCGGCCACCTCGACCTCGCGCAGGCGGTTCTGCTCACGGATGTCGATCAGCTGCTGGGCCTCGATGCGGGCATTTTCAGCCAGCTGGCGCTGCTCTTCCTGCACCTTGAGCGTTTCGGCCTCCTCGCGCGCGCGCATGGTCTGCACCTCGCGCTGCTGGCGTGCCTCGGCCTCGGCCTGCTGCCGCTCCAGCGCCAGCAGGGCCTCGCGGGCCTCCACGTTCTTCTTGCTGATGGCCAGCTTTTCGTTCTGCTCCAGCTCGTTGGTGATCACGTTCTGGCGCGCGGTCAGTTCGGTGATCTTGCGGATGCCTTCGGCGTCCAGGATGTTGCTCTGGTCCAGCAGGGCCTTGGGCGTCTGCTCCAGGTAATCGATGGCCACGTCCTCCAGCACATAGCCGTTGAGGTCGTTGCCGATCACCTTGATGATCTCGTCGCGGAACTCCTGGCGCTTTTCGAACAGCTCGGTGAATTCGAACTTCTTGCCGACCGTCTTCAGCGCCTCGGAGAACTTGGCATTGAACAGCTCATCGACCGCATGCTTGTCCGAAGCGCGGTCCGCACCGATGGCCTTGGCCACGCGCAGCACGTCTTCCTGGGTCTCGTTGACGCGCAGGTAGAACGCCACCGCGATGTCGGCCCGCATGTTGTCACGGCAGATCAGGCCTTCCTTGCCACGGCGGTCCACCTGCAGGGTAATCAGGCTGATCCGCATCAGCTCGGCCCGGTACAGCACCGGCACGATCAGGGCACCGGTGAAGTGCACCTTGGGCGTGGCACTCATGTCGTTGACGATCAGCGCAACGCCCTGGTCGACCTTGCGATAGAACGCCTTGAACAGGCCGGCAATGCCGACCAGCACCACCACCACGCCACCCACGCCCACCACGAAGGGGGCATACACCGCCATGCTCATCAACCACTCTCCTTGTCGCCAGATTCAAGTAAGCCAACCGGAGCCGGCGCCTGTTCCAGGGCATCGGCTGCAATCACGTAATAGCAATAGGCCTGGCGGTCGTACTCCACCAGCATCACCGCCTGGCCGCGCGACAGGTACGCGCCGTCACGGCTGCGTACCTGCAGGACCAGGCCGGCCCCGCCATCGGCCACGCTTGCGCGCCCTTCATCGGCCGTGACCGCGGCAGAAATCACCACCCCGGTGCGGCCCAGCAGCTGCTGCACGCCAGTGGAGCCGGCACGCAGCCACATCCGGCGGAAAGGCCGCAGCACCAGTGCCGTGGCAAAGGCCGCAGGCAGCGGCGCCAGCAGCAAGCCCAGGCTGCCCAGCGCCAAACGCCAGAACCCCGGCATGGCCTGCAACAGCAACAGCTGCAGCAGGTAGACCTGCGTCCAGGAAAAGAAAACCAGCAGGGTCAGCACCAGCATCAGCGGTGCACCGGTCAGGCCCAGGCGGCCGAGCACGGCGGCCACGGCATGGGCAATGCCCTCGGCCTCCACGCCATCGGCAAGGCCGAAATCCAGCCCGTCGCCCAGCAGGCCGGTGGCCATCAGCAGCCAGTACAGCAGGCACACACTGAGCACGATGCTCAGCGGCAGCGTCGGGTAGGACAACACAACCTGCAGGAACTGCTGCATCCAACCTCCATGTGACCGTATTCAGGGCCGGCCATGGCGCACGGCCATGGATCTGGCCGCGCCATCTCCTTGCGCAGCCAGTCCCCGATCATAGTTCAAGCATGGATCATGCGGCATACCTGCCGCCGGCAAACTGTGACCGCGCTCAAGCCGGCGAAGGCGATGCCGTCATCAATGTCTGGTCGGCCAGACGTACCTGTTCGACGAAGCGGCGCATCTTCTCCCCGTCCTTGATCCCGGGCGAATGCTCGATCCCGCTGGACACATCCACGCCCCACGGGCGGGTGCGCGTCACCGCCTCGTACACATTGTCCGGGCCGATGCCGCCGGCCAGCAGGAACGGCCGGTGCAGGCCGCCGGGCACCTGGCTCCAGTCAAAGGCCATGCCGCTGCCACCCGAGCCGCCCGGCGCATGGCTGTCCAGCAGCAGGCCGCTGGCACCGGGATAACGCTGCAGCAGCTCCTTGCCGGTGACCGGCTCGTTGCCGCCCATCGCCACGGCCTTGAGCCAGGGCATCTGGAAGCCGGCACAGAACGCCTCGTCTTCCTCACCGTGGAACTGCAGCAGGCTCGGCCGCACGCTGCGCATCACCTCGCGCACCTCGTCACGGCTGTTGTTGCGGAACAGGGCAACCACATCCACCAGCGGCGGCACCGCCGCGCGCACCACCCGGGCCTCGGCGATGTTGAGCAGGCGCTTGCTGCCGGCAGCAAAGATCAGGCCGACCGCATCCACCCCCAGCTCGGCGGCCAGACGCACATCACCGGCGCGGGTCATGCCACAGAACTTGATCCGGGTGCGGCCCAGGCTCATGGCTGCAGGGCCGCGTCGGTGACTTCATCCGGCAATTGCCAGATCGCCGGGTACAGCGGCCCCAGAAACACCAGGCCTGCCGCCGGCGCAGTCGGCCCGGCCTTGGTCCGGTCGCGCCCGGCCAGCACCTCGCCCATCCATTCCACCGGCCGCTCACCGGCACCGATCATGCACAGCGAGCCGACGATGTTGCGCACCATGTGGTGCAGGAAGGCATTGGCCTGTACCTGCACCTCCACCACCTCGCCCTCGCGGGTCACGCTGATGCGCTGCATCTCGCGGCGGGCATGGGCGGCCTGGCACTCGGCGCTGCGCAGGGCGGAAAAATCGTTTTCACCGAGCAGCAACTGCGCCGCCTGGTGCATGGCATCGGCATCGAGCGGACGCCGCTCCCAGCTGAGCAACTGCCGCCCCAGGGCCGGACGCACGGAGCGGTTCATGATCCGGTAGCGGTAACGCCGCGCGCGGGCGGAGAAGCGGGCATGGAAGTCCGCATCGACCGGCTGGCACCAGCGCACCGCCACTTCCGGCGGCAACCGGGTGCTGGTGCCCAGGGTCCAGGCGCGTGGGTCACGCACCACCTCGGTATCAAAATGCACGACCTGGCACTGGCCGTGCACGCCGGCATCGGTGCGCCCGGCGCACATCACCGACACCGGGGCATCGGCCACCGAGGACAGTGCCTGCTCCAGTGCGGCCTGTACGCTCGGCCCACCCTCGCCCAGGAACTGCCAGCCCTTGAACGCGCTGCCGTCGTATTCAATGCCTGCTGCGTAACGCATCACTGCTTCCTGCCTGTAACGTGGCTCAACCCAGACGCCCCAGCAGCTCCAGCGCCTGCGCACGCGAGGCGGCATCACCGGAAGCGACGACCTCTTCGAGCAGGTTGCGGGCAGTCGGGGCATCGCCCAGGTCCAGATAGGCAATGGCCAGTTCCAGGCGCTCGCGGCTGCCCGGCTGCGGCAGGCTGGCGGGGCTGGCCTGCTGCTCCGGCAATTCCCACACCGGAACTGCCGGCTCGGCGTCCTCTGCAACCGGCTGGGCCGGCGGCGCGGATTCGATCACGGCGGCCGGCTGCAGCGCCAGCTCCGGCTCCAGTTCGGCGGCCGGCGGCAGGAACGGATCAAACACCTCGTCGGCAGCACGCGGCGGTGCGGCCAAATCCTCGTGGACCGCCGCCGGGGACTGCTGCCACACCGGTTCGACGCGCGTCACCTGCTCCGGTACTGCAGGCAACACCGCACGCACGTCGGTGGCAGGCACCACGGCATCACCGCGCAGGGCGGCAATCATCTGCTCGGCATCCACCCCCTTGGGGGCCGACGCAAGATCATGTTCGGGCATGTCCTGATCGAGCATGTCCTGATCGGACGCGTCCTGATCAGGCATGTGTGGCCCAGGCTCAGCGGTGGGGGCCAAGGGCGGCAACGGCGAGGGCTTGCGGCGACGGGCAAACCAAGCTGCCGCGGCGGCACCGATCAACAACAGGCCGCCACCCCAGAGCCAACCGGCGCCACCCTCGGACGGCGCGGGCGCACTGTCGGCCACCTGCTTCTGCGCCGCGGCCATTTCATTGTCTTTCAACGCAATCAACGCCGACTGCTGCTCGCGCAGCTTTTCCAGCTCGGCCACGCGCTCACGCAGCTCGGCAAGTTCGGCATCACGGGTGGCCAGGTCTTCCTGGGCCTGACGCAGTTGCTCACTCACCAGCATGTCTCCCTGGGCACCGCTCTGGGTGCCCGATACGCTCGCCGTAGCGGCTCCATCCACGGCTGCGGCCGGGGCAATTTCCAGGCGGGCACCGGTGGTGGCCGCCGTGTTCTGGGCGGGCTTGTCAGCAACCGCCGCCGATGCGGCCGACTCGCCGACTGCCGGTTGCGGCATCGGCGCACGCGCCTGCTGCCACTGGCCGGTCTGCTCGCGCACGATGGCCCGCGCCTGGGCCGCACCGACGCTGGCCAGGGCCTGGGCGTCGGGCAACTCGAGCCGGGCACCACTGCGCAGGCGATGGATGTTGCCGCCGATGAAGGCCTGCGGGTTGGCCTGCAACAGGGCCACCATGGTCTGGTCCAGGCTGGCATTGCTGCCACGGGCCAGGTTGCTGGCGATCTGCGACAGGGTCTGCCCGGACTGCACGGTCAGCGTGCCGTCGGCGGTCGTGATCGCCGCTGCGGCGGGCGCCGCAGCACGTACCGGGCTGGCGGCCACGGCCGGAGCCGGGGCCGGCGCAGGAGCCGGCGACGGTGCCACACGCTGCACGCCCTCAACCGGGGCAGCACTGGGCTCGCGCACGATGGCATTGGACGGTGCCAGGCTCGGCGCCTGGATCTGCGGGGCATCGATGGCCTGCGCCGTATGCGGGCGATCGACCAGGGCCGAATATTCGCGCACCAGGCGGCCACGGCCCCAGTCCACTTCGATCAGGAAGCTGACTACCGGCACCTCGACGGCAGCCGGGCTGGTCACCCGGATCACTGCGCGCCCCTGCGCGTCGGTGGCAAAACCGAACTGCAGGGTGCTGATCAAACCACTCGGCCGCTCCAACCCGACACGGGCAAAGGTGGCCGGCGAGGCCAGGGCCACCTTTGCCGCTTCCAGCTCGCCGGGGTCGGCGCTGACCACCGGAATTTCCGCCAGCAGCGGCTGGCCGGGCTGGGACAGCACCCGGATATCGCCCAGGCCCAGGGCCAGGGCGGCGTTGGAACTCAATGCCAGGACCAGCGCCATCGCGCCTTGAAGCGGGCGTCTGGCGCCCCGTGCCGGTGTATTCATCGCGTCAATATACCCAGCAACCGGCGTCAGGCATACGCCTGTGCGCCGGTTGCCCTGCAGGCTCAGCCTTCGGCAGCGACCAGTTCGGCCAGCTGCACCGCATTGAGCGCGGCGCCCTTGCGGATGTTGTCGGCCACCACCCACATGGCCAGGCCACGCGGATGGGAGATGTCCTCGCGCAGGCGGCCCACGTAGACCGGGTCATTGCCCGAGGCATGGGTCACCGGGGTCGGGTAGCCACCGGCCTGCCGGGTATCGACCACTTCCACACCCGGTGCGGCGGCGAGCAGCTCGCGCACGCGCTCCAGGGAGATCTTTTCGCGGGTTTCCAGGTGCACCGCCTCGGAGTGGCCGTAGAACACCGGCACGCGCACCGCGGTCGGGTTCACCTGGATGCTGTCATCGCCCAGGATCTTGCGGGTTTCCCAGACCAGCTTCATCTCTTCCTTGGTGTAGCCGTTGTCCAGGAAGGCATCGATGTGCGGGATCAGGTTGAAGGCGATCTGCACCGGGAACTTCTTCGCCTCGGCCGGCTGGAAGCCCAGCAGCTGGGCGGTCTGCTTGCCCAGCTCTTCCATGCCGGTCTGGCCGGCACCGGAAACGGACTGGTAGGTGGCGATGTTGACGCGCTCGATGCCGGCCTCGCGGTGGATCGGCGCCAGCACCGGCATCAGCTGCATGGTCGAGCAGTTCGGGTTGGCGATGATGCCGCGCGGGCGCTGCTTGACCATCTCCGGGTTCACTTCGCTCACCACCAGCGGCACGTCGTCCTGGTAGCGGAAAGCCGAGGAGTTGTCGATCACCACAGCCCCGGCAGCGGCAAACTTCGGTGCGTACTCGGTGGAGATGTCACCACCGGCCGAGAACAGGGCGATGTCCACCCCGGCCGGGTCGAAGCTGGCCAGGTCCTGCACGGTGACCTTGTCGCCGTTGAATTCGATGCTGTTGCCGGCCGAACGGGCCGAGGCCAGCACGCTCAACTTGCCGACCGGGAAAGCACGCTCGGCCAGGATGGCCAGCATGGTCTGGCCGACCGCACCGGTGGCGCCGACAACGGCAACATGGAACTGACGGGATGCATTGCTCATGGGGAACACTCAAAAGGGGGAGAGGAAGAAGGCGCAACAGGAACCAGGTTCGGGGAGCCGCCACACGACCAGCACGGCCCCCTATCGTTTGTTGCCCGGCAGCTGCCCCGCAGCGATCGCACACAGCAAGGCCACCGGCGTGGCCGCCGGCAGCACGACGTTGGCCGGAGCCAGCGCCTCAGCCATCGATGCGGCCGGGAATCTGCGGGGCCACCGCACCGACATCGCCGCACTGGGCGCGGTGGCGCAGGGCCTGGTCCATCAGCACCAGGGCGACCATGGCCTCGGCAATCGGGGTGGCACGGATGCCCACGCAGGGGTCGTGGCGGCCGGTGGTCACCACCTGGATCGAGTTGCCGGCGGTGTCCACGCTCTCGCCTGGCAAGCGCAGGGACGAGGTCGGCTTGAGCGCCAGCGACACGCGGATCGGCTGCCCGGTGGCAATGCCGCCGAGGATGCCGCCGGCATGGTTGGAGGCAAAGCCGGCCGGGGTGATCAGGTCGCGGTGCTCGGTGCCCAACTGGGCGGCCGAGTCGAAACCGTCACCGATTTCCACGCCCTTGACCGCATTGATGCTCATCAGGGCGCTGGCCAGTTCGGCCGAGAGCTTGCCGTAGATCGGCTCGCCCCAGCCGGCCGGTACACCGTCGGCCACCACGTCCACCCGCGCACCGACCGAATCGCCGGATTTGCGCAGGGCGTCCATATAGGTTTCCAGCTCGCCCACCTGGGCCGCGTCGGGCCAGAAGAACGGGTTGTCCTCCACCGCCGACCAGTCAAACCCGGCCGGGCGATGCGGCCCCAGCTGGGACAGGTAGCCGCGCACGCTCACCCCGTAGCGCTGGGCCAGCCACTTCTTGGCGATCACGCCGGCGGCCACGCGCATGGTGGTCTCGCGGGCCGAGGAACGGCCGCCACCGCGCGGGTCACGGATGCCGTACTTGTGCCAGTAGGCATAGTCGGCATGGCCCGGGCGGAACTGGGCGGCGATGTTGCTGTAATCCTTGCTGCGCTGGTCGGTGTTGCGGATCAGCAGGGCGATCGGGGTGCCGGTGGTCAGGCCCTCGTACACCCCGGACAGGATTTCCACCTCGTCCAGCTCGCGGCGCTGGGAGGTATGCCGCGAGCGGCCGGTGGCCCGGCGCTGCAGGTCGGCGCTGAACTCCTCCGGGCTGATCGCCAGCCCCGGGGGGCATCCGTCGATCACACAACCAATGGCCGGACCGTGGGACTCACCAAAGGTGGTGACAGTGAGCAGTTTGCCGAAGGAGTTGGCACTCATCGGGCAGCAGCCAGTTCGGCGATGCGGGCGTGGTGGCGGCGCAGCTCGCTGGCCTCCACGGCGAAGATGCCCATCTGGCCGACCTTGAACTCGATCCAGGCCAGCTCCAGCTCCGGCAGCAGCGCATTGACGTGCTGTTCTGAATCACCCACTTCGCAGATCAGCAGGCCGTCTTCGGTGAGGTGGTCGGGGGCATCACGCAGGATCTTCAGCACCAGGTCCAGGCCATCGTCACCGGCGCGCAGGGCCAGTTCCGGCTCGTGACGGTATTCATCCGGCAGCTCGTCGGTTTCCTGGTTGGTCACATACGGCGGGTTGGTCACGATCAGCTCGTACACGCGCCCATCCAGGCCGTTGAACAGGTCGGACTTGAGGATCTCCACGTTGTGCGCCAGCAGGCGCTCGCGGTTTTCGTGGGCCAGGCTCAGCGCGGCATCGTTGATGTCGCTGCCGTCCACCTGCCAGTTCGGGTAGTAGTGGCCCATGGCGATGGCGATGCAGCCCGAGCCGGTGCACAGGTCCAGCGCACGGGTCACCTCGCGGCCGGCCAGCCACGGCTCGAAACCGCCCAGGATCAGCTCGGCGATCGGCGAGCGCGGCACCAGGGCGCGCTCGTCGCTGATGAAGTTCAGGCCGGCAAACCAGGCCTCGCCGTTGATGTAGGCCGCCGGTACGCGCTCGTTGATGCGGCGCTCGAACAGGCCCAGGATGTTGGCCTTCTCATCGTCCAGCAGGCGCGCCGCGCCGTAGGCCGGGCCCAGGTCCGGCGGCAGGTGCAGAGCGTGCAGCACCAGGCTGGTGGCCTCGTCCAGGGCGTTGTCGTAGCTGTGGCCGAAGGTCAGCCCGGCGGCGTTGAAACGGCTGGCGCCGTAGCGGATCAGGTCGATGATCGTGTGGAGTTGCGCGGCAACCTGGCTGGTCATGGCGGTACGTCGTAAGCAATAGAACCGCCGATTATAGGGGCCACCCCGGTATATTGAGCGCTTCGTTGCACAGGAAACGGACCCATGTTCAACCGCAATTCGATCATCATCCTGGCCCTGGCCCTGATCGCCGGGCTCGGGCTGGTGGCCGGCAACAAGGTATTCAACCGCCCTGCGCCCGAACATGCCGGGGCCACCGCCAGCATCACCTGGTACGCCAGCCCGCGCGAACTGCCCGAGTACAACCTGGCCCAGTCCGACGGCACCCGCCTGGTGCCCGGCGAGCTGCGCGGCCACTGGACCCTGGTGTTTCTGGGCTTCACCACCTGCCCGGACATCTGCCCGACCACCCTGATGGAGCTGGCCGGGGCCCAGCAGCAATGGCGCGCCCTGCCCGATTCGGTGCGCCCGCGCCTGCTGCTGGTGTCGGTGGACCCGGAACGTGACACCCCGGCGCGCCTGGGTGAATACGCCCATGCCTTCCATGCCGACACCCTGGCCGCCACCGGCGAGCTGCCGGCCCTGGAGAAGTTCGCCACCTCGCTGGGCTTTGTGTTCCGCAAGGCCGAAGGCGACAGCTTTGCCACCAACCCGGACGACTACAGCGTGGACCACTCCGCCGGCCTGGCCGTGCTGGACCCGCAAGGCCGCCTGGCCGGGTTGATCCGCCCCCCCTTCACTGCGGCGACCATCGCCGCCGACCTGACCGAACTGACCAAGAAGACCGCCCCATGAGTCTGGTAACCACCCTGACCTACGTCCTGCCGCACCGCCTGCTCTCCGCCTGGGCGCGCCGCCTGGCCTATTCCACCGACCCGAAGATGTCGCAGCTGCTGATCAACACGGTGATCGAGAAGTTCGGCGTCAACATGGACGAGGCCGCCAACCCGGACCCGGGCAGCTACCCCAGCTTCAATGCCTTCTTCACCCGCGCCCTGAAGCCCGGCGCGCGCAAGGCCGACCCGGACCGCCGCGCCCTGCTGATGCCGGCCGACGGCCACATCAGCCAGCTCGGCCCGATCCAGGATGGCCGCATCTTCCAGGCCAAGGGGCAGTCGTTCACCGCCGCCGAGCTGCTGGGCGATGCCAACGATGCCAAGCCATTCAACGATGGCCTGTTCGCCACCGTCTATCTGTCCCCGCGTGACTACCACCGTGTGCACATGCCGGTACGCGGCACCCTGCGCGAGACCGTGCATGTGCCGGGCCGCCTGTTCAGCGTGGGCACCGATGCCGTGGCCAACGTGCCGCGCCTGTTTGCCCGCAACGAGCGCCTGGTCTGCCATTTCGACACCGAATTCGGCCCGATGGTGCAGGTGATGGTCGGCGCCCTGCTGGTCTCCGGCGTGGAGACGGTCTGGAGCGGCGAGGAAATCCCTGCCTATGGCGACAAGATCACCCGCAAGGACTGGCGCGGCAAGAACATCAGCCTGGACAAGTTCGCCGAAATGGCCCGCTTCAATTACGGCTCCACCGTGATCGTGCTGCTGCCCCCGGGCGTGGCCGAGCTCAATCCTCAGCTCAAGGCCGAAAGCCCGGTGCGACTGGGTCAGAAGCTGGCCACCCTGAAGTAAGCGCCGCATCGCTCGACACTGCCACCAGGCCGCCGCAAGGCGGCCTTTTTGATGACCGCGGCAACCGCATTCCGGCGCTGCCAGCTGCACGACCCTCACCATGAGCGGCAACCACCACCACGCAGCGCTCGCCCTCACTCGCACGCAGCAACCCACGCTGGGCATCCATACCATCAGGTGGTTTTGTCTTTCCGTACCGATGCGCCGACAATCCGCACGCGTCGCTGTCGCGCTGCCTGAACCTTCTGTTGCGAGCCCCCATGGATTGGAACCAAGCCAGCACCGCGCTCTTCACCGCCCTGGGCCTCGGCCTGATGATCGGCGTGGTGCGCGAGCGCGCCCAGCCACCCCACCTGCTGCCTGCCGGTACCCGTACCCATGCCCTGGTAGCCCTGCTCGGCTGCACCGCCTGGCTGCTCTCGCCATGGGTGATGGTGGCCGTGTTGCTGGCCGTCACCGCACTGACCGTGATTGCCTACCGCGCCTCGGTGGCCGAAGACCCCGGCCTGACCGGTGAAATCGCCCTGCTGATGACCTGCCTGCTCGGCGGCCTGGCGGCGCACCAGGCCTCGTTGGCCGCGGCCCTGGCGGTGGTGGTGGCGATCCTGCTGCAGGCCAAGGCTCCGCTGCAGAAGCTCAGCCGTGAATGGATCAGCGAGGGCGAAATCCAGGACATCCTGATGCTGGCCGCTCCCGCCCTGGTGGTGATGCCCCTGCTGCCCGAGCAGCCACTGGACCGCTGGGGCGTGGTCAGCCCGATGACGGTGTGGAAGATCGTGGTGCTGATCATGGCCGTGGGCATGTTCGGCCACTTCGCCCAGCGCCTGCTCGGTGCGCGCTGGGGCCTGGCCATTGCCGGTTTCTTTGCCGGCTTTGCGTCTTCCACCGCTGCAGTCACCAGCATGGGCCAGCAGGCCCGCAACCACAGCGCACTGACCATCGCCAGCGCAGCCGCCGCCCTGCTCGCCAACCTGGCCTCGTTGCTGTTGTTCGTGGCCGTGGTGGCCGCCGCCTCGCCAGCATTGCTGCAGGCCAGTGCAGCGGCCTTTGCCGGTGCCGTGGGCGGCCTGCTGCTGGTGATCGCCGGGCTGCTGGCCAAGGCCCACAGCAATGGCGGCCTGCAGCCGCAGGCGGGCCACGGCAAGGCCTTCAAGATCCAGCAGGCCCTGCTCATCGCCGGCCTGATCGCCGGGGTTTCCCTGCTGGCGGCCTGGCTGGAAGAACTGTTTGGCCATAGTGGCGCCCTGGCTGCCGCAATCATCGTCGCCCTGGCCGAAGTGCATGCCGCTGCCGCCGGCGTGGCCCAACTGGCCGCTATCGGCAAGCTGCCGGTACAGGTGGCCAGCATCGGCATCATCGCCGTGCTGGCCGCCAGTTGCCTGAGCAAGGGCGTGATTGCCTGCATCGCCGGCGGCCGCCGGTACGGCCTGCTGGTCGGCAGCGGCCTGTTGGCCATGCTGGCCGGCGCGCTCATTGGCCTGCTGCTGGGCTGAGCAGACCAGCCACTGACGGCGCATGCAGTGGCTGCAGCCGCGGCCAGCCGCGTGCTACAGCGCGGCTACCAGCCTCTTGGTCAATGCAAGCTGCGCTTGGCGCGCCGCCTGCAAGGCATCCCAGATCGTGTCCTGGCTCAGCACCGAATACCTGCCCGGCGCAATGCAGGCAAGCAGGCCGGCCGGCGTATCCGCGTCAGCTGGCAGCGCATCGTGCAGGCGCAGCCAGTCCTGGCCGTAAATCGCCTCCAGCTGCTGGATGTCCTTATTGAGCCCGGCAATGGCCTCCAGTACCGGCTCCAGCGCCTCGGTCTTGCTGATGACCCTGTCACACAACTGCTGCATGCGCACCAGCTGTTCAATATCCGCATTGTCCATCGTCATGTTTCCCTGTTCGCAGGCCGCCATCGCAGAACCCCGGCACCAAAACCGCCGGCCGGCGACATCACAGCATGCTGCCGCACAAGCGCAGGCGCGCCCAGCAGGACCAGCCAACGAGCGGCAGCAACAGCATCATTACCGGCTTGCCAGTACCGCATGACGTCCCTTGCCTGATACAAGCTGCCGCAACAGGCTGCATCACCCGGCAATGCAGCGAACTCGCAAAGCGGCCTGCGACTCAAAGTTGGGGGGCGTCGAGGCCTCATCTCGCTCACAGCTTGGCGTCGAAGAACCTTGCTGCGTCAGTGCCTATACGTGCGTGCAACTGGTCGCGGTCAATCTTGCTTGAGTCCCTACAAATGGCACTCAAGAAAATCCTTCCCCTGAAGGTGCATGAAGCCAAAAATGAATAATGCCCTGCGTCGGGAATCGTGATGGAAGTGGCGTCAGCAAGCCCCTCTCTCAGCACATCGAGCGTCTCGGCCATCAGAATTTGCTCATCCTTCTCGGCCAGGACAACTCTTGTCGGAACATCGAGCAGGGAAAATTCATCCTTGGTCATCAACGACAGGAACGCGGGGGCAATTGCATAAACCACCCGGATCCGCGAATCACTGACAGGATGCTCATCTCGCGCCAGAGCCTGCTTGAACGTAATGTCTGAGTTCGCCAGAACGCGGATATCTGCCTCGGTAAATCCAGCTTCCGGCGGAAGCTGACACACAGGATTGCTTGACTGGCTCGCGCAGCGCAGCTGCCTATCCGACACCTTGAAGTGCGCGCCCGATGAGGCCAGTGCGCTGTATCCGCCAATCGAGAATCCCGCCACAGCTATGCGATCAGTATCGATGTTCGGCGCGATCTCCTTGTCGCCAAGCAATTGATCAATCAATACGGAGATATCACGAGCGCGCTCTGCGGGAAGAGCAAAGCCGTGCGGCCAAGAGGCGCTCTCTGCCCCTGTATTCCCGTGATGATTGACGCCAGCAACCAAGTAACCGGCCGCAACCAGGCTCTCAGCCAGCCATGACAGCTGTGCTGCGCTACCGCCCGTGCCGTGGGACAAGATTACAAGCGGGCGCTTCCGGTTATCCGCAAACGGGGCATCCAGTGCATTCCGACCAAAGCGGAACACTCCAATTTTCCACTCTGACTCAACACTATCGTCAGATGCCTGATACCAGATCGTGGTTGCAAGCGGACGAGGCCCGGCATTACTCCAATTTACTCGAGCGTCATCGAAGTACGCGCGATGCAGACGTAAGCTCCCCCGTCAAGCAGACACTTCAAAAGTAGAACCTTCGACGTACTGGTTGCGGTACTCGACCGGACTCATGCCGCCAAGCGAATCGTGAGGTCGCTCTTCGTTGTAATTGATCATCCACCAGTAGGTGGCTTCGCGTACATCGTCCAGACGGGCGTAAAGATTTCGGTCGAGCACTTCTTCGCGGAAAGTGCGATTGAAACGTTCGATGAAGGCGTTCTGATTGGGTTTGCCTGGCTGGATGTACTGCAGCGCCACCCCATTGGCCTTGAGCCAGCTGGTGAATACTTCCCCAAGAAATTCCGGCCCGTTGTCCGACCGTACAACTTGCGGCAAGCCATGGGTACG
>NZ_LDJM01000003.1 GCF_001431485.1 Stenotrophomonas ginsengisoli | reverse complement strand
AGTGGATACCTCACTCAACTCACAGCGGCTGGTGCGTGTGTTTGAGCAGCTAAAGCGTACCCATGGCTTGCCGCAAGTTGTACGGTCGGACAACGGGCCGGAATTTCTGGGGGAAGTATTCACCAGCTGGCTCAGGGCCAATGGGGTAGCGCTGCAGTACATCCAGCCAGGCAAACCCAATCAGAACGCCTTCATCGAACGTTTCAATCGCACTTTCCGCGAAGAAGTGCTCGACCGAAATCTCTACGCCCGTCTGGACGATGTACGAGAAGCCACCTACTGGTGGATGATCAATTACAACGAAGAGCGACCTCACGATTCACTTGGCGGCATGAGTCCGGTCGAGTACCGCAACCAGTACGTCGAAGGTTCTACTTTTGAAGTGTCTGCTTGACGGGGGAGCTTACGCCGTCATGTCCATCGTCTCAGGCCAGCGAGGGGCCTCGATTTTCGTGCTGGCGCGTATCGATGGCCGATTGTTGCTCGCGCTGCGCATTGTCGTGGGACAACTCGCGAGCCGTGTCATAGATCGTGCGAGCAGGCTGCGTGGTATCGACGCTGGCGCGTTCGCCGGGAACCAAGCCGGCAACCCACAGTCGATCCCCTGCCGTCATTACCCGATCCACATGCTCGGCATTCTGGATGCCGTTGCGTTTGGACTCCAGCACCGCCTGCAGGACGTGCTCATCGCCAATAGCGCTTGGTGTGCCGCCGCGTATGCGCTCGAACAGCGCGACATCGTTCGGCGACAGCGACTCGACGGCACTGCGCTGCTGTGCAGGTACTCGTTCCATGGCTTCGGGAGCCAGCGCTGCAGGATTGGCTGCGGCCTGCTGCCGTGCCTGCACCTGGTCCGGCTGGAATTCGGCACGTGTATAGGGTGGGCGCTGTGGCGGCCAGTTCTCGACACGGTCGAATTCGGTGGTGGGCGCATGTTCCCGCGCCACGGCAGCATCGTTAAGCTGGCGTCGCGCATCTTCATCAATGATGCCGCCCGGGCGCAGCGGCAAGCCTTGATCCTGCTGGAACTCGCGCATCGCGGCCTGCATCTCTGCATCAAAGCTGCGCGCGGCGCGCTCCTGGCGGGGGTTGGGCTCTGTCAGGTAACCCAGTGCCTCAAGCTGACGACGCATCTCGAATACAGGCTCCCCTCGCTCGCCGGGCTGCAGGTTGCCATCGGCCAGTGGGCCGGTCAGATCGGTGACCGTTCTGCGCTTGAATTCCGGGTCGAGAGTGAGCGTGTCCGAGCGCAAGCGCTGCATCAACGCCTCGTCAATATGGCCATTGGCTGGGCTGATACCGCGCTCGGTCTGGAAACGGCGCACGGCCTCCTCTGTGGACTGGCCGAAATCGCCGTCAGGTCGGATTTCGGAGTTGGCATTGTTGCGCATGCCCAGCCGCTGCAGGTACTGCTGAGCCTCCAGCACGTGCTGGTTCGCGTCCCCGCGCTGCAAGTCCATTGCAGCAGTGTCCGCTTGGCTGGTCGGTATCGGCATCTGGAAATCCGGTTGCTGAACGCGTCGGACAAGGCCTGCCACTTGCGATTCCCACCCTGTTGCTAGGGTAGCGATGCTGTCGGGATGCGTGCTGCCGTTGCTCAGCTCGCCGCCGTTGACCGAGGCACGCGCCTGCCGGTAATCAACACGGTCGGCATTGATATTGTCAGACAGGCGCACGCCAAACATGCCGTCGCGCATGCCGACAACCAGCACTCGGGTGGCGATTTCCGCTTCCGCCGCGCGTTCCGGATGCTCGGCAAGCTCCCGGCCTATACCCAGCGACTGGCCCAGCCTCTCGTAGTTGTTGACGTGGGTGAGGTGGACAAAACCACGGCCGTAATATTCTTCGCCACCAAAGTAACGAAGATCCACGGCCTGCTTCCTGCCCCAGTTTTCCTCGGGTGCTGTGAAATTGTGCGATTCGTGCTCTGCGGTCGCCAGCACATACGCAATCTGTCGGTGGTCGGTAATGCCATTGTCGATGCAGGTCCGCACGATCATCTCGACCGACTGATCACGGGTTAGGCCGAAGCCGACTCCACTCTTTCCGTAGCCGTCACTCATCTCTCAGTACTCCTTGTACAGGGCGATTCAATGCAATGCGGGTGCTATTCCAGCAGCTCCGATTCGGTCGGGCGATCGCCGTTGCAGGTGTTGTAACGGCGTTCCAGCAACACGCGTAATTCGGTTCCGCGCAGCTGGATTACCTTGTCTTCGCGCTCGCACGGGCTGACCTTGGCGCGCAGGACAAACCTGCCATTGTCGATATGGTCAATGTCGCGTCCACCAATGGCCGCTTCCAATGTGTTGGCGCGCACATAACGGTTGCCTTCGACATCGAACAAATAGAACGCGTAGACGGGCACGTTGTAGACACCGCTGTTGTCCTGCCATACCTGCAGGTCCGGTACGCCATCGCCATTGAGGTCGGTAACGTTCAACAGCACGGCGTCCGTACCGTACGCACCGTCGCCGGCGCGGGTCAGCCGCGGCTGCACGCTGGTAACGGCCACCTGGTAAGCGCCCCGGGTCACCTCCATGGTCTGGACCTGGCAGGTGCTCACGTTGCCGCTATCACTGCAATCGGTCACCTTGAAAATCACCTGCAAGTGGGGCGAGATCATGCCCAGGCCCGGCTGCAGGATGATCCTGCCCCGGTCATCGGGCGCGGCATCGGCGGTGTAGGTGGCCGGCTGCGCTTGCACCGGGGGCACTTTGGCTTCGGCAATCAGTGCTGCTGCACCGCTGCCCTGCAGTTGTCGGGCGCGCAGCAGGGTCATGTGCGTGCGGCACTGCTGCGCGTCCAGCCGGCCCGCGGCATCACCTGGTTGCGGGCAACGGCTGTCACGCTGGCCCAGCCATTGCCGTTGCAGATCGCGCAGGATTTTCCGGTCGCCGCTGGACATCGTCGAGCGTGCTGCAGCATAGGCTGCGTTGAGGGCGTGGTCATGCAGTTTGAGCTCGGCGTCGACACAGCGCCGGCGGGCGTCAAGTGCCGTGGCCGTGGCCATGCAGTGCCCATACTGCGGGCTCAGGTGACGCACATCGCCGGCCAGCAGCTGGGCGCCGCTCGGCAACTGGCGTACCTGTTGCGGCGCCGCATGTGCGGGAATACCCGGGCACGTGGCCAGAAGCAGCAGTGCCGTTGCGAACCCGACACAGCATCTGTGCATACGTAATAAATTCGACATACCTTTCCTTCCTTGGGCGATCTGGGCTGGTCACGTTCTTTACCGATGATCGATGTTGCATGTCAGTTCGCCGAACTTCAGTGATATGGGTCACAGCCTTCCTTGAGTGGTTGGAGTTGAGAGGGAGTCTGATGTGGTCAGGTGGCTGATCAACGGGGTCAGGTTGGCTTACTGGGCTTAAGGCAGGTAAGGGCTTCCACACGCTTTGCGTGCGGATCACTTTGAACAGACATCCGTCTGTTGAAGAGATCCTGACGCACCAAAAGGAACCCAAGGAGCGAAGCGACTAACGGCGAAGCCGGCCCGAAGGGCGAGCACCAACGGTGCGAGTCAAACGGCTTCTCGCCGGGCCGCGTGCCGCTGCGGCCTGCGGCCACAGCGGTGCCCTGTGCTTCTCGCGGCTCAAAGCGGCGCGAGAACTCGCTGCGCTCAAACACCTCGCGCCTGTTCCTTTGATCCGCTGCGATGCTCGGCACGCTCTACGGCTCGGGCAGGAAGATCAAGATCCAACGGCAACGGCAACGGCAACGGCAACGGCAACGGCAGAGGCAGAGGCAGAGGCAGAGGCAGCGGCAGCGGCAGAGGCAGCGGCAGCGGCAGAGGCACTGCTTGTCGGTGGCGGGATTCAGTTGACAGTTTTGCAGGCAGGAGGATGCTTGCAGGGTCTTTGCACGTGATGCCACTGCCATGCCCGGGCTGTTTACCCGCCTTGCCGCCTGTGCGGCGATTGTTGCCATTGTCCTGCTGTGCCAGCCGCGGCGTGATGCGCCGGCGGTGACGGTGAGTGCGGGGGTGAATGTGCGTGATGCGCCGGATGTGCGGGCACGGCGGGTGGCGGTGTTACCGGTGGGTACCGAGGTGGAGCTGGGCACTTGCCTGGCCGATCGCAGCTGGTGCCGGGTCAGTGCGGGCGAGCACCGGGGCTGGGCTTCGGCGCGTTACCTGAGTGCGGCAACCGAGAGCGGGCGGGTGCGTCTGGCTGAATCCGAAGAGCATCTGCGGGTGGCGGTGGAGCCGGGCAGCAGCCTGGAGTGAACGCGGAACACAAAAAAGCCCGGCAATGCCGGGCTCTATGCAACGCCGGTGGTGGCTGCCTTACAGGCGGCCGAGCACCAGGGTGGCGTTGGTGCCGCCGAAGCCGAAGCTGTTGGACATGACCACGTCCAGCTTGGCGTCGCGGCTTTCGCGCAGGATCGGGAAGGCGGCAGCGCGCTCGTCCAGGGTCTCGATGTTGGCCGAGCCGGCAACGAAACCGTCGCGCATCATCAACAGGCAGAAGATCGCCTCGTGCACGGAAGCGGCGCCCAGCGAATGGCCCGACAGTGCCTTGGTCGAGGAGATGTCCGGCACGTTGTCGCCGAACACTTCACGCACCGCGCCCAGCTCGGTCACATCACCCAGCGGGGTGGAGGTGCCGTGGGTGTTGAGGTACTGCACGGTCGGGTTGCCTGCCTGTTCCAGGGCCTGGCGCATGCAGCGCACGGCGCCTTCGCCGGACGGGGCGACCATGTCGGCACCATCGCTGGTGACGCCATAACCGAGCAGCTCGGCATGGATGGTGGCGCCACGGGCCACGGCGTGCTCGTACTCTTCCAGCACCAGCATGCCGCCGCCACCGGCGATGACGAAACCGTCGCGGTTGGCGTCATACGGGCGCGAGGCGGTGGCCGGGGTGTCGTTGTAGCTGGTGGACAGTGCGCCCATGGCGTCGAACAGGCAGCTGGTGGTCCAGTGCAGGTCCTCACCGCCGCCGGCCAGCACGATGTCCTGGGCGCCGTGGCGGATCAGGTCGGCACCGGCGCCGATGCAGTGGGCCGAAGTGGCGCAGGCGGCGGAGAGCGAGTAGCTCACGCCCTTGATCGAGAACGCGGTGGCCAGGTTGGCCGACACGGTGGAGCCCATCGTGCGCGGCACCATGTACGGGCCGACCTTGCGCACGCCGCGCTCGCGCATCAGCGCGGCCGATTCCACCTGCCAGGCCGAGGAGCCGCCGCCGGAGCCGGCGATCAGGCCGGTACGCGGGTTGGACACCTGCTCTTCGGTCAGGCCGGCGTTGGCAATGGCATCGCGGGTGGCGATGTAGGCGTAGGCCGCGGCCTCGCTCATGAAGCGCTTGAGCTTGCGGTCGATCTGCGCGTCCAGGTCGATATCGACACGGCCGCCGACCTGGCTGCGCATGCCGATCTCGGCGTGGTCTTCCAGGCGGGTGATGCCGGCGCGCTGCTCACGCAGATTGGCCGATACGGTATCCAGATCGTTGCCCAGGCACGAGGTGATGCCCATGCCGGTAATGACGACGCGACGCATCAGAAGTTCTCCGTCGAGGTGAACAGGCCGACCTTCAGGTCCTTGGCGGTGTAGATCTCGCGGCCGTCCACCAGCATGCGGGCATCGGCCTGGGCCATCACCAGCTTGCGGTTGATCACGCGGGAGATTTCCAGCTCGTACTGCACCAGCTTGGCGCTGGGCAGGACCTGGCCGGTGAACTTGACCTCGCCGCAGCCCAGGGCGCGGCCACGGCCTTCGGCGCCGATCCAGGTCAGCCAGAAGCCGGTCAGCTGCCACATGGCATCCAGGCCCAGGCAGCCCGGCATGACCGGATCACCGATAAAATGGCAGCCGAAGAACCACAGGTCCGGGCGCACATCCAGCTCGGCGCGGATGTAGCCCTTGCCGTAGGCACCGCCCTCATCGCGGATGTCGGTGATGCGATCCATCATCAGCATCGGGTCGGTGGGCAGGCGGCCCTTTTCCGGGCCAAACAGCTCGCCACGCGCACTGGCCAGGAGGTGTTCGCGATTGAACGCATGCAAACGGGTCATCGGGGGTCAATCCAGACGGTTGGTTCAGCCCCCGAGCATGCGTCAGGTGTGCGTTTCAATCAATCGTTTCAATTGGACGGTGGCGTATGTTCGCCGCCGTTCGCGGCTGTTTGCACGATGTTTGCGGCGCAACGTTGGGCGACAATTGTGAGGACAAGTGTGCATTTGCCGTATTGAGGCAACATGTTGGCGACATTTCCGGATTCGGCCGTGAGCAAGCAGCGCAAGATCATCCACGTGGACATGGACGCCTTCTACGCTTCGGTGGAGCAGCGCGATGCCCCGGCATTGCGCGGCCAGCCGGTGGTGGTGGCCTGGCGTGGGGCGCGTTCGGTGGTGTGCGCGGCCAGTTACGAGGCGCGCAAGTATGGCGTGCGCTCGGCCATGCCGGCCCTGCGCGCCGAGCGTTTGTGCCCGCAGGCGGTGTTCGTGCCGCCCGATTTCGCCCGCTACAAGGCGGTGTCGCAACAGATCCGCGCGATCTTCCAGCAGCACACGCCGCTGGTAGAGCCGCTGTCGCTGGACGAGGCCTACCTGGATGTCAGCCACAGCCCCAGCTGCGACGGCATTGCCACCGAGATTGCCCGTACCATCCGCGAGCAGATATTCCAGATCACCGGCCTGACCGCCTCGGCCGGGATCGCGCCGAACAAGTTCATCGCCAAGGTCGCCTCGGACTGGCGCAAGCCCAACGGCCAGTTCGTGGTCACCCCGGCGCGGGTGGAGGCCTTTCTCACCGGCCTGCCGGTGGCGCGCATTCCCGGCGTGGGCAAGGTGATGCAGACGCGCCTGGGCAGCCTGGGGGTGGAGACGGTGGGGCAGCTGCGTGAGCTGCCGTTGGCCCAGCTGCAGGCCGAGTTCGGCAGCTGGGGCGCACGCCTGTACGAACGTGCGCGCGGCATCGACGAGCGCCCGGTGGTGGCGTTCTCGCCGGTGCAGTCGATCTCCAGCGAGGACACCTTTGGCGAGGACCTGCCGCTGTCGGCGCTGGGCCCGGCGATCATCGCCCAGGCCGCACGCACCTGGGCGGCGCGCAGCAGGACAGAGCGGGTGCCGCATACGGTGGTGCTGAAGTTGAAGACGGCCGATTTCCGCATCCTCACCCGCAGCTTCACCCCGGAAGTGGCGCCGGCCTCGCAGCAGGCGCTCACCGACATTGCCCTGGCCCTGTGCGAGCGGGTCAACCTGCCGGCCGACACCCTGTACCGGCTGGTCGGGGTGGGCTTGTCCGGATTCCACGACGATGCCGGCGCGGCCGTGCAGGGCGAGCTGTTTGCCAGTGGCCCGCCCGGGGCGTCGGGTGATCAGGACTAGACTGATGGTTTTTGCAGGAGGCGATGATGGCCATCGACGCGGTGATCTTTGATCTGGACGGCACCCTGGTGGACAGCGCCGCCGATATTGCCGAGGCGGTCAACCGCCTGTTTGATGCCCTGCAGCTGCCGCGGGTGAGTGAGGCCCTGGTGCGTGGCTGGATCGGTGACGGGGTGGGGGCACTGGTGACCACCGCACTGGCCCACCACGGCAGTGCCGAGCCGCTGCAACGGGCGATGCCGCTGTTCATGGCCGGCTACCACGCCTGCCTGCTGCGCAGCCCGCGCCTGTATCCCGGTGTGCTGGAAACGCTGCAGGCCTTGCAGCAGGCGGGCCTGCCGATGGCCATCTGCACCAACAAACCGGCCGATCTGGTGCCGCCGCTGCTGCAGCACCTGGGCATTGCCGGTTTCATTGCGGGCATCATCGGTGGTGGCTCGCTGCCGCAGCGCAAGCCGCATCCGGCGCCGCTGCTGGCCAGCGCGGCCGGGCTCGGGGTGCCGGTGGCGCAGTGCCTGATGGTTGGCGATTCGGCCACCGACCACGCCGCGGCCATGGCCGCGCAGATGCCGGTGGCTTTGGTGAGTTATGGCTACCCGCGCCAGCTGGATCTGCAGGCGGTGCCGTCGCTGGCGGTGGTGGATGACCTGCGCCAGTTGCTGCCCCTGCTGCTGCCGGCGCCTGCCGTCGGCTGACGGCGGCGAGCACAAGGTCTCAGCCGGCCGGGCCGACGCGATAGAATGCCCGGGTTATTTTTCTTCACCGGTACTTGTGATGTTGCAGTTGGAAATCTCTGGCCTGGCGTGCGTGCTGCCGCGGGGCAACCGGTGATCATCGATCTGCTGTGCCATGCCGCCACCGGGCGTGCGGGTTATCTGGACGGTCGCAAGGCGGTGGAACCGCTGCCCGGTGCGCTGGATGCGTTGTGCCGTGCCCATTGCGGCATCGGCTGGAGCAGCGTGGTGTCGGCCCCGGGCCTGGCCTGCGCGCAGAGTGCCCAGGCCTTGGTGGCCGGTGCCGGTTTGGCGGTCAGCGTGGATGCCGATTGGCGTGAGGTGGATTTCGGTGACTGGGACGGCATGCCCATCGATGTGCTCGACGCCGATGCCCTGGCGGCCTTCTTCGACCCGCCGCACGAGGGTATTCCGCCGGGCGGTGAATCCTGGCAGGCACGCGATGCGCGTCTGGAGATCGCCCTGCAGCGCCTGCTCGATGGCGCCCGCCAGCAGGAAGGCATCAGCTTGCTGGTGGCCCAGCCGGGGCCGATCCGCTGGCTGCTGTGGCGGCTGGCCGGGATTCCGTTCGAGGCCCTGTGGGGCCTGCGCATCGGCGAGGGCAGCCGCCTGCGTCTGGATGTGCGCTGTGGCGGGCAGGGGCCGTGGGCCGAACTGGTGGAACTGCGTCAGTGCGCCGCCGTGCCGGCCTGAGCCGGTTGCCCCATCTACAAGGAACAAGGCCCGGGTGTCGTTGTCGACAACCCGGGCCGTTGGATCGACCGCCGTCAGGGCGGCGGCTGATCAGGCAAGGCTGGCAATGAAAGCGGCGGCGATGGCCTCGATCCCGGCCTGGTCGTCGGCATCAAAACGCGACGGCAGCGGGCTGTCGATATCCAGCACGCCGATCAGGGCGCCATCGCGCAGCAACGGCACCACGATTTCCGAACGCGAGGCAGCATCGCAGGCGATGTGGCCGGGGAAGGCGTGCACGTCATCCACGCGCTGGGTCTGGCCACTGCTGGCCGCCGCCCCGCACACGCCCTTGGACAGCGGAATGCGCACACAGGCCGGCAAGCCCTGGAACGGGCCGACCACCAGCTCGGTGCCGTCGAAGAAGTAGAAGCCGGCCCAGTTCAGATCGGGCAGGGCATTGAACAACAGCGCCGACAGGTTGGCGGCATTGGCGATGCGGTCGGCCTCGCCATACATCAGGCCGCGGGCCTGTTCGAGCAGCTGGGCGTACTGTTCCGGCTTGCTGCCGGTAAGGGAATTGGCGGTAAACATGCCTGCCAGTCTAGCCGCGCGGGCAGCCGCTGGGCAGCTCAGCCGGGCTTGCCGGACGAGGGCGGGGTGGCGCCCAGGCCGGTGCGGGCCAGTTCGGCCAGTTGCTGGCCCGAGCGCAGGCCCAGGTCCATCAGGTTGTGGCCGGTCTGGCCGAGCCGCTGCAGGTTGTCCTGGGCCAGCTGCAGGCCCTGCGGCACCAATTGGGCTGGGTCCTGGCCCTTGCTCAGTGCATCCAGGAACTGGCCGGTGGCGCTGGCGCTGTGCTGCAGCTGGCCCAGCTGCAGGCCCAGTGCCGATTCGGCCGTTTCCATCAGCACCCGGTTGGCGCGCATTGCCAGGCCGGTGAACTGCTGGGTGGAGGCGTGCAAGGGATCGTTGGCGTCACTGCTCATGGGAACCGTCCTGGCGCTGTGTTGCGTCGCAGCATAGCGCCCCCGTGGCCGGCTGCAAGTGCCTCGGGCTGATCAGGCCGTCGGGCCGGTGTAGCGGCAGCCGGAAGTGCAGGTCTCGAAGATCTCCACGCTGCTCAGCAAGGGCAGGGCCGGCTTGAGCTGCTGCCAGATCCAGATCGCCAGGTTTTCGCTGGTGGGGTTGTCCAGGCCGGGCAGGTCGTTGAGGTAGTTGTGGTCAAGTTTGGCGTAGATCGGCGCGAAAGCGGCCTTGATGTCGCCAAAGTCCATGATCCAGCCGGTCGCCGGGTCCGGCTCGCCACGCACCGCGATGCGGATGCGGAAGGAGTGCCCGTGCAGGTTGCCGCACTTGTGGCCGGCCGGAACATGGGGCAGGCGGTGGGCCGATTCGGCCACGAATTCTTTGAAGATTTCCATGCCGTGCATTGTAGCGGCGCGCTGGGTGGGGCATTGGTTTCAGATGAAATGCTTGTCTATCGCGATGAAGAGATATATCTTTCGTTATATCCGTATGAAGCGATGTAATTGGCCGGACGCGGTCGGACCAACGCTCAATACCCCGTCTCCATGTACAGATTCAGGTTTTCTCCCCCCATGTCCCAGTCGTCCAAGCCGTCGTTGTTGGTGGCCGCCATTGCCGCCGCCCTTGCCCTGCCTGCCGCTGCCCACGCCACCACCGAGAGCCTGGAGCAGGGCGATGCCAGCCGTACCCTGGACGCGGTCCAGGTCACCGGTTCGAACATCAAGCGCACCGATACCGAAACCGCCAACCCGGTGCAGGTGATCGACCGCGAGCAGATTGCCGCCTCCGGCAAGCAGACCACTGCCGAGCTGCTGCGCTCGATCTCGGCCAATACCGGTGGTGGTTCCAACGAAACCCAGAACTCGGGCTGGTCCTCCGGCGCGGCCGGTATCGGCCTGCGTGGCTTGAGCAGCAAGAACACCCTGATCCTGCTCAACGGCCGCCGCCTGGCCAACTACGGCTTCCCCAACGGCGGCCTGTCGGACACCTTCGTCAACATCAACGCCCTGCCGTTGGTGGCGGTGGAGCGCATCGAGGTGCTCAAGGACGGCGCCAGCGCCGTGTACGGCTCCGATGCGGTGGCCGGCGTGGTCAACATCATCACCCGCCAGGATTTCCAGGGTTTGGAAGTGGGTGGCACCGCCGGTGTTTCCGGCGAGGGTGACATGGGCACCCAGAGCGCCAAGGTGGTCGGTGGCTTCGGCGACCTGGCCAGCGATGGCTGGAACGTGCTGTTCTCGCTGGAAGGCTACAACCGCGAGCGCCTGGACCATGCCGATCGTGACCTGACCGCCGATGGCGATTACAGCCACCTGCCCGGCGGCAGCCGCAGCGGCTGGTCGGCCAAGGGTGCCCGTTTCCTGGTCGGCGGGGTTTCGGTGCCGCTGCTGGATGCCAACGGCAACTGCCCGGAAGGCACCGTGCTCACCGCCAGCAAGCCGATTGACGGCCGCAACGGTGATACCTGCGCCTTCAACCTCAACGAGTCCTCCACCCTGATTCCCTCGACCAAGCGCTGGCAGGGCTATGTCACCGGCACCAAGCGCCTGGGTGACAACGTGGAAGCCTTCGGCGAACTGCTGTACAGCGACATGGAGGGTACCTCCTGGTTCGGCTCCACCCCGTACTTCACCCTGGAATCGGGCCGTTTTGCCCTCAACGCCGACACCGGCCTGGCCGAAGCGGTCAATGCCATCCTGCCGGCGGCCAACCCGTACAACCCGTACGGCCAGGACGTGTCGCTGGAGTACACCTTCTTCAACCTTGGCCAGTCGCTGAAGACCAACCGTTCCAAGGCCTGGCGTGCCCTGGCCGGTCTGCGCGGCAACACCGCCGCGTGGGACTGGGAAGTGGCCGCCTACCGCGCCGCCAGCTCCGAGCGTGAGACCGTGGCTGGTGGCTTTGCCAACCGCTGGGGCCTGTATGACGCCCTGGCCAGCGGCAGCTACAACCTGCACAACCCGTCGGCCACGCCGCAGTCGGTGATCGATTCGATCGCCCTGTCCACCGTTCGCCCGGCCGAATCGCGCCTGCTCGGCATCGATGCCAAGGCCACCCGCATCCTCGGCGAACTGCCGCACGGCAGCGTCGGCTTTGCCACCGGCTACGAGTTCCGCCGCGAGAACCTGGATTCCTACAACCCGTGGCAGATCGACGCCGGCCTGCAGATCCGCCCGGCCATCGCCGAGGCCCACGGCGTGCGCGACGTGCATGCCGCCTATGCCGAAATCGTGCTGCCGCTGGCGCCGGGCCTGGAAGTGGATGCCGCTGCCCGTTTCGACCATTACGATGACTTCGGCAATGCCTTCTCGCCCAAGGTCGGCATCCGTTGGCAGCCGGCCGACTGGGTGGTGCTGCGTGCGGCTGCCTCCAAGGGCTTCCGCGCCCCGAGCCTGTCGGAAAACGCCGCCTCCACGATGATCTCCTACACCACCTCCGGGGTGATCGACCCGTATGACCCGGACCAGCCGGGCCTGCGCGTCAGCCCGACCTTCTTCACCATCGGCAATACCGAGCTGGAGCCGGAAAAGACCCAGACCTTCAATGCCGGTGCGGTGTTCTCGCCGTGGCAGGGCGGTTCGCTGAGCGTGGATTACTACCGCATCGAAGTGGACAACGTGATCGGCTCGGGCAACACCACCACCCTGATTGCCGAGAACAACCCGGCCAACGTGCTGCGTGATGCCAACGGCAAGCTGCAGGCCGTCTACAACCGCTACCAGAACCTGAGCGAGCTGCAGACTTCGGGTATCGACATCGAAGCCCGCCAGCGCTGGGAAACCGCCGCCTACGGCAGCTTCGGCATCAGCACCGCGCTGAGCCATGTGATCGAGTACAAGCGCCCGCAGGTGATCGGTGGCCCGTTGGTGGATTACGCCGGCTCCAACCGAGGTTCGACCCTGCCCGACACCAAGGCCACCACCACCGCCGACTGGTCCTACGGCAACTGGCGCACTGCCCTGACCTGGTACTACACCGCCGGCTACGAGCAGCGCGCCAGCACCGCGGCCACCGCCCTGCAGAAGGACGTGGCCAGCTACAGCCAGCTGGACCTGTACCTGGGCTACACCGGGTTTGAGAACCTCAACCTGTACGCCAAGGTGCAGAACATCGGTGACCGCACCCCGCCGTTCGATGCGTCCTACCCGGGCATCCGCGCCCCGTATGACTTCGGCCAGTACGACCTGCGCGGCCGCTACATCACCGTCGGTTTCGATTACCGCTTCTGATCCAGCCGGCCCCGGCGCACCAGCGCCGGGGCTTTTGCCTGCGTGGCCGCGCCGCCATGCAAGATTCCAGGGGAATATTTGTGAGTTTGTGCAACCGTCTGGCCCGCGCGGCCACCCCGGCCGTGTTGGCCCTGGCCCTGTTGGCCACCCCGTCCTTCGCCCAGGACCTGCGCCCCAGCCAGGCTGACCCGATCAGCTACTACTTCCCGGGCGCCGGCCAGTTCGACCCGGCCATTCCCACCCCGCAGCAGTTCCTCGGCCATGCCATCGGCAGCCGCTACACCCGCCATGACCGTCTGGTGGCCTACCTGCAGGAGCTGGCCCGGGTGTCAGACCGGGTGCAGGTGGAACAGATCGGCCAGAGCTACGAAGGCCGTGCACTGCTGCTGCTGACCATCTCCTCGCCACGCAACCTGGCGCGGTTGCCCGAGATTGCCGCCCAGCGCCAGCAGCTGGTGGACCCGGCGGCCGGCCTGCCGGGCGCCGATGCGCCGGCCGTGGCCTGGCTGGCCTACAGCGTGCACGGCAATGAAACCTCCAGTGGCGAGGCCGCGTTGCTGACCGCGTATTACCTGGCCGCCAGCCAGGACCCTGAAACCGTGCGCTGGCTGCAGCAGGCGGTGGTGGTGATCGACCCGGCACAGAACCCGGACGGGCGCGACCGCGCGGCCAACTGGCACAACGCCTGGGGGTCGAACCCGGCCTCGGCCGATCCGGCCGACCGCGAACATGTGGAGCCGTTCCCGGGCGGGCGCTTCAACCATTACCTGACCGATCTCAACCGCGACTGGCTGGCCCTGGGCCAGGCCGACAGCTGGCCGAAGATCGAACACTTCCACCGCTGGTATCCCAACATCCAGATCGACTTCCACGAGATGGGCAAGGACTCGACCTATTACTTCGAGCCCTCGCCGGCGAGCATGGAAAGCCCGCTGCTGCCCAAGTCCAGCTACCAGGCCAACCACTGGCTGGCGCGTTTCCACGCCCAGGCCCTGGATGGGCTGGGCTCGCTGTATTACACCGGCGAGAACTTCGACAACTTCTCGCCGATCTTCGGCTCGACCTACCCCGATTTCCATGGCGCGGTCGGGGTGACGGTGGAGCAGGCCTCCTCGCGCGGGCTGGTGCAGGAGTCGGTCAATGGTGACCTGCATTTCGACTTCACCGTGCGCAACCAGGTGGCCATTGGCCTGGCCAGTGTGCGTGGTGCGGTGGAGGACAAGGCGCGCCTGTTCGACCTGCAAAAGGAGTTCTACCGCAGCGCCCTGAAACAGGCCGCCAGCCACGGGGCCAAGGACTGGGTGTTTGGCGATGCCCATGATCCGACCCTGAGCCGCGAGCTGCTGGCCCGCCTGCTGCACCATCGCATCGAAGTGCGCGAGCTGGCCCGCGAGGTCAGCATCGACGGCAAGCGCTTTGTCCCCGGCAGCGCCTGGGTGGTGCCGGTGCGCCAGCCGCAGTTCCGCCTGGCCCATTCGATCTTCGAGTTCACCCCGCCGGTGGAAGGCGATGTGTTCTACAACGGCACTTCCTATGCGGTGGCCCCGGCCTATGGCCTGAACTACGCCGCCAGCCGCTCGGCCCTGTCGGCCGGTGCCCGTGTCACCGCGTTGCCGGCCAGCAGTGGTGGTGTGGTGGGCGGGGCGTTCGCGTATGCCTACGTGCTGGACCTGCGTGATTTTGGTGCCTACAACGTGGTCGGTGCCCTGCATGCGGCCGGTATCCGTCTGCGTGCCTCGTTTGCGCCGTTCCAGGCCACGGCGGCCGGGCAGGCACAGGACTTCGGCCACGGTGCGGTGGTGGTGCCGGTGGCCGGGCAGGTGCTGGATGCGGCCGCATTGCATGCCCGCCTGCAGCAGCTGGGCCAGCAGCACGGGGTGACGGTGCAGGCTCTGGCCAGTGGCCGCAGCAACAGCGGCGTGGACCTGGGCAGTGACAACATGCGCGCGCTGCGTGCCCCGCGCATTGCCCTGGTGATGGGCGAGGGCGTGAGTGCGTCGGAAATCGGTTCGGCCTGGTTTGCCTTCGATACGCACCTGGGACTGCCCAGCAGCAAGCTGGAACCGGCCCAGCTGGGCCGCGTTGACCTAGCGCGCTATACCTCCATCGTGCTGTCCGGCGGCAATTACGCCGCCATCAGCCCGGCCGCGGTGAGCGCGCTGAAGGCCTGGGTGGCCGGCGGTGGTTCACTGGTGGCCTGGGGCAGTGGCGCGCGCTGGGCAGTGGAGCAGGGCATTGCCACGGCCAAGATCAAACCGGGTGACGAGGCGGCCAGTGAACGCCTGGACTTCGGCACCCAGCGGGACGTGTTTGCCCTGCGCCGGGTCAGCGGCAACATCCTCAGCGCCGACATTGACCTGAGCCACCCGCTGGCCTTCGGCCTGCAGCATCGCGCCATCCACGTGAACAAGGAAAGCGGCCTGGTGCTCGAGGCCAGCCCCAATGCCTACCTCAACGTGGTGCGCATCGACGACAAGCCCCGCGTCAATGGCTATCTGTCGGCCGACAACCTGCGCCGGGTGGCCGGGTCCAGTTTTGCCCAGGTGGTGCCGTCGGGGCAGGGTAACGTGGTGCTGTTCGCCGATGACCCGGTACACCGCAAGTACTGGTACGGCACCGAGCGCCTGCTGCTCAATGCCACCCTGTTCGGCAACCACCTCAACCCGATGCGCCAGCGCGGCGAATAAGGCCCGGTGTGGGAGCGGCTCTGGCCGCGATCAGCAACAACAAAGGCCGGGCATTGCCCGGCCTTTGTCTGTTTTAGTGATGCGGTCACTTGCTCAGGTCAAAGGCCGTGGCCGAGGATGTGCGCTGGGTAGAAAACCGGGTGATGGGCGATGAAGCAAGGGATGCGGTTGTGGGTCATGGCCGGCGCTGTGCTGTTGCTGCCGTTGCTGGCCTGTGGCGAGCGCAAGGCACAGGCGTCGGTGCCGACCACCCAGACCAATGAGCAGGGTTGCACCCGGCAGCGCAGTATCGGCCCGCAGGACCCTTTCCAGAACCCACCACCGCTCAAGCAGGCCTGCGTCGGGCCTTATCTTCTGGAAATGCCGCAGCACCTGTTCTACAGCCAGATGGGCGCCGAATTCGATGGTAGTTTCGGCTTGGTGCTGCAGTATCCGGGCCTGCAGCCGTTTGCGCCGGGCGAGCGGATGAACCTCAAGCTGGACGTGTCCATGCGCACGGTGGCCTTTGCTTACTGGTATATCGACCGCATCGAGCTGCGCCAGGCCATGCGCAATTCCTATATCCCGATCTGGGGCGACCCGGCAGATCCGTCAAGGACGCTGGAGGGGCGTATTGCTGGCGAGCCGGTATACGGCCTGCTGCCTTACTACGCCGACCTGCCGCGTATCCGTGCCTACAACGCTAGCCAAGGCATACGGGCCGATGCTCCGGTGATGAAGGCGGACTGGCACCAGGACTGGTTCATTACCCGCGATGCGGCCGGCGAGGTGGACCGGTTGATCCGCTGCACCTCGCGTGAGGTCGGCGGCACCGGGGTGGTGTTCCGTGATGGGCTGATGTACCGAAACATGCAGGAGTCCTATTCCGAATGCGAGCATCAATTCATGCTGCCTGACCACAGCACGCTGGTGCGCATTACCTACGTACGGCTTGGCCTGAAGGATTGGCAGCAGATCGAGGCCAAGGCGCGCGCCCTGTTCTTTGACCACTTGGTGCTACCAGAGCAACGCTCGCTGTAAGCGGCTTAGGGCTTGGCTGATCGACTGCAGCCAAGGCGGCACGGTGTGGATTGGTCACAGGGCGGTGCAGGTCTGGGCTCCACAAGCTGTCGTTTTCCCGTTGTGTGATGGCGCCACTTGCCTGGGTCCATGGTCGTGGCCGAGGATGGACGCCGGTCAGGAAACCGGGTGATGGGCGATGAAGCAAGGGATGCGGTTGTGGGCCATGGCCGGCGCGGCGCTGTTGCTGCCGTTGCTGGCCTGTGGCGAGCGCAAGGCGCAGGCACAGACGTCGGTGCCGACTACCCAGACCAATGAGCAGGGTTGCACCCGGCAGCGCAGTATCGGCCCGCAGGACCCTTTCCAGAACCCGCCGCCGCTCAAGCAGGCCTGCGTCGGGCCCTACCTGCTGGAAATGCCGCAGCACCTGTTTTACAGCCAGATGGGTACCGAGTTTGATGGGCGTTTCGCACTGGTGCTGCAGTATCCGGGCCTGCAACCGTTTGCGCCGGGCGAGCGGATGAACCTCAAGTTGGATGTGTCCATGCGGACGGTCCGCTTTGCTTATGATTACATCGACAGGATCGAGCTGCGCCAGGCCATGCGCAATGCTTACACGCCTCTGGATTTTGAGGTCGACAATCCATCAGAGTCGCTGGCAGGGCGCATCGTCGGCGAGCCGGTATACGGCTTGCTGCCTTACTACGCCGACCTGCCACGTATCCGCGAATATCACGCCAGCAGGGGGACACGAGCGAGTGCGCCGGTGATGGAGGCGGATTGGCACCAGGACTGGTTCATTACCCGCGATGCGGCCGGTGAGGTGGACCGGCTGATCCGCTGCACCTCACGCGAGGTCGGCGGCACTGGGGTGGTGTTTCGAGATGGGTTGATGTACCGGCATATGCAGGAGCCGTATTCCGAATGCACGCATCAATTCATGCTGCCCGAGCACAGCACGCTGGTGCGCATCACCTACGTACGGCTCGGCCTGAAGGATTGGCAGCAGATCGAGGACAAGGCGCGCGCGCTGTTCTTTGACCACCTGGTATCACCACACCAATAAACAGGAAGCACCATGGAAGGATTGAACGCCAAGGACATCGAAATCCTGCGGTTTTATGCTGTAAGCGGTAATCGCGAGCTGTACTTCAACTACCTGTCACACAAGGCCGGCAACGATGGCTATCCACTGCTGGCTCTTGGGGTGGTGCGCAACGACAATGCGCCGGGGGCAACGGCCAACGTCTTTGCCGACAACCAGGCCCGTGCCGACGGCGTGGCCTTGGGCGAGCGTGGCTGGCACGGTTTCGGGGTTGACCTGATGCGGGCGGACTTTGCGCTGCGTTTCAAGCATTTCGAAGCTGGCAGGCCCGACCTGGCGCTGAACCTGCCAGCCAAGGACGTACAGGATTCCCATGACCCGATATTCCGGCAGTACGGCATCAACCCGGATGGCTGGACCCCACGCCAGCTGCTGGAAGCGGCGCGACGGCACGGTGGCGATGAGGAGGCCGAGAAGGTCTGGGCGATGCTGCGTGACAACAGCTTTAAGGGAGTGACGCGGCTGGCCGCAACAACGCTTGCGGTGTCACACCAGTACAACGATGACCAGCTTGATGCAAATGCCTATCTGGAAGCCATGGGCAAGGCCCGCAACGTTGCATTGGGGGCGCAATCCAATACCGACCCGCATCGTATTGCGCTGGACGGGCGGTATTACCGCTTCGATGAAAAATCGGGAGGTTGGATGCAAGTGCAAGATGCGCAGCGGCAACTGCACTTTTCCTCCCCGGTCACCAGCCCGGAAACGCTGGAAACACTCAATGACCTGCGCCAGTTGCGAATGGATCGGCAGCAACTGCGTGAGCAGTTCCACCCGGATGACCCGAACCAGCATCGGCCGATCATGGCCAGCCCGTGGCTGGTTGCCGATGCCGAGCCTGTGCAGCCGCAGGCGGGCAGTCATGAAGCCGAGTTGCAGACTGCCGGGTTGCCCCCGGGATGTTGCATCAGCCGCTGTACCGGCAATGCGTGGCCGGGGTTGAAAGGCTCGATGCCATGGCCGGAAAGCCCTGGGATACGCACAGCCAGTGCATGGCTGGCAGTCTGACGTTGCTGGCTGCATCGCAAGGCCTGCAGCGGGTGGATCAGGTGTTGCTCAGCGTGGCCACCGACAGCGCCCCGGCGGGCAGCCGGGTATTTGTGGTGCAGGGCGATGCGGACAACCCCGCCCATCATCGTGCCGGGATGGATACGGCGTTGGCCGTACAAACCCCGTTTGCGCAGTCTGTGCAGCAATTGCAGGTGCTGGAACATCAGCGTGAGCAGGGGTTGGCCGCAGAAATGGTGGCGCAAGTGGCCCAGGCAGAACCTGCAGGGCGCGGTATGGCGCTGGGCTGAGTCTGCCTTGCCATGGCGGCCAACAACAAAGGCCGGGCATTGCCCGGCCTTTGTCTTGTTCCACTGTCAGCGCTGCGTGCAGCGCAGGCGATCAGCCGCTGACGCGCGGGCCGCGGTTGCCACCGCCGCTGCGACGGCGCGGGGCGCCGGTGCGCTGGCCATCACCACGCGGGGCACCATCACGGCGTTCGCCGCGTGGGGCGCCAGCATTGGCACCGTTGCCGCCACCACGACGCTGGCCCTGGCCTTCGCCGGCACCCGCGCCGGCACGACGGCCGCCATCGCTGCGGCCACGGCCGGCACCGGCCGGACGCGGACCATTGCCGCCGTTGCCGCGACGCGGCGGACGCTGGCCGCCCGGCTGCTCGGCCTTGCCCGGGGCGCTGTTGCCCCAGCGGATCGGGGTCTGCGGCACAAAGCCCGGGACATCACGGATGTCCATGTCCTTGTCCAGCAGGCGCACGATCTGGCGCAGGTACTTGGCATCTTCTTGGGCCACCAGCGAGATCGCCTCGCCGCTGGCGCCGTTGCGGCCGGTACGGCCGATGCGGTGCACGTAATCCTCGGCCACCATCGGCAGGTCGTAGTTGATGACCTTGGGCAGCTCGTTGATGTCGATGCCGCGGGCGGCAATGTCGGTGGCCACCAGCACGGTGACGCGGCCGGCCTTGAAGTCGGCCAGGGCGCGCAGGCGCTGGCCCTGGCTCTTGTTGCCGTGGATCGCCGCGGTCTTGATGCCGCTCTTTTCCAGGAACAGGGCCAGCTTGTCGCTGCCGTGCTTGGTCTTGGCAAACACCAGGGTCTGCACGCGCGAGTCTTCGGCCAGCAGGTGCAGCAGCAGGTCACGCTTGCGCGCGGTATCCACCGGGTGCACGCGGTGGGCGATGGTCTCGGCCACGGTGTTCTGCGGGGTCACCTGGATCTGCTTGGGATGGCGCATGAACTCCAGCGCCAGTTCCTTGATCGGCTCGGCGAAGGTGGCCGAGAACAGCAGGGTCTGGCGGTTCTGGCGCGGCAGCTTGGCCAGGATGCGGTTGATGGACGGCAAAAAGCCCATGTCCAGCATGCGGTCGGCTTCGTCCAGGACCAGGATCTCGATCCCGGACAGGTCGATCGAACGACGCTCCAGGTGGTCGATCAGGCGGCCCGGGCAGGCCACCAGCAGGTCCACGCCACGGCGCAGGGCATCGATCTGGTTGCCCATGCCCACGCCGCCGTAGATCACCGCGCTGGGGATGCGCAGGTACTTGGAGTAGCCGCGCAGGCTGTCATGCACCTGGGTGGCCAGCTCGCGGGTCGGGGTCAGGATCAGGGCGCGCGGGCGGCGCGGGCCGCTGCGCACTTCCTGCGGGTTGGTGCCCAGGTGCTGCAGCAGCGGCAGGCCGAAGGCCGCCGTCTTGCCGGTGCCGGTCTGGGCGCCGGCCAGCAGGTCATTGCCTTCCAGAGCCAGCGGGATGGCCTGCTCCTGGATCGGGGTGGGGTTTTCGTAGCCCTGCTCTTCAAGCGCACGCAGCAGGAAGGGCGCAAGGCCCAGTGATTCAAAGGACATGATGATTCCAGGCAAGATCAGTGACGCCAGCGCCGGTCGGCGTGGCGTGGGCCGCATTGGCGGCCGCGTTGTCTCGAAAGCGTTCCCGTGAACCGCGCTGCGAGAGGTCGAAAGTCAGCGGTGGGCGGATGCGCACGACTGGCTTGCACGACGAACGGCGTCGGAGTGGGGGCGGGCGCTGGAGGAGTGCCTCCACGGCGCCGGCGGGTCCCGGCAGGGAAACGGACGGCCGTTGCAAACGGGGCGATTGTAGCGTATCGCTGCCTGTTCAGGTTGCTGCTGCGGTGCACGGCGCGCTTTGCCGTTCATGTGGTTACACTTGAAACCTATTGATCAGCAGTGCCGGAGGGGCAATGAAACTGGGTTCGTTGAAGCAGGGTGGGCGCGATGGCAGCCTGATTGTGGTCAGCCGTGACCTGTCCCGCGCGGTATCGGCCGGCAGCATTGCCGCGACCCTGCAGCAGGCACTGGACAACTGGGCGCAGGCTGCCCCGCAGCTGCAGGCGCTGTACGCCCGCCTGCAGGCCGGCGACGCCGACGGCGCTTTTGACCTGGACATGGCCGCCCTGGCCGCGCCGCTGCCGCGCGCCTATGAGTTTGTCGATGGCTCGGCCTACCTGCCGCATGTGGAGCGCGTGCGCCGCGCCCGTGGCGCCGAAGTGCCGGAAAGCTTCTACAGCGACCCGCTGATGTACCAGGCCACCAGTGCCGGCTTCTACGGCCCGCGCGACCCGGTACAGGTGCCCAGCAATGCGTACGGCATCGACCTGGAAGCGGAAATCGTGGTCATCACCGATGACGTGCCGATGGCCGCCAGCCCGGAACAGGCCGCTGGCCATATCCAGCTGGTCGGCCTGGTCAACGATGTCTCCCTGCGCAACCTGATTCCGGGCGAGCTGGCCAAGGGCTTCGGCTTTTTGCAGTCCAAGCCGCGTTCGGCCCTGAGCCCGGTGTTCGTGACCCCCGACGAGCTGGGCGCTGCCTGGCGTGACAGCAAGCTGCACCTGCCCCTGCTCACCCACATCAACGGTGAATGGTTCGGCGCGCCGGAAGCCGGGGTGGACATGCAGTTCAACTTCGCCCAGCTGGTGGCCCATGCCGCCAAGACCCGGCCGCTGACCGCCGGCACCATTGTTGGTTCGGGCACCATCGCCAATGAAGACACCAGCAAGGGCGCTTCCTGCTTTGCCGAGCAGCGCGTGGTGGAAACCCTGCGCGACGGCAAGCCGAGCACGCCGTTCATGGATTTTGGCGATGTGGTGCGCATCGAAATGCTCGATGCCGACGGCCACAGCCTGTTCGGTGCGATCGTGCAGCGCATCACCCAGGTGCCGCAGGCATGAGCACGCCTGCGCTGGTGCTGTACGGCTACTGGCGCTCCAGTGCGGCCTACCGTGTGCGCATCGGCCTGGGCTTGAAGGGCCTGGCCTGGCAGGACCGCCCCGTGCACCTGGTGCGCGATGGCGGTGAGCAGCACAGCGCCGCGCATGCGGCGCGCAACCCGCAGCAGCTGGTGCCGGTGCTGGAACACGACGGGGTGGTGCTGACCCAGTCGCTGGCGATCCTGGAATATCTGGACGAGGCCTTCCCGCACACCCCGGCCCTGCTGCCGGCCGATGCGGCCGGCCGCGGGCGGGTGCGTGCACTGGCCCAGCTGATCGCCTGCGATGTGCATCCGCTGGGCAACCTGCGGGTGATGCAGTACCTGGGTCGCGAGCTGGCGGCCGACGAGGACGCCCGCCTGGCATGGACCCGGCACTGGATGGCCGAGGGCTTTGCCGCGATGGAAGCGCTGTTGGCGGTCCGCCCGGGGCGCTTCTGCCACGGCGACACGCCCGGCATGGCCGATTGCTGCCTGATCCCGCAGCTGTACAACGCCCGGCGCTTCAACCTGGACCTGGGCGCCTACCCGCAGCTGCTGGCGGTGGAGCAGGCCTGTCAGGCCCTGCCGGCCTTCGCTGCTGCCGCGCCCGAGGCCCAGCCCGACGCGGTCTGAGCCTTGCCGTGATGCAGATACAGACAGGCCCCGCAATGCGGGGCCTGTCGTTTGTTGCGCCAGTGCTGGATCAGAAGCCGCTGCTGAACTTCATCCCGCCATTGCCTTGCGGGGCGTCGTAGTCGGCGTAGGGGTCGTGCTCGGCATCGGCACCCTCGGACAGGCGGAACTTCAGGGCCAGGCCATCACGCGAGTCGGCCGCATTGAGGGCCGATTCCAGCTCGATCAGGCCTTCCTTGGTCATCCGGAACAGGCACTGGTCGAAGGTTTCCATGCCGTCTTCCAGCGAGGCTTCCATTGCCGGCTTGACCTCGTGCACCTCGCCGCGGCGCAGCAGGTCGCGGATCATCGGGGTGTTGAGCAGGACCTCGGTGGCCGGGCGGCGGCGGCCGTCCACGCCGCGCACCAGGCGCAGCGAGACCACCGAACGCAGGTTCAGGGCCAGGTTCATCAGCACATTCTTGTGCGCACTTTCCGGGAAGAAGTTGAGGATGCGCTCGATCGCCTGGTCGGCGTTGTTGGAGTGCAGGGTGGCCAGGCACAGGTGGCCTGTTTCGGCGAAGGCGATGGCCGCTTCCATGGTCTCGGCATCGAGGATTTCGCCGATCAGGATAACGTCCGGCGCCTCTCGCATCGCGTTCTTCAGCGCGTTGTGGAAGGCATGGGTGTCCAGGCCGACCTCGCGCTGGTTGACGATGGACTGCTTGTGCTTGTGCAGGAACTCGATCGGGTCCTCGATGGTGAGGATGTGCCCGGTGGAGGTGGTGTTGCGGTGGTCGATCATCGAAGCCAGGGCCGTGGACTTGCCCGAACCGGTGGACCCCACCACCAGCACCAGCCCGCGCGGGGACATGATCACGTCCTTGAGCACCGGCGGCAGGTTGAGCTCCTCGATGCTCGGGATGCGGCTCTTGATCGCACGGATCACCATGCCCACTTCGCCGCGCTGCTTGAACACGTTGACGCGGAAACGCCCCGCCTCGGCCACCGCAATGGCCATGTTGAGCTCCAGGTCGCGTTCGAACTGCGGTACCTGGCCCTCGTCCATCAGCGAGTAGGCGATCTTCTTGACCATGCCCGGCGGCAGGCCGGTGCTGCCCAGCGGATAAAGCTTGCCCTCGATCTTGATGTACACCGGCGCGCCGGTGGTCAAGAACATGTCCGAAGCGTTCTTTTCGGTCATCAGCTTCAGGAAATAGCCGATATCCATGCGCAATGGTTCCCCAATGAACTGCCTGTTGCCGTTGCATGCACGGGCAAGGCTTGACGACAATGGCCGGGACTGGACTTCAGCCACGGCTCCCCAATGACTGTTAGCTTCGCATACTTGTCCCGATCGCTGTGTGCGGTCGCCTGCGCTTTGGCGCTCAGCATGCCCGCCCTGGCCCAGGATGCCAGTGCGGATCTGGCCGCCGCTGCGGTGGCGGTGCAACGCGCCACCGACGCAGATGCCGACCAATATGCCTTTGAGCTGATCAGCACCGCCCGTGATGGCCTCAGTGCCGCACAGACCGCTGCACTGGACCGCCGCCAGCGCAAGCAGGCCCCTCTGCTGGCCCAGCGCGCCGCCGCCGATGCCGACCTGGCCCGGGTGCTGAGCGAGGAGGCGGTGGCCAATGCCGACCTGCAGCAGCGCCGTGCCGAGATCGTCCAGCTGCAGCGCAGCCTGGGCGGGGAGGGCGCACGATGAAGGGCATGGCACTGATGTTGGGGATCGCCCTGGCCCTGCCGGGCACCGGGCTGGCGGTCGAGGATGACGCCCAGGCCGCCGCCCTGGGCCAGCGTCTGGCCGCCTTGCAGGCCAACCCGGCCACCGCCGACCAGGCGCCGCTGGAGCAGCTGCAGGCCCGTCAGGCGATCCAGGCCCTGCTTGATGCACGCAAGCGTGACCAGGAGCAGGCCGCCTACCTGGCCGGGCGCCGGGTCGAGATTGCCGAGGCCGCGGCGCGTGCCGCCGCTGCCCGCCACCAGGTCAATGCACTGGACCGCCAGCGCGCCGAGTTGCTGATCGAGGGCAGCCGTCGCGAGGCTGCCCGTGCCCGCGCCGAGGCCGAAGCCCTGCGCCGTCAGGCCCAGCTGCAGGCCGAAGAAGCCGAATTGCTGCGCCAGAACGCCGAAGCCGAGCTGCTGGCCCGGCAGGATGCCGAGCTGGCCCTGGCCACCGCCTCGGGCAACCAGGCCGCCCGCCTGAACGAGGCCCAGCGCACGGCGGCGCGCCTGGCCCGCGAGGAAGCCGAGCTGGTGTCCGGTCACCGCCTGCCGGACTCCAAGTTCGAAGCCCGCGGTGAAGTGCTGAGCCTGGGCAGCAGTGCCTTCGGCAGCGGCAATGCGCAGTTGAGCGCCGAGGCGGCCAACCAGCTCAAGGCCGTGGCCGAGTATCTGGCCATTGCCGGCAAGCGTGGGCGGGTCCGCATCGAAGGCTATGACCGCGCCGCCGGGATCGGCCAGCGCCGTGCCGAAGCCATCCGCGATGCCCTCACCCGGGCCGGCGTGGCGGCCAGCCGCCTGCAGGTGGTCGGCAAGACCAGCGCGGCCACGCGTGCCCGTGCCGCCGAGATTGTTATCGCTCCGTAAATCCAAGCGGCTGAATTGGTTGGTTTTTTGTCGATCCTGTGGGCGGGCTGAATGTCCTCCCCGGTTTCACCAAACCAACCGGGCGGTGCCACTTGCAGGCCCGTCGCAAGCGGCGTAGGGTCGATTGTCCGGGCTGCATTTGTGCCGCCCGGACAGCGCAGGAGGGCGGCATGGTCACATCGTTGCGTGCGTCGGTTTTGTCGCGTCCCATCATCGGTTGGGTGCGGGGCCAGCCCCGGATTGCCGTGCTTCTGCTTGTCCATCCACGCCCCGTGCCTGTCGGCCGGGGCGTTGTTGTATCCGTAGACGGAGGTTGATCATGTTTGAAGGGCACCCGCAGGAAACGGTGGATTCATTGCTGCACGACGATGCAGAGTTCCGTCAGCTCTACAACCGCCACCGCAAGCTCAACCGACAGTGCATGGATGCCGAGCTGGGCGTGCTGGCTGTCAATGACGCCACCCTTGGGCAGATGAAACGGGAAAAACTGGTGGTGAAACAACGGCTGATGCGGATGTTCGAGGACAAGACCACCCATTGAGCGGGTTGCTGCGCTCACGCCCCGGCCGGTTTGCCGCCGGGGCGGCTGTCGCCGGTGCGGCCGGCCACCCGGCGTTTCCTTGCTGGCCACTGAAGTCAGGCTATGACAATTGCGGCCAAGACGCCGATAATCGAGGGTCCAGCCGTCTGTTCGGCGCCCAAGAAGTCATCATGGCCATCCATTCCTCCGTCCTGGAACTCGTCGGTAACACCCCCATCATCAAGGCCCGCAACCTGGACACCGGTTGTTGCGAGCTGTACCTGAAGCTGGAGAGTGCCAACCCGGGTGGTTCGATCAAGGACCGCATCGGCATGTCGATGATCGAGGCGGCCGAGAAGCGTGGCGATCTCAAGCCCGGTGCCACCCTGGTGGAAGGCACTGCCGGCAACACCGGCCTGGGCCTGGCCCTGGTGGCCCAGCAGAAGGGCTACAAGCTGATTCTGGTGGTCCCGGACAAGATGAGCCGGGAAAAGATCTTCAACCTCAAGGCGATGGGCGCCGAAGTGGTGCTGACCCGTTCGGACGTGGCCAAGGGCCACCCGGATTACTACCAGGACCTGGCCGCGACCATTGCCGCGCAGACTCCGGGCGCCTACTTCATCAACCAGTTCGGCAACCCGGACAACCCGGCCGCGCACGAATTCGGCACCGGCCCGGAAATGCTGGCCCAGATGGCCGAAGTTGGCGGGCTGGACGCGGTGGTGTTCGGCTGTGGCTCCTCGGGCACCATGACCGGCCTGTCGCGCTGCCTGGCCGTGCATTCGCCGCACACCGAGATGGTGCTGGCCGACCCGGTCGGCTCGATCCTGGCCGAGTACATCAATGAGGGCACCCTCAACGACAAGTCCGGCAGCTGGATGGTCGAGGGCATCGGCGAGGACTTCCTGCCGGGCATTTCCGACTTCTCGCGGGTCAAGAAGGCCTATGCCATCGGCGACAAGGAAAGCTTCCTGACCGCCCGTGAGCTGCTGGAGAAGGAAGGCATCCTGGCCGGTTCCTCCACCGGTACCCAGCTGGCCGCCGCCCTGCGCTGGTGCCGCGAGCAGACCGAGCCGAAGAAGATCCTGGTGCTGGTCTGCGATACCGGCAACAAGTACCTGTCCAAGATGTACAACGACTTCTGGATGATCGACAACGGCTTCATCGAGCGCGAAAAGCACGGCGACCTGCGCGATTTGATCGTGCGTCCGTTTGCCCAGCGCGATACCGTGGTGGTCGGCCCGAAAGACCTGCTGACCGTGGCCTACCAGCGCATGAAGCTGTACGACGTGTCCCAGCTGCCGGTGATGGACGGCAATGCCCTGGTCGGCATCATCGATGAGAGCGATGTACTGCTGCACGTGTATGGCGATGAATCGCGCTTCCGCGACCCGGTTTCCACCGCGATGGTCGGCAAGCTGGAAAAGCTGGATGTCAAATCGCCGATCGAGGCCCTGCTGCCGGTGTTCGACCGTGGCCAGGTGGCCATCGTCACCGATGGCGACCAGTTCATCGGCCTGATCACCCGCATCGACCTGCTCAACTACCTGCGCCGCCGCGTGCAGTAACGGGCATCCTGTCTCGCGTTGACGCCGCCCTGGATGGTGGCGTCACGCTTGCAGGCAGGGATTTTGACAAATTCATCTGGATGGCAGACATGACAGTACGAGTGCGCAAGGCGGTTTTCCCGGTCGCAGGACTGGGTACCCGCTTCCTGCCGGCGACCAAGGTGGTGGCCAAGGAGATGCTGCCGATCGTGGATCGACCGCTGATCCAGTACGCCGTGGACGAAGCCATCGAGGCCGGCTGTGACACCCTGATCTTTGTCACCAACCGCTACAAGCATGCGGTGGCTGATTACTTCGACAAGGCCTACGAGCTGGAGCACAAGCTCGAAGCGGCCGGCAAGACCGAACTGCTGGAACTGGTGCGTCATGTGGTGCCGGCCAATGTCCGGACCATTTTCGTGACCCAGCCCGAAGCCCTGGGGCTGGGGCATGCGGTCCTGTGCGCCCGCCCGGTGGTGGGCGATGAGCCGTTCGCGGTCATCCTTCCTGATGACCTGCTGTGGAACAAGCAGGGCCGCGGTGCGCTGGGCCAGATGGTGGACCATGTGGCCAGCCACGGGGGCAGTGCGATCGCGGTGGAGAATGTTTCTGCCGACAAGACCGGCAGCTACGGCATTGTCGATGTCGAGCACTTCGATGACCGGGCCGGGAAGATCCGCTCCATTGTGGAAAAGCCCAAGCCGGAAGAGGCGCCCAGTACCCTGGCCGTGGTCGGTCGTTATGTGCTGGATGCGGCCATTTTCGATTGCCTGGACAAGACCCGTCCCGGTGCCGGTGGCGAAATCCAGTTGACCGACGGCATTGCCCGCTTGATGGGGGAGTCGGTGGTCAACGCCTACCGCTTTGCCGGTCGGCGTTTTGACTGCGGCAGCCATCTGGGCTTTGTCGAAGCGACAGTGCGTTTTGCCCTGGAAAACGAAAAACTCCGTGACAGTGCCGCTGCAGTGATGCAGGCCGCGCTGGATGACCTGCGTGCCGGTGCACGCTGATCCGGCGCTTGCGCTGGCGATGGATGAACAAAGGAAATTGATGATGAGCAGCAACAATCCCCTGCAACTGGCCACCCTGGCCATCCATGGCGGGCAGTCGCCGGACCCGAGCACCGGTGCGGTGATGCCACCGATCTACGCCACCAGCACCTATGCCCAGTCCAGCCCGGGCGAGCATCAGGGGTTTGAGTATTCGCGTACCCACAATCCCACCCGCTTTGCCTACGAGCGCTGCGTGGCGTCGCTGGAAGGTGGTACGCGTGGTTTTGCCTTTGCTTCGGGCATGGCGGCCACCTCCACGGTGATCGAGCTGCTCGATGCCGGCAGCCACGTGGTGGCGATGGATGACATTTACGGTGGCAGCTACCGCCTGTTCGAGCGTGTGCGCCGCCGCACCGCCAACCTGGATTTCAGTTTCGTCGACCTGACCGACCTGGCTGCTTTCGAAGCGGCGATCACCCCGGCCACCAAGATGGTCTGGATCGAAACCCCGACCAACCCGATGCTGAAGATTGTCGATATCGCAGCCATTGCCGCGATCGCCAAAAAGCACGGTCTGATCGTGGTGGTCGACAACACCTTTGCCTCTCCGATGCTGCAGCGTCCGCTGGAACTGGGTGCTGACCTGGTCCTGCATTCGGCCACCAAGTACCTCAATGGCCATTCGGACATGGTCGGCGGCATGGTGGTGGTCGGTGACAACAATGAGCTGGTCGAGCAGATGGCCTTCCTGCAGAACTCCATTGGTGGCGTGCAGGGCCCGTTTGATTCCTTCCTGGCCCTGCGTGGCCTGAAGACCCTGCCGCTGCGCATGAAGGCGCATTGCGCCAATGCCCTGGCCCTGGCCCAGTGGCTGGAAACCCACCCGGCGGTGGAGAAGGTGATTTACCCCGGTTTGGCTTCGCACCCGCAGCATGAACTGGCCAAGCGCCAGATGGCCGGCTTCGGCGGCATCGTCTCGATCGTGGTCAAGGGCGGCTTCGACGGCGCCAAGCGCTTCTGCGAAAAGACCGAACTGTTCACCCTGGCCGAATCGCTGGGTGGCGTGGAAAGTCTGGTCAACCACCCGGCAGTGATGACCCACGCCTCCATCCCGGTCGAGCGCCGCAATGCGCTGGGTATCACCGATGGCCTGGTGCGGTTGAGTGTGGGGGTGGAGGCGTTGGAGGATCTGAAGGCTGATCTTGAAGGGGCGTTGGCCGGTGCGGTGATTTGAAATGGGAATCCTGTCCGCTTTCGGCAGTAATCGCTCCCTCGTCTACGAATTGACCCGGCGGGAAATTCTGGGGCGCTATCGTGGTGCCAGCTTCGGAATGCTCTGGTCGCTTATCAGTCCTTTCCTTATGCTGCTGGTGTACACACTGGCCTTCGGCTTCATTATGAAGGGGCGATGGCCAGGGTCCACGGGATCCACCACTGATTTTGCATTGATCCTGTTCGCTGGCCTGACCATCCATGGTTTCTTTGCCGAATGCTTCACCCGGGCGCCGCAGCTGATCATCAGTAATACCAGCTATGTCAAACGCGTGGTGTTCCCGTTGGATATTCTGGTCTGGAGTATGACCTTTTCGGCGTTGTTCCACCTTGCGATGAACATGGTGGTGCTGCTGCTGTTGTACCTGTGCGTGAAGGGGGGCATCCATCCCACTGCCGTGCTGCTGCCGCTGGTGGTGTTGCCACTGGTCATTCTGACGATCGGCATCGGTTGGATCACCGCGGCATTGGGTGTCTATCTACGTGATATCGGGCAGATTGCCGGTGTCATCGCAGCAGCAATGCTTTTCCTTTCCTCGGCGATCATTCCGGTCGAATCCGTACCGGACAGCTATCGCATCGTGTTTGAACTCAATCCGCTGACTTTCATCATCAATCAGGTGCGTGAAGTGGTGGTCTGGGGGAGACTGCCTGATTGGGCTGGGCTCGGTATCTACACGCTTATCGCCTGTGTGGTAGCCGTCATCGGCCATCGAATGTTCAACAAACTGCGTGTGGGGTTTTCCGATGTCCTCTGAAGTTGCTTCGGCCGAGACCGTCATTGAGGTTAACGGGGTCGGAAAGTCCTATCACATGTATGAGCGTCCTTCACATCGTCTGTGGCAGGCATTGGCCGGCAAACGTCGCTCCTTCTACAAGGATTTCTGGGCGCTACGCGATGTGAGCTTTTCAATCCATCGCGGCCAGACCGTGGGCATCGTTGGCCGCAACGGTTCGGGCAAGTCGACACTGTTGCAGATGATTGCCGGCACTCTGAGTCCGACCGAAGGCAGCATCAAGGTGAAGGGGCGTGTCGCCGCGCTACTGGAGCTGGGTAGTGGCTTCAATCCGGAATTTACCGGTCGCGAGAACGTCTATCTCAATGCCACCATTTATGGTCTTAGCCGGGCGCAGATCGACCAACGTCTGGACAGCATCCTTGCGTTCGCTGATATTGGTGAGTTCATTGACCAGCCGGTGCGAAGTTATTCCAGCGGTATGTCGGTACGCCTGGCCTTTGCGGTGATCGTCCACGTCGATGCGGACATCCTGATTATTGACGAGGCACTGGCAGTTGGTGATGCGTTCTTCTCACAGAAGTGCATGCGTTTCCTGCGTGAGTTCCAGAAGAGCGGCACGCTGCTGTTCGTAAGTCATGATGCTGCCGCCGTGACCAACCTGTGCCAGAACGCCGTCTGGTTGCAAAGCGGCCGCATGCGCCTGTCCGGCACCTCGCAGGAGGTGGTCGAGGCGTACATGACCGAGCAGCACGTGGTCGGCCGCCGTGAAGTAGGAGGTGCCGAGATCGTCGTGGAGGAGAAATTGCGCAGGTTTGCTTCCGATGCACCGGATTTTCGTCACGATGCGTTGCTTGAAGCCGGCATCTCCAATCGGATCGCGATCTTCGAATTCGATCCGGACAACGTAGGCCAAGAATTCGGTGCACGCGGCGCACGTATCATTGATGTCAGCATGACTGACCATCAGGGGCAGCGCGTCGGCGTCCTGGAGGGGGGCGAACAGGTCCGCTTGCAGGTGCGTGTCGAGCTGCAGCAGGCGTTGGACAACCTGATCGTCGGGTTCTACGTGAAGGATCGGTTGGGGCAGCGACTGTTTGGCGACAATAGCTACTTCGCTTGCCGTGATACACCGATTTCCGGCGAGGCAGGGGAGCAGATCGTCGGCACCTTCGTGTTCCGCATGCCGATCATGCCCTCCGGCTCCTACATGATCGATGCGGCGGTCGCTTCCGGTGACCAGCATGACCATACACAGCAGCATTGGATCCACGATGCGCTGGAATTCCGTGCCATGGACGAAACGATGCGATTTGGCCTGGTGGGCCTGCCGATGTTGTCCATTCAGGTTTCCAAGGAGCTGCAATGATTGAGTTTACCGGTGAGCGTTTCGTGCCGACCGAGCACGGCGTGATCAGGCAGGAGCACCTGCACCGCTATGCGTGGTGCTTATCGATGGTGCAAGGCAAGGATGTGCTGGATGTAGCCAGCGGTGAAGGCTATGGTAGCGCGATGCTTGCTTCCCGCGCGCGCTCGGTGTGTGGCGTGGATATTTCTCAGGAGGCGGTGGATCATGCAGCTTCGCGGTACGCAGCGCTGTCCAACCTGACTTACATGCAGGGTTCAGCTGCTGCCATTCCCTTGCCCGACGACTGTGTTGATGTTGTTGTGTCCTTCGAGACCATCGAGCATCTGATGGAGCAGGAGGAAATGATGGCCGAGATCCGTCGTGTGCTGCGGCCCGACGGCGTGCTGGTTATGTCCTCGCCGAACAAGGAGGTCTATTCTGATCGAGCCGGCTACCACAACGACTTCCATGTGAAGGAGCTGTATCAGGCCGAGTTCCTCTCATTGATCGGGCGTCATTTCCCGGCATTCCGCTTGTGTGGTCATCGTATGGCCGTGTGCTCGACAATCACGCCGCTGTCGCAGGTGGAGCGCACAGGCAGCTACCAGGCACTGACCGATACCGGATCGGGTGTCGAGGGGCGCGTCGCCAGCGTCCCCGATGTGGTCTATTTTGTGGCTGTCGCTGCAGCCGACGCATCGTTGTTGCCGGAAACACCTGCCTCTGTGCTTTACGCCGAGGATGAGGATCTGTACGCGCAGCAGTATGAAATCGCCCGCTGGGCGCAAGGACTGGACAAAGAACGTGAGGATGTAGTTCGTTGGGCGCGCTCGCTCGAATCGGACTTGAAGAAGTCCCGCAACGATTACCGCCGCCTGGAAGGTGAGTTCGAAGAACGCACGCGCTGGGCGCAGGAGCTGGACCGGATCGTCCAGACCAGCGGCGGCCATGGCGTTGCTGCCGACCTGCGTGCACGCAACGATGCGCTGCAGGCGCAGCTGGAGCAATCGCAGGCGCAGCTGGAGCAATCGCAGGCGCAGCTGGAGCAATTGCAGGCGCAGCTGGAGCGCTCGCAGAGCGACAAGGCGGGCATTGAAGCTGACTTGCAGCGCCATCGGGAAGCAGCGGATCACGAAGCGGCCGAACTGCGACGCATTCTGCATACGGCCCATGAGGCCGTTGCCGGTCGATCGGAAGTTAGCCGTGATCTGCAACGGCGCTTTGGCCTCGCGGTCCTGCCCGGTCAGGAACACACGTCTGAGTTGGCCGTACAGCAGGTCATCCGCCAATACGACGAACAGCTGGAAAGCCTGAACGAAGCGTTCGCCCAGGTGCTCGCCTCCAAATCCTGGCGCATCACCCGCCCGATGCGTTTCGCTTCGCGCCTGCTGCGTGGCGACGTGCCGGCCATCATCGCTTCGTTGCGTGCCAGCGGCCTGGCCCGCCATTCGTTGCTGGCGCCGCTGGCGCGCCCGGTGCGTAGCTGGCTGCTGCGCCATGACAAGGGCCAGGTCGAACCGTCTGCCGGCCTTGCACTGCAGTCGGTGGTGGAAGATACCGACGAAGTGCTGAAGACCCTGTCCTTCCCGGTGCATGAATCGCCGGAAGTCAGCATCGTCATACCCACCTACGGCAACCTGCCGCATACCCTGGCCTGCCTGTGCTCGATCGCCGCGCATCCGCCGGCAGTGAGCTATGAAGTACTGGTGCTGGAGGATGCCTCTGGCGATCCCGAGATCGAGAAGCTGGTGCTGGTGCCTGGACTGCGCTTCCACCACAACCCCCAGAACCTTGGCTTCCTTCTGTCCTGCAACCAGGCGCTGGAACTGGCCCGCGGCCGCTACACCTATTTCCTCAACAACGACACCGAAGTGCGCCCGGGCTGGATGGACCAGATGCTGGATGTGTTCCAGCGCATGCCCGACTGCGGCATGGTCGGTTCCAAGCTGGTCTATCCCGATGGCCGCCTGCAGGAAGCCGGTGGCATCATCTGGCGTGATGGCTCGGCCTGGAACTACGGTCGCCTGGATAACCCGGCCGACAGCCAGTACAACTACCTGCGCCCGGTGGACTACTGCAGTGGCGCCAGCCTGCTAATTCCCAGCTCGCTTCTGCGTGAGCTGGGTGGCTTCGATCCCGCGTTCGTGCCGGCCTACTGCGAGGATTCCGATCTTGCGTTCCGCGTTCGCAAGGCGGGTTACCAGCTCTATTACTGCCCGACGTCGGAAGTCGTGCACTACGAGGGCATCTCCCACGGCACCGATACCGGCAGCGGCATCAAGGCCTACCAGGTCGCCAACCAGAAGAAGCTGTGCGAACGCTGGCAGGATGAACTGGCACGGCACGAACCCAACGGCGAACACGTGGTGCTGGCGCGGGACCGTGCCTGGCAGAAGGAAACGGTGCTGATCGTCGACCACTACGTGCCGCAGCCCGATCGCGATGCCGGCTCTCGGACCATGGTCGCCTTCATCGATGCGCTGCTGGCCCGTGGCTGTGTGGTCAAGTTCTGGGCCGACAACCTGTACTTCGATCCGATCTACACCCCGCCGCTGCAGGCCCGTGGCGTGGAAGTGATGTACGGCGGCCAGTGGGTTGGGGGCTTTGCCCGGTACCTGCAGGAGAATCCGCACGTGCGCACGGTGATGCTGTCGCGCCCGCATATTGCCGAGCACTACATTGATGCTCTGCAGAAACATCCGGGTGTGCGTACCGTCTACTACGGCCACGACCTGCATTTCCGTCGCATGGACATGGAAGCGCAGCGTAACGGTGGCAGCGATGGTGATGCGCGTTCCATGGAGATGCTGGAAAGGCGCATCTGGAAGGCCGTCGACCGCGTGCTCTATCCATCGGCCGAGGAGGCGCAGGACGTTTACGTACTGGAGCCGTCTGTCGATGCGCGCGCGATCCTGCCGTATGCCTTTGACCACTTCAACGACGCCGCCGTGCCGACGCAACGTGCCGGCATCCTGTTCGTTGCCGGTTTCGCCCACGGCCCGAACGTCGACGCCGCGAAGTGGTTGGTCGAGTCCGTGATGCCGCAGGTCTGGGCGCGCCACCCCGGCGTGAAGCTGTCGCTGGTCGGTTCCAATCCGACTGAAGCCATTCGTGCGCTGGCTGACGACCATGTCGAGGTGACCGGTTTCGTCAGTGACGAGGAGCTGGCCCAGCGCTACGGTACCGCGCGCGTGGCCATCGTGCCGCTGCGATACGGCGCCGGCGTCAAGGGCAAGGTTGTCGAAGCGATGCAGCAGGGTCTCCCGCTGGTCACCACCGGCGTGGGCGCGCAGGGTCTCATTGGCCTTGACGCGGTGGCCACGGTGGCCGACGGGGCCGACCACCTTGCCGCGGGCTTGTTGTCCTTGCTGGAAGATGACGCGCTGTGGCTGCAGCGTTCCCGCTCTGCAGCCAACTACTGTCGTCAACAGTTCTCGCGTGATGCGCTCGGACGCGCATTGGAATCCGCATTTGCCATAGAGAAGAAAGCATGATCGTTCGTTCACGCGCCCCGCTGCGCTTGGGATTGGCAGGAGGCGGCACCGACGTCTCGCCGTTTTGCGATCAGTTTGGTGGCTTCGTCATGAACGTGACCATCGACAAGTTTGCCTACGCGACCCTTGATGTTTCGCCTGACGGCCTGGTGGAATTCCATGCACACGATGCGGGCGTCTGCGAGCGCGTTGAGCCGCAGGCCGTGGAGGCCGGCCCCGGCCCGCTGCAATTGATGAAGGGCGTCTACCTGCGTGTCTGCAATGACTTCCTGCAGGGCGAACGTCCTGCCATCCGCATCCGTGCCCATTCCGATGCGCCGCCGGGCTCCGGCTTGGGCTCGTCCTCGACGATGGTCGTCGCCCTGGTCACCGCCTTCGCCGAATACTTCGCGTTGCCGCTGGGCGAGTACGAGATTGCGCAGCTGGCTTACCGCATCGAGCGCGTCGACCTGCAGTTGTCCGGCGGCAAGCAGGATCAGTATGCGGCGGCATTTGGCGGCTTCAACTTCATGGAGTTCTACGACGCCGATCGCGTCATCGTGAACCCGCTGCGGATCAAGGACTGGATCTGGTCTGAGCTCGAGGCAGGCCTGGTGCTGTATTTCACCGGGGTGTCGCGCGCATCGGCCAAGATCATCGATGAGCAGTCGCGCAACATCAAGGAAGGCAAGGCCAGTTCGCTCGATGCGATGCATCGGTTGAAGGTCGAAGCCAGCCAGATGAAGGAAGCGCTGCTGCGCGGTGATTTCGAGCGGCTGGCGCAGGTGATGCAGTCCGGCTGGGAAGCGAAGAAGCTCAGTGCCAGCAGTATTTCCAACCCGATGATCGATGAGATCGAAGCGCTGGCAATGCGTCACGGCGCGCGCGCGACCAAGGTGTCGGGCGCGGGGGGCGGCGGTTTCATGATGTTCCTCTGCGACCCGGCACACCGGGTCGACCTGGTGCGCGCGCTTGCTGGCGCCGGCGGCACCGTTTTTGATACACACTTCACCCATCAAGGTGCAACGGCATGGAAAATCGGATGAACGACTTCATCAAGGCCGAGTTCGGCAAGACTCTCGAGAACTTCCAGCGCATGTCGGCGGATGCCGCGTTGGCGTCGCAGATCGAGCAGGCAGTGGCACTGTGCGTGGACGCGCTGAAGGCCGGTCGCAAGATCCTTTTCGCCGGCAACGGTGGCAGCGCCGCCGATGCGCAGCACTGGGCGGGTGAGCTGGTCAGCCGCTTCTACTACGATCGCCCAGGCCTGCCTGCGATCGCGCTGACCACCGATACCTCGATCCTGACCGCCATCGGTAACGATTATGGTTACGACTACACCTTCGCCCGGCAGATCGAAGCACTCGGTCAGGAAGGCGATGTGTTCGTAGCGATTTCGACCTCGGGCCGTTCGAAGAACATCATGCGCGCGCTCGAAGCCTGTGAAGCCAAGGGCGTGCGCGTTATTGGATTCACGGGTGAGCACGGTGGCGACATGAAGGATCGCTGCGATATCTGTTTCCGGGTGCCTTCCAACGAGACGCCGCGCGTCCAGGAGGGACACGAGTTCATCGGTCATCTGCTGTGTGCGTTGATCGAAAGCGAAATGTTCCCGCGCTGACATGGCCGCTGACGAAGTACTGATACTGGCCGGAGGGTTGGGCACGCGCCTGCGGGCGGCGGTGCCCGATCTGCCGAAGCCATTGGCACCCGTGGCCGGTCGACCGTTCCTGGCTTATCTGCTCGACCGCTACGAGGCGGCAGGTATGCGGCGGGTAATCCTTGCCATCGGCTATCTGGGGCAGCACGTGGAGCAGGCTGTAGGCGCCCGGTGGGGAGCCATGGACGTTGTGTACTCGCGTGAGTCGGTCCCGCTGGGTACGGGCGGTGCGATCGCCCAGGCCGCGCGGCTCTCATCGGGCAATGGCCTGCATGTGTGCAATGGTGATACCTATCTGGAGTACGAGCCGGTTGCGCTGGAGAGCGCCGCCAAGGGCCTTCCGATTGCCATTGCACTGGCATCGGTGCCCGACGTGGCGCGCTATGGCGCAGTCGATGTCGAGGGAGGTCGGGTGCGCAGGTTCCGTGAGAAAGGCGGTGGCGGTCCGGGCCTGATCAATGCGGGCAGCTACTTCCTTACCCGCCAAGGGCTGGAAGCACTGCCTGTGCCGGATCGTTACTCCTTCGAGCAGGACGTGCTCGAACCGTGGGTGGTGCGGGGGTGTGTGGGGACGATGGCTGAGACCTCTGGGTTCATCGATATCGGGGTGCCCGAGGATTTCGCCCGGGCGCAGCATATCTTCTCTCGTGCACAGCAATGAGCACTGTGATACCGACGCCGATCCTTAACCCGCGTGGTGCCGGCAGTCTGCCTCCTTCGCGGCGTGCCTTCCTGCTTGATCGCGATGGAGTCATCAACGTCAATTTCGGCTACGTGCATACGCCTGAGGCCACTGAATGGGTGGAGGGCATTGATGCCTTGTGTGTGGCAGCCCAGAGTGCCGGCTTCGGCCTCGTGGTGGTGACGAACCAGGCGGGGATCGGGCGTGGGCTTTACACTGAAGCGCAGTTTGCTGACTACACCGCGTGGATGTTGCGGCAGTTGTCCGCACGAGGCATTGATATCCTGCGCGTATACTACTGTCCGCATCATCCCACCGCCGGCCAGGGTATTTACCAGACGCAGTGTGCTTGCCGCAAGCCAGCGCCGGGGATGATCCTGGCCGCCGCACGAGATCTGGACATCGATCTGGCCGGTTCGGTGATGATCGGCGATAAAGCATCGGACATGCAGGCCGCGCTGGCCGCCGGTGTGGGGCGCTGCATCCAGATTGATGATCCCTCGGACGCGCGTCTGCCCGGGGTGGCTTATGTACGCGATCTCAGCCAGGCGCGCGAGGTCCTGCTGGGCGCTTGATGATGCTAGTGTGGCGTAGTGTGCAGTGTGGGACTCGGTGTCGCGGTATCATCAGGGAGACGCAGCCTGAACCAAGATCGCCAAAACGTGTCTGAACCAGGGCATACCTTGAATCCGCCCGCGTTGGCGGGGGAGCTTTTGCCATCGGACAGCAGCGGTGAAACCTCTGATATCGATGGCACGGAGGGGGTGCCAAGCGCACATCAAGCATCGCAGGTAGATGACTATCTCGAAGAAGACAGGCAGCCGGATCCGCCGTTGATTCAGGCGCCTTGTCCGCTGTGCCATGGGGCTGCACCGTTATACACAACGATCGATGGGGTGGCGTATCACGCTTGCGCGACCTGCGATTTCATTTTTGCTGATCCAGTGCTGCTCGGCCGCATCGACCAGGGCTTGGTCGCCCGCGAATACGATGCCCAGTACTGGGCAGCTGAGCTGGCATCGGCACGCCAGCGCTCATATGGCTCATCAATGGCGCGCCTGGCAGAGGTGCTGCTCTACTGCACTGTGCCGGTTGAACGGTTCATCGATATTGGTACTGGCCCCGGATATTTGCTGGATGCGGTTTCCCATTATCTTCCGCACTCCGCGCAGCGTTTCTATGGGGTGGAAAAGTACCCGCCGGCACAGCAGTATCGCACCGGAAATGCCAATTATCTGTGTGCCGATCTCGCTGATGTCCAGATGACGTTCCAATGCGGAATCTGTGTGGAAGTCCTAGAGCATCTCACCCCGGCGATGGCCAGTGGCGTTGCTGCGGCGATGGCCAACGTGTCCGGACCCGGGTCGTTGTTCCTGTTCAATACTGGGCTTACCGACTATGTGCGCAACGAGGCCCCTGAGTACCTGGATCTGAGGTTTCTCCACGTTTTTGCCATTGATATCAACAACTTGTGATCATTATAGCAGAAACAGACGCGCGCATGACGCAGCCTTGGAGGTGACTAAACCAAAAAAGGACTGACGATCATGCGCGCCAGCCTAGTATTGCAGAAGTGCTTGGGCAACTCACTCCCCGGCATGCACGCCCTGCGCCGGCGGGCGCTGCTGCAAGCCGTTGAGGCATTGATCCAGGGTCGCCGAAACTGAGCAGTGCCAGCCCTCGGCAATTGGTGAAACTCTATGCCCGCCGGATGCAGATCGAACTGGCATTCCGGGACCTGAAATCACACTGCTATGGTCAGGCGCTGGAAGACAGCCTGACCCGCCAAGGCGGTCGGTTGCAGATCCTGCTGTTGGTCAGCACCCTGGCCAGCTTCGTCAGCTGGCTCGCCGGCATGGCCTGCGAAGCAGCGGATATCGCCCACTGGTTGTGGCCGGTCAAAAGCACCCGAAAGCTGTATTCCACCCTGCGTATCGGCCGCGAAGCACTGGCCAGAGGCTGGCCACTGGGACCAGCATCGCGCTGCCTTGAACATCTCAGATCACCGCCACAGGCCGTCTTGGAGCAGATGTGTCTACGCTCGTGAAAACGTGGGGAAACCTAAGTGCCTGGATCCGTACTTCCGTGGCCATGTCACATGCTGGTCGGTGACCGCCGCACGCCGGATCTTTGAACCTGTCGGCTTCCAGGTCCACCCCTTGCCAGGGAAGAGATGGGCATTCATCGTGGAAATGCTAGGGCCATCGGCACGAACGGCAATTCCTATGGGTGATCGCATATGGACACCTGAACCGGAGAACGTGGACATCCTGGTTTCCCCAGAGACCGGGGAACTGATGCATATCCTGGGCAGGGAAAGCGCGCGCGCCTATTCCTGAGGGATCCTGCTCCGACCGTGTCATCGTGGCCGCCTTTGACATTCTGATTCGATGAATAACGCACAGCGGCACCGTGAGGCGGTTTGCTATCATTCAGCCTGGAAATTTTGTGACCAGAGTGCGAAAAGTTGAACCACGAAGCTAAGCAGGATCACTCATCCGCGCCACGTTGTACGGTCTCGTTCGCGCTAGGCCTGGCACTTTTCGGTACGTTGCTCATCGGCGCGCTGCGCTGGCTGGTGATAGACGGCGCTCCGGGGCCTGTGGGCATCCTGATGGATGCACTGTTTGCAGGCGTGTTCGTGTTGCTGGTGCGTGGCGCTGGGGCCCAGTCGTGTCCAGACGGTGGCGGCGGTGGCAATCTGGCTGCTGCTTTTCCAGCTGGCGCACATTCTCAAGTTGTCCGCGCTGGGCTCGCCGGTCTTCTTCAGCGACATCTTTACCTTGGGCGTGCTCGCCAGCGTGCTCAAGACGTGGCAAGTCTTGCTCGCTGTCGTGACGGTGCTGCTGCTGTCCGGGGTGCTGCTGTACGGCGTGTGGCCGACGCGCCTGCGCCGCTTGCCATGGTCGATCGCCGCATTGCTGCTGCCTCTGGCCCTGTACTTCGGTGCCCCCTGGGAAGCGCGCATCGTCGATGCCGTGCTGCCGGCGCCGGCCAGCGACTACGTCACCCATCTGCAACGACGTGGTGGCATGCAGTTCCTGTTGGACCAGCGGGCGCGCAAATATGAGCTCGAGCTCAAGGGCCGCAAGGTGCTGGCAGGGCTGCGCCTGGATGAGCGCACGCAGTTGGCAGCGCGACGGAATGTGCACCTTGTGCTGCTGGAAACATTCTGGGACCCCATGGCATTGAAGGCCTTCCAGTTCGACCGGGATCCCTTCGATCCTCGGTTCCGCGTGATGCTGGAGCAGGGGGGCAATTCGGCGGTGATGACGCCGCATTTCGGTCACCTCACCGCCAATGCCGAATTTGAGGCGCTGTGTGGGCTGCCGGCCACCGAGGATGCGGTGTTCCAGAACCGCATGAAGGATGTGTTGCCATGCTTGCCGCGCCTGCTGCGCGAGTTGGGCTATGACACCTTGGCCTCGCATACTAACCGCCAGGATTCTTGGGGTCGTGATACCGCCTATAAGTACATGGGCTTTGCACAGTTCAATGCCTATCAGGCGTTCGTGCGCGACGATCTTGACGGCGTGTTCCTGAATGATGCCAGCTTCTTTAGGCAGAACCGCGAAGTACTGGCGCGGACGGATCGCTCCACCCCCCATTTCAACTATCTGGTCACCATCAGTTCTCACTATCCCTATCAGCTCAACCACGAGCGGCGGCCGCCTCTCGTACAGGTCACACCGGCCAATTCCATGGTGCAGAACTACGCCAATGCACTGGCCTACTCAAGCAAAGCCTTCATGGATTGGGTAGAGGCCGTGCGCGCGGACGATCCTGATGCGCTGATCGTGGCATTTGGCGACCACGCGCCGACCATGCCGCCGGACCAGGCGCCGTATGCAATGTCCGGCATCAATACCAGCAGGCGGCCCTTTGACGGTGCCGACACGCTGGTGGCCATGTCGCGCACGCCTCTGCTTTTCATCGACGGCCGCAAGGGCGCGGTGGATGTCGGCACCATGCCCTTGGAATTCCTTCCGGTGGCCATCACCCGTGCGCTGGGTGTGATTCCGGGACGGCTGCCGTATCTGACCGACGACATGGTGAGCCAGCGGGCCCATGACAGCTCCCGCTTCCTGGGTAACGTCCTGACCCGCGACAACGGCCAATGGCAGCTGTGCGGCGAGGCACCCGCCAAGGGTACGGCCTGCGCCGAGGCGGTGGAGCTCTATGATCGCAAGCGGGCGTTGCGTAATGTGCTGCTCTCCGAGTCGCGCGCGAACTTCAATGCGTTGGGTGGGGCGTGGTTGTACATGGCTACGCCGATGCAGTTCGGCAGCGGTGAATGCCTGCTGGAGGTCAGCGACTGGGGCCCGAAGGATGCTGTCGCGGGGGTGCCGTTCAACAAGCAGAAGGCAAGTGGCCTGAGTGCGACCTGGATGAGGGTTGCACGTATCCAGGGCAGCCCACAGCTGCGCATTGGTGCGGTGACCACCCCGGTGGTGGGGTCCGGTGACATCCTTGCGGGCTTGTGGCCGGCGCCCAGCGTGATCAATCAGGCAGGAAGCCAGCCAGTCCAGGTGATCTGCGGCGGCAAGGTGGTCAACGTGTTGGGAGACATGCAAGTACGCGCAGCCCCGGTCGAGGCCAAGGCGATGTCAGCCACTGTTACTGGGCCTTTGAAGGTGGTGCTGGAGGGGCAGGGCATGGCCATGGTATCAGCCACCGCTGTATCCGGCGAGTGCACCGCGCAGGGCATGCAGCAGGGTGTGGTGCGCGTCCAGTGGTCGCGTACGTCGGCTGCCGGTGACGGCGGCATACGTGTACTGATCGAGCAAGAAGGGGGCGGGCGCAAGCTCTGGAGTGCCAGTGGTCCGGGGGGCGAGTCCACGACGGGACCATGGGCGACGGAAAATCTGAAGCTTTGGTTTGAAGATGCCGGTGGTGCCGAGCTGGGGTCGGCGGTGCTCAGCGCGCCGTCCTGCACGCCCAATCTGTCCTGATTTCTCCTGTGTCTGGAGTTCCCAGGATTTAGTGGACACCTGACCGAGGGTGGCGATGCGCTGCCTCGAACTCGTCAGGACTGACCCCGGCTAGATGGCTGTGGCGGCGAGTTGGATTGTAAAACCCATCGATGTAGTCGGATATGTCCGAGGTCGCCATGTCACGACTCGCGTAGACTCGCTTCTTGATCCGTTCCTTTTTCAAACTGCTGAAGAAGGATTCAGCGACCGCGTTGTCCCTGCAATTGGCACGTCTGCTCATGCTGGGCTCAAGATGGTTGTCTTTGCAGAAACGCCGCCATGCATCGCTTCCGTACTGCAAGCCTTGATCCGAGTGGATCAGGGTTTTGCGAGGACGTCGGCTGCGCACAGCCTTCATCACGGCATCCAGAACAAGTTCTCGATCAATCGTTGGTCTGACAGCCCAACCAACAATCCTACGTGAGAATAGATCCAGAACAACCGCCAGATACAGCCAACCCTGCCACGTGCGGATGTAGGTGATATCCGTCACCCATGCTTCGTTCGGGTGACCTGAGACAAATCCTGTAGCCATCTGGATGGTGAGTTCTCTACCCTCGCAAGAACAACGAGAACTCATGAAGAAGCGATTCACCGACCCGATTAGCCCCGAGGCTCAGCCAGCAGTCGCAGGATCTGCGTCGACTGTAGCGGAGCATGACACCACCTGAAGCGGACGAGGTGGCGTCATGAGCATCAATCCCGTGCAGTTCCAGCCAGGCCTGTCGATGGCCGAGTTCATCCGGGTTCACCCCCGATTTCACGGACACTTACAAGAAGGCCGATACAGGCCATGAGGAGTGTTCATGTCAAAGCGTCGCAAGTTCAGTGCCGAGTTCAAGCGTGGTGCGGTGGAGCAAGCCAGTCGGCCCGGTGTCAGTTGCGCCAGGTGGCGCGTGAGCTGGGCATCCGCGACAGCCTGCTGACGCGCTGGAAGCGGGAGGCGCAGACGGCTGGGAAAGCCGCCTTTGCTGGTACCGGAAGCCCGCGTGATGAGGAGGTTGCCCGGCTGAAACGCGAGTTGGCCCGGATCACCAAGGAGCGGGATTTTTTGCGCGAAGCGGCGACATTCTTTGCCAAGGGATCATCCTGAGGTATCAGGTGATCGAACGTTGCCGCGATGAGTTTCCGATTCGTCTTATGTGCCGCTGCCTGCGGGTGTCAACCAGCGGTTACTACGACTGGAGCAAACGACTGCCCAGCCCTCGTCAATGCGATAACGAGCGCTTTCTGGGCCGTATCCATGCGCTGAATCAGGACAGCCGGGGCACGCTGGGTGCTGGCCGCATGCAGGAAGATCTGGCCGATGAATGGTTGAAGACCAGTCGGAACCGGGTTGCCCGGCTGATGGCGGCAGCCGGCCTGCAGGGCTTGCCACGCCCGAAACGGCGTGGCCAGCGCGCTCAACCGGCCCTGACACCGCCGGGCGTACGCAACCTGCTGGAGCGTGATTTCAGCGCCCTGGAGCCGGAAACCAAGTGGGTGACCGACATCACCGAGATCAAGACCCAGCAGGCCAAGCTATATCTGTGCGTCGTGCTGGACCTGTTTGATCAGCGGATTGTGGGCTGGTCGATGCATCATCGGCAGGACAGGCAGATGGTGATCAGGGCCGTGCAGATGGCGGTTTGGCAACGGCAGGAGCAGCATCGGCTGATCCTGCACTCCGACCGCGGCAGCCAATTTCGTAGCGGCGATTACCAGGATTACCTGGCCGCCAATGGCCTGCTCTGCTCAATGAGTGCGGTGGGGCATTGTGGCGAGCGCGTAGCCTGCCCTCGGGGCACAATGCCGCCTGCGAGGGCTTCTTCGGCCTGCTCAAGCGCGAGCGGACCTATCGCACAACGTATCCCACACTCGATGCCGCCAGGTCCGATGTGTTCGAATACATCGAGCGCCGCCACAACCCCAGGATGCGGCGGCGACGGGGCAAACAGGATCAGAAGTTTTCAGCTCTTTTCAAACAGTCCGTGATTTCGGGGTAGAACCCAGAACGTCGCCAAACTGATGCCGTGCTCCCGGCACAGTTCTGGGACAGGCGTGCCGGCCTCGGCCTGCTTGAGCACGGCAATGATCTGGCTATGGGTGAAGGGGGGCTTTTTCATGGAACCTCCTCAGAAAAGGCTACGAGAAAATTCCACTTCTGGGGTCAGCTGATTTGTGGGTGGATTACCGCTAGGCCGCTCCCCTCTCAATGAAAAGCAGAATAGGCCAGCAGTGGAGCCGGACCAAGCGCAGCGGCGCTATGGTCCGGTCCCGGCATCAGTAACTCAGCCCAATGCCTTCTCCAGCTCCGGCAGGATCGCAAACAGATCCCCGACCAGGCCGATATCAGCGATCTCGAAGATCGGGGCGTCGGCGTCCTTGTTGATCGCCACGATGGTGCCGGCGTCCTTGATACCGGTCAGATGCTGGATGGCGCCACTGATGCCCACGGCCACGTACAGCTCCGGGGCAATGATCTTGCCGGTCTGGCCGACCTGCATGTCGCTGGGCACATAGCCGGCATCCACCGCGGCGCGCGAGGCGCCCACGCCGGCACCGAGCTTGTCGGCCAGCTTGTAGATCACCGCGAAGTTCTCGGCCGAACCGACGCCACGGCCACCGGAGACGACACGCTTGGCGCTCTGCAGGTCCGGGCGGTCGCTCTTGCCCTGGGTCAGGGACACAAAGCGGGTGTGGGTCGGCAGCACGGCATCAACGCTGATCGCTTCGATCGCGGCATTGCCACCGTCAGCTGCACTGGCCCAGGAGGCCGCACGCACGGTGGCCACCACGGTCTGGTCGGCCGGCGCCTTGACGGTGATGATGGCGTTGCCGGCGTAGATCGGGCGGGTGAAGGTGTGGGCGTCGACCACGCTCATCAGGTCGGAAACCTGGTTGACGCCCAGCAGGGCGGCCACAGCCGGCATCAGATCCTTGCCGGTGGTGGTGGAGGCGCCGAACACATGGCTGTAACCGGCCGCCGCCTTGGCGATCTGCGGCGCCAGCACCTGGGCGATGGCGTTGTCGTTGGCGGCATTGGCGATGCTCAGCACGCGGCTGACACCGGCAATCTGTGCGGCCTGGGCGGCAACGGCTGCCGGGTCGGCGGCCAGTACCAGAACGTCGATCTCGCCACCCACCGCAGCGGCGGCAGTGACGGTCTTGGCCACGGCAGCATTGAGCTGGCCGTTCAAGTGTTCGGCAATGACAAGAATCTTGGCCATTACAACAACCCCTTCTGCTTCAGTGCGGCAACCAGCCCGGCGGCATCATTGACCATCACGCCCTTGGAGCGCTTGGCCGGTGCGGCGTAATGGGTGGTGGTGAAGGTATCGGCGGCTTCCACGCCCAGATCGGCCAGCTGCAGGGTCTCCAGCGGCTTGGACTTGGCCTTCATGATGTCGGGCAGCTTGATGAAGCGCGGCTCGTTCAGGCGCAGGTCGGTGGTGATCACTGCCGGCAGGTCCACTTCCAGCACTTCCAGGCCGGCGTCCACCTCACGGGTGACCGTGGCCTTGCCGTCGGCAATCTCGACCTTGGAGGCAAAGGTGGCCTGCGGGCGGCCCCAGAGTGTGGCCAGCATCTGGCCGGTCTGGTTGGCGTCGTCATCAATGGCCTGCTTGCCCAGCAGCACGATGTCCGGCTGTTCGGCTTCCACAAGCTTGAGCAGGGTGCGGGCAGCGGTCAGCGGCTGGATCGCCGCATCGGTGACCACGTGGATGGCGCGGTTGGCACCCATGGCCAGGCCGTTGCGCAGGTGGGCCTGGGCATCGGCCGGGGCAATCGTGGCCACGACCACTTCGCTGGCGATACCGGCATCGCGCAGGCGCAGGGCCTCTTCCAGTGCGATTTCATCGAACGGGTTGGGCGAGAGCTTGACGCCATCAGTGACCACGCCGGAGTTGTCCGGCTTGACCTGGATACGGACGTTGTAGTCCACAACGCGCTTGTACGCGACGAGGATTTTCATCAGGAACGGCATCCTTCTTTGCGGGTTGCCCGGGCTACAGGGCCCGGTGGAGGAGGTTGATTCTAGCCTGCACGCATGTTCCATGCGACACCGTATGGATAGACAATTGGCATTGGCCTGCACGCGGATGATATCAAATGTCCGGACAAATAGAGGGGCAGCGTCCGTGATGTGCGGTGCGCAGCGCCTCCCTCCGCTATCCTATTGATCCATTGCGCCTTGGAATGGGCGCCTTCACAGTGAGTGAGTACATGAAAACCTGGGTAGTGACTGGTGGTGCCGGCTTCATCGGCGGCAATTTCGTCCTGGAAGCGGTTGCGCGCGGTGTGCGTGTGGTCAACCTGGATGCGCTGACCTACGCCGGCAACCTGAAGACCCTGGCATCGCTGGAAGGCAATCCGGACCACGTGTTCGTGCACGGTGACATCGGTGACCGTGAACTGGTGGCGCGCCTGCTGGCCGAGCATCAGCCCGAGGCGGTGCTCAATTTCGCTGCCGAAAGCCATGTCGACCGCTCCATTGATGGTCCGGGCGCTTTCATCCAGACCAATGTGGTCGGCACGCTTGGCCTGCTCGAAGCCGTACGTGATTACTGGAAGGGTTTGCCGGCAGACAGGGCGCAGGCCTTCCGCTTCCTGCATGTGTCCACCGACGAGGTCTACGGAACCCTGGGCGAGACCGGCAAGTTCACCGAAACCACGCCGTATGCGCCCAATTCCCCCTATTCGGCCTCCAAGGCCGCTTCGGACCATCTGGTCCGTGCTTTTCACCATACCTATGGCCTGCCGGTACTGACCACCAACTGCTCCAACAACTACGGTCCGTATCACTTCCCGGAGAAATTGATCCCGCTGGTGATTGCCAAGGCCCTGGCCGGCGAGCCGCTGCCGGTGTACGGCGATGGCAAGCAGGTGCGTGACTGGCTTTTCGTTACTGACCATTGCGAGGCGATCCGCACCGTACTGGCCAAGGGCAAGGTGGGCGAAACCTACAATGTCGGCGGCAATGCCGAGAAGCAGAACATCGAAGTGGTGCAGGCCATCTGCGCGCTGTTGGACGAGCGCCGTCCGCGTGCCGATGGCCAGCCGCGTACCAGCCAGATCACCTATGTAACGGACCGCCCGGGGCACGACCGCCGTTATGCCATCGATGCCTCCAAGCTGCGTGATGAGCTGGGCTGGCAACCGGCCTGGACCTTCGAGCAGGGTATTGCCTTTACCGTGGATTGGTACCTGGGCAATCAGGAATGGGTCAATGGCGTGCTGGACGGCAGCTACCGTCTGCAGCGTATCGGCACCGAGGCCTGAGGAGTAGACATGAGCAAGCGCAAGGGCATCATTCTGGCCGGTGGTTCCGGCACCCGGCTCTATCCGATCACCAAGGGCGTCAGCAAGCAGCTGCTGCCGATCTATGACAAGCCGATGATCTATTACCCGCTCAGCGTGCTGATGCTGGCGGGCATCCGTGAGGTGTTGATCATCAATACCCCGCACGAACAGGCGTTGTTCCAAGCCTTGCTGGGTGATGGCTCGCAGTGGGGCATGGACATCCAGTACGCGGTACAGCCCAGCCCGGATGGCCTTGCCCAGGCCTACCTGATCGGCCGCGAGTTCCTGGCCGGGCAGCCGAGCTGTCTGGTGCTGGGAGACAACATCTTCCATGGACATGGTCTGACCGAGCTGCTGGCCCAGGCTGATGCACGTGAGGATGGAGCCACCGTATTCGGTTATTGGGTCAACGACCCGGAGCGTTACGGCGTGGCCGAATTCGACGCGACTGGCCGAGTGGTGGGCTTGGTCGAAAAACCGGAAAAGCCGCGCTCCAACTATGCGGTGACCGGGCTGTACTTCTATGACGGCAAGGCCAGTGATTACGCAGCCGAGCTCAAGCCGTCGCCGCGTGGCGAATTGGAAATCACCGATCTCAACCGCCGTTATCTGGAGGAGGGCAAGCTGCATCTGGAGCAGCTTGGCCGTGGCCATGCCTGGCTGGACACCGGCACCCATGCTTCCCTGCTGGAGGCTTCCAACTTCATCGGCACCATCCAGACTCGTCAGGGCCTGCAGGTCTGCTGCCCGGAAGAAATTGCCTTCAACAATGGCTGGATCAATGCCGAGCAGGTGCTTGCGCTGGCAGCGCCGCTGAGCAAGAACGGTTATGGCCAGTACCTGCAGGCACTGGTACGTCGTGGTGAAACGGTATGAAGGTCATCCAGACCGGACTGCCGGGTTGTGTGGTGCTCGAGCCGGCCGTGTTCGGCGATGCACGCGGTTTCTTCATGGAAACCTGGAATGCCCAGCGCTTCGGTGAACTGGGCCTGCCGGACCGTTTCGTGCAATCCAACGTGTCCTCTTCATCCCAGGGCGTATTGCGCGGCCTGCACTACCAGTGGCCGCATCCGCAGGGCAAGCTGGTCAGCGTGCTGGAAGGTGAGGTGTATGACGTGGCGGTGGACATCCGTCGTGGCTCGCCGACCTTTGGCCGCCACGAGGCGGTGATCCTGTCGGCCGACAACAAGCGCCAGTTCTGGATTCCGGAAGGCTTTGCCCACGGTTTTGTGGTGCTCAGTGAGCGCGCACTTTTCAGTTATCTGTGCACCGATGTGTACCGCCCGGAGTTTGATGCCAATGTGGCCTGGAACGATGCGTCCATCGCCATCGACTGGCCGGTAGCCGCGCCACAGCTCTCGGGCAAGGATGAGAAGGCTCCATTCCTGGCCGATATCCCCGAAGAGCGCCTGCCGGTGTACACCCCATGAGCATCCTGTTGTTCGGTGGCAATGGCCAGGTCGGTACCGAGATCCGCAAGTTGTTCGGGGATTCGCCGGATCTGGTGGTAACCACCCGCAGCGGCATGATCGATGGCCGCCAATGCGAAGCGGCCGATTTTGACCGGCCGCAGGCGGTGAAATCGGTGCTGGAGCGTGTGCAGCCAACGCTGGTCATCAACGCTGCGGCCTACACCGCAGTGGATGCGGCCGAGAACGATGCCGAGGCCGCCTGGCGGGCCAATGCCGAAGCTCCTGCGCAGATTGCCGGCTGGTGCGCTGCCCAGGGTGTGCCGCTGGTGCATTACTCCACCGATTACGTATTCGATGGTCAGGGCAGCACGCCCTACGGCGAGGATGCCGCGACCGCCCCGCTGGGGGTGTACGGGCAGAGCAAGCGTGCAGGTGAAGAAGCGATCGTGGCTTCCGGTGCGCCGTACCTGATCTTCCGTACGGCCTGGGTGTATGCCAGCCATGGCAAGAACTTCCTGCGCACGATGCTGCGTCTTGGTGCCGAGCGTGAACAGCTGGGCGTGGTCGCCGATCAGTTCGGCAGCCCGACCTCGGCGGCCTTGATCGCACGCACCACTCTGGCGGTGCTGCAGTCCGGCGAACTGCAATCGGGGATCTGGCATCTGACCGCCAGTGGGCAGACCAGCTGGCATGGGTTTGCCCAGGCCATCTTCGCCCAGGCCCATGCACAGGGGCTGTTGGCCAGCAAACCGCAGATTGATGCGATCAGTACGGCTGATTATCCGACGCCGGCCCAGCGCCCGGCCTGGTCGGTGCTGGACAACCGCAAGCTGCAGCAGGATTTTTCCATCACCCTGCCGGACTGGGAGCAGGAGCTGGCGGCGGTACTGGGTCAGATGAGCGTGACAGGCAAGGCCTGAAGGCGGTTGCCTGTTAGCGGAAAGCCCCGGCTTTGCCGGGGCTTTTGCGTTGTTCAGTCCTTGCCGAACAGGTCGCGGGTGTAGACCTTGTCCACCACATCGCTGATGTCATCGGTGATGCGGTTGGCCACGATCACATCGCTGACAGCCTTGAACTGGGCCAGGTCGTTGATCACGCGCGAGTTGAAGAAGTCCGCCTGTTGCAGCACGGGCTCGTACACCACCACCTCGATGCCCTTGGCCTTCAGGCGTTTCATCACCCCCTGGATGGAAGAGGCGCGGAAGTTGTCCGAGCCGGCTTTCATGATCAGGCGGTAGATGCCCACTACCTTTGGTTGGCGGCGCAGGATCTGGTCGGCGATGAAGTCCTTGCGGGTGGCATTGGAGGAGACGATCGCGGCGATCAGGTTCTGCGGCACATCGCGGTAATTGGCCAGCAGCTGCTTGGTGTCCTTGGGCAGGCAATAGCCGCCATAGCCAAAGGAAGGGTTGTTGTAGTGCTTGCCGATACGAGGGTCCAGGCCGACGCCATCGATGATCGCCCGTGTATCCAGGCCCAGGGTCTGGGCATAGGAATCCAGCTCGTTGAAGTAGGCCACGCGCATGGCCAGATAGGTGTTGGCGAACAGCTTGATCGCCTCGGCTTCGGTGGAATCGGTGAACAGCACCGGGACATCGGTATCCACGGCACCCTGCTGAAACAGCGCGGCGATCTTTTCGGCGCGTTCGGAACGCTCGCCGATGATGATCCGGCTCGGGTGCAGGTTGTCGTACAGGGCACGGCCTTCGCGCAGGAATTCCGGGGCGAAGATGATGTTGTCCGTGCCCAGCTGCTCGCGCAGGCCACGGGTGAAGCCGACCGGGACAGTGGATTTGATCAGCAGGGTGGCGACAGGATTGATCGCCATGACCTGGGCGGCCACCGACTCCACACTGCGGGTGTTGAAGTAGTTGGTCTGCTCGTCGTAATCGGTCGGGGTGGCGATGATGACCAGATCCGCATCGGCACAAGCCGCCGCGGTATCGGTGGTCGCCTGCAGCTGCAACGGCTTGTGCGCCAGGTACTGGCTGATCTCGGCATCCTCGATCGGCGAGGTGCGCTGCTGGATCAGTGCCACCTTGCCGGCATCGATATCCACCGCGGTGACACGGTTGTGCTGTGCCAGCAGGATGGCATTGGAGAGCCCGACGTATCCGGTGCCAACGACGACGATGTTCATGCTTCAACTCATGGCTGTGCGCACACAGGGTGCGCGTGGGGCGGGCCTGAAGACTCAGGCGCGGCCGTAGGTGTCTTCGAAACGGACGATGTCGTCCTCGCCCAAGTAGCTGCCGGACTGCACTTCGATCAGTTCCAGAGGCAGCTTGCCCGGATTGCGCAGGCGGTGGGTCACCCCCAGCGGAATGTAGGTGCTCTGGTTCTCTGTGAGCAGCAGGATCTCATCGCCACGGGTGACTTCTGCGGTGCCGCTGACCACGATCCAGTGCTCGGCGCGGTGGTGGTGCATCTGCAGGCTCAACGTCCCTCCGGGCTTGACCGTGATTCGCTTGACCTGGAAACGCTCCCCATGGTCGATCGAATCGTAGGCACCCCACGGGCGGTAGACCTTGCGGTGCCAGCTGGCTTCCGGGCGGCCATCGGCCTTGAGCCGGGCCACCACGTCCTTGACCTGCTGCACGCGGTCGGCATCGGCGACCAGCACGGCATCGTCGGTTTCCACCACGATGATGTTGTCCAGCCCGACCATGGCCACCAGGCGCTCGCCATAGGCATAGCTGTTGCGGCAGTCGATGGCGATCACATCACCGCGGGTGGCATTGCCATCGGCATCACGCGGCGAGACATCGCGCAGCGCCGACCACGAACCGACATCATTCCAGCCGGCATCCAACGGGATGACCACCGCGTCGCTGGTTTTTTCCATCACCGCATAGTCGATCGAGTCGCTGGGGATGGCGGAGAAGGCGTCCTTGTCCAGGCGGGTGAAGTCGGCATCGCGTACCGCTCCGGCGAAGGCCAGCCGGCAGCCGTCGGCCATGTCCGGGGCAAAGCGCTGCAGCTGCTCGAGATAGCGCGAGGCGCGCAGCAGGAACATGCCGCTGTTCCAGTAGTAGTCGCCACTGGCCACATAGCCTTGGGCGGTGGCCAGGTCGGGCTTTTCGACGAAACGCTCGACCGGGCGCACGGTGTCGCTGCCGCTGGCCTTGATGTAGCCGTAGCCGGTTTCCGGGCCGGTGGGCACGATGCCGAAGGTCACCAGCTTGCCGGCTGCGGCGGCCGGTGCGGCGGCCTGCACGGCGGTATGGAAGGCGGCTTCGTCGGTGATCACGTGGTCAGAGGCCAGTACCAGCAGCAGCGGGTCGCTGCCGTCGGCAATGGCTTCCAGCGCGGCCACCGCAATGGCCGGTGCCGTATTGCGCCCGATCGGTTCGAGCAGGATGGCCTGCGGTTGCACGCCGACCTGCAGCAGCTGCTCGGCCGCGACAAAGCGATGAGCCTCATTGGCGACCACGATCGGGGCCTGCGAGGCGACGGCAGCGACCCGCTCCCAGGTAGCCTGGAGCATGGTTTTGTCACCGGCCAAAGGCAGGAACTGTTTGGGATAGGCTTCGCGCGAAAGTGGCCAGAGGCGGGTGCCGGAGCCGCCGGACAGGATGACCGGGAGGATGGGCTGCATGGAAGTTCTCCTGTTTCAGGCGCCCAGCAATTGCTGGATCTGGGCCGTGCGTGCGTGCATCAGGGCCGCATCGCCACGGGCCTCGACATTCAAGCGCAGCAAGGGTTCGGTATTGGAGCTGCGCAGGCTGAAGCGCCAGTCACCGAAATCGGCGCTGATGCCATCGGTTCGGTCAACGACCGGCTGCAGCGGGGCAAAGGTGTCCATGACACGGGTGATGGAGGCGGCTGCATCATCGACGCGGAAGTTGATCTCGCCGCTGCACGGATAGGCGGCCATGCGTGCTTCCACCAGTTCAGCCAGGGATTGGCCGCTGCTGCTGACCAGGTTGGCGATCAACAGCCACGGGATCATGCCCGAGTCACAGTAGGCAAAGTCGCGGAAATAATGGTGTGCGCTCATCTCGCCGCCATAGATGGCGTTCTCTGCACGCATGCGCTCCTTGATGAAGGCATGCCCGGTTTTGCTCTGGATCGGTTCACCGCCCAGGGCCGTGACCATCTCCACGGTGTTCCAGGTCAGGCGTGGGTCGTGGATGACCTTGCCGCCGGGCTCCTTGGCCAGCAGGGTCACCGCGAGCAGGCCGACCAGGTAGTAGCCCTCGATGAAGCGGCCGGTGTGGTCGAAGAAGAAGCAGCGGTCAAAGTCACCGTCCCAGGCGATGCCGAAATCCGCCCCGTGCTCGATTACCGCCTGGGCGGTGGCCTGGCGGTTCCCGGGCAGCAGCGGGTTGGGGATGCCGCTGGGGAAGCTGCCGTCCGGCTCGTGTTGCAGACGAATGAATTCAAACGGCAGGTGGGGGGCGAGCAGGTCAATGATCGAGCCGGCGCCGCCGTTGCCGGCATTGGTGACGATCTTCAGCGGCTTGAGCCGGCTGATGTCCACATACCCGAGCAAATGGGCGATGTAGGCGGACTTGTCGGTATGCAGCTGCATCGGGGCAGGGCCCGGGATCACCGGTGCCGACATCGTCAGCGCCTGGTCGCGGATGTCGAACAGGCCGGTATCGCCGCTGATCGGGCGGGCGCCTTCGCGCACCAGCTTCATGCCGTTGTAATCCATCGGGTTGTGGCTGGCGGTCACCATCACCCCACCGGCAGCGTGCAGGTGGGCACTCTGGAAATAGATCTCTTCTGTTCCGCACAGGCCAATGTCGATCACCTCACGTCCAGCAGCATGCAGGCCATCGGCCAAGGCCTGCTGCAGTTGCGGGCTGCTAAGGCGGACGTCACGTCCCAGCACCACCGGGCCCGGGCCCAGCTGAGCAGCCAAGGCAACGCCGATGCGGGTGGCCAGGTCGGTGTTGAGCTGGTCCGGGACGCGGCCTCGGATGTCATAGGCCTTGAACGCAGGGTGATTCATGCACAGTCACTTTGGGATCGCAGGGATCAAGTGTAGCCCGCGCAAGCTTTACCACGGCGTGGACGAGTGGACGAAAGTACAGCGTCAGGCTTTGCCTGGCATGGCTAGAATCGCACTACAACCCTTTACCGAGTACGGCTCATGACCGATGCTGCTGCCGCTCCTGCCCTGGGCAAGGGCAAGCTCTATCCTGACGCTGCCACCGCGCTGGCTGACCTGGTGGCCGATGGCCAGACCCTGGCCGTGGGTGGTTTCGGCCTCTGCGGCATCCCCGAGGCCTTGATTGCAGCCCTGCGTGATACCGGCGTGTCCGGCCTGACCGCCATCTCCAACAATGCCGGTGTGGATGGCTTCGGCCTGGGCCAGCTGCTGGCCACCCGCCAGATCAGGAAGATGATTTCGTCCTATGTGGGCGAGAACAAGGAGTTCGAGCGCCAGTACCTGTCCGGTGAGCTGGAGCTGGAGTTCAATCCGCAGGGCACCCTGGCCGAGCGCCTGCGCGCCGGCGGTGCCGGCATTCCGGCCTTCTTCACCGCCACCGGCTACGGCACCATCGTGGCCGAGGGCAAGGAAACCCGCCAGTTCGACGGCAAGCACTACGTGCTGGAAACTGCCCTGCGCGCCGACGTTTCCTTGGTCAAGGCATGGAAGGCCGACAAGGCCGGCAACCTGGTGTTCCGCAAGACCGCCCGCAACTTCAACCCGGCCTGTGCGATGGCCGGCAAGGTCTGCGTGGTCGAGGTCGAGGAGCTGGTCGAGGTGGGAGCGATCGATCCGGATCAGGTCCACCTGCCGGGTATCTACGTACACCGCATCGTGGTCAACGCGACCCCGGAAAAGCGGATCGAACAGCGCACCGTGCGTGCGGAGGGCAAATAATCATGGCGTGGACGCGTGACGAAATGGCCGCCCGTGCGGCCCGTGAACTGACCGATGGTGCCTACGTCAATCTGGGTATCGGCCTGCCGACCCTGGTGGCCAACCACATTCCCGAGGGCATGGACGTCTGGTTGCAGAGCGAGAACGGCCTGCTCGGCATCGGCCCGTTCCCGGGCGAGGATGAGGTGGACGCTGATCTGATCAATGCCGGCAAGCAGACCGTCACCGCGCGTGCCGGCGCCAGCTACTTCGGCAGCCATGACAGCTTTGCGATGATCCGTGGCGGCCACATCAACCTGGCCATCCTCGGCGCGATGCAGGTCACCGACAAGGGCGATATCGCCAACTGGATGGTGCCGGGCAAGATGGTCAAGGGCATGGGTGGGGCCATGGACCTGGTGGCCGGCGTACAGCGCGTGGTCGTACTGATGGAACACACCGCCAAGAACGGGGAGCACAAGATCCTGCCGGCCTGCACCCTGCCGCTGACCGGTGTGGGAGTGGTCAACCGCATCATCACTGACCTGGCCGTGTTCGATGTCACTGCCGATGGCTTGGTACTGCTGGAAATGGCACCGGGCATGACCCAGGAACAACTGCAGGGCCTGACCGGCGTGGACTTCTCGGTGGCTTGAAATCGCAGCGTGTGGCCAACAAAAAATGCAGGCATTGCCTGCATTTTTTGTTTCTTTCGATGGTTTACGGGGTTGCCGTTGACTGCGCGCGCTGCCCGTTGGCAAGGCTCCAGCCGGCAATGTCGCGGCTGATCCGGCCCAGTGCCTGCTCGAAGGCGGGCACCACCACGGCCAGTTCGGTGCCGTCGGCGGGGATGGCCTGGCGGAAGGTCTGGCTGGCCACCACCTTCTGGCTCTGGCTGTGCAGCAGCTTGGCGCTGACCTCGATGGTCGCGGTGGGCATGGTTTGGCCGGCGTAGTCGGCTTCGAAGCGGCGGATGTCCATCATCAGCCGGTAATCGGCGCGCAGGCCACTGCTCAGGCGGCCCACGCCCGGGGCCTTGCCCGAATCTTCCAGCACGCGCAGCACACTGGTTTCCAGCAGGTCGGTGGCCGGCATCGACCAGGTCGCACCGCGGTAGACCTGGAGCTCCTGCGGCTGCGGCCGTACGGCGATGCGCGGGCTGTCGAGCATGCGTTCGGCCGAGGGCTTGGCAATGCCCAGCTGCCAGCTCACCTGCGGCCACTGGGCGCTGGCCTGGCTGTCGCTGGCCGGCAGCGGGGTGTAGATGGTGATGTGGCGCGGCTTGCCGCCGCCGAGCAGGGAGCAGGCGCCGAGCAGCAGCGGCAATGACAGGGCCAGCAGGCGGGCAGGGGTGTTCATTGCGGTTCAAACTCCTTCGGGGACTCGCGGCCGAGCAGGTAGCCGGTCGGGTTGTTCTCCAGCCGCTCGCTGACCTGACGCAGGTCACCGATCAGGCCACGCAGTTCGGTCAGGGTCGGGCCGAGCTGGCCCAGGCCCTCGTTGGCGAAGCTGTTGATCGCCGCGCGGTTCTCGCCAAGGATGCCTTCGGCATTGCCGGCCGCGGCATCGAGCTTGGTCAGGGTGGTGTCCAGCTTGTCCAGGATCGGCGGCAGCTGCTGCACCAGGTTGCGATCCAGGCGGCCGATCGCACCATTGGTGGTGTCCAGGGTGGTTTCCAGCTTGCGCGCGGCATCACGTGCGCTCAGCAGCAGGGCCTGGGTGCCCTCGTCACGGCTGGCCATGCCGCCGCTGATGGTTTCCAGATGTTGCAGGGTGGCGGTGATGCTGGCCACGTTGGCATCGGAGAGGATTTCATCCATGCGCTCGACGATGCGGTTGGCGGTGTCGGAGATGTTCTGCAGCGCCGAAGGTGCAGTGGCGATATGCGGCACGGCCTCGTTGCTGCTGTCCACCAGGCGGGCGGCCTGCGGGCTGCCACCGGTGAGCTGGATGATCGGCGGCCCGGTCAGGCTGCTGATGGCCAGTTTGGCCTGGGTATCGGTCTTGACCGGGGTGGTGGCATTCAGGCGCAGCTGGGCGATGACCTTGCGCGGGTCGGTCGGGTCCAGGTCCAGGTCGGTGATCGAGCCGACCGCAATGCCGTTGTACTGCACCGGGCTGCCCACGCTCAGGCCGGTCACCGCCTCGGTGAACACCACCCGGTACTGCTGGAAGTGGCGCTCGGAGGAGAACTTGGCTGCCCACAGGCCGAAGCCGAGCAGGCCCAGGCTGATCAACAGGGTGAAGGCACCGATCAAGACGTAATTGGCACGGGTTTCCATAATCAATCCTTCCTCTGCGCGGCCTGCTGCGCGGCACGCGCACGCGGGCCATGGAAATAGTCCTGCACCCAGGGGTGGTCGAGCTGCTCGATCTGGCGCAGCGGGGCACAGGCGATCACGCGCTTGTCGGCCAGCACGGCAACCCGGTTGCAGATCGCATACAGCGTATCCAGGTCATGGGTGATGATGACCACGGTCAGGCCCAGGGCCTGTTGCAGGGTCAGGATCAGCTGATCGAAGGCGGCCGCACCGATCGGGTCCAGCCCGGCGGTGGGTTCGTCCAGGAACAGCAGGGGCGGATCCAGGGCCAGGGCGCGGGCCAGCCCGGCACGTTTGCGCATGCCGCCGGACAACTGCGAGGGCAGCTTGTAGATGGCATCGGCCGGCAGCCCGGCCAGCTTCACCTTGAGCAGGGCCAGCTCGTAGAGCCAGCGCTCGGATAGCCCCGGCTGGTGTTCCTTCAGCGGCACCTGCACGTTCTCGCCCACGGTCAGCGAGGAGAACAGGGCCCCGTCCTGGAACAGGATGCCGGTATTGCGCTGCACATGCTGCGGGTCATCGCCGGGGCCGGGGGGCACACTGACCCCGAGCACCTGGATCTGTCCGGCATCGGGCTGGCGCAGGCCGACGATGCTGCGCATCAGCACCGACTTGCCGGTGCCCGAGCCGCCGACGATGCCGAGGATCTCGCCGCGGCGCACGTCCAGGTCCAGGCCGTCGTGCACGGTCTGCGCGCCGAAGCGGTTGACCAGCCCGCGCACGCGGACCACCAGCTCGCCGGTGCCGGCGTCGGGTGCCGGGAGGTCAGCAGCGGATGCGCCCGTGCTCATCTCACCAGTCCATCTGCATGAACCAGATCGCCGCGAACGCGTCGATCACGATCACCAGCGAGATCGCCTGCACCACCGAGGCGGTGGTGCGCTCGCCGACCGACTGCGCGGTACCGGTGACCTTCAGCCCCTCCAGGCAACCGATCAGGGCGATCACCACCGCAAACACCGGGGCCTTGGCCAGGCCGACCAGCAGATGGCGCAGTTCGATGGTGTCGTGCATGCGCGCCAGGTACATCTGTGGCGGGATGTCCAGCGCATAGGCGCCTACGGTGACGCCACCGGCCAGGCCGGCGATCATCGCGATGAAGGTCAGGAGCGGCAGCATCACCAGCATGGCGATCAGCCGTGGCAGGACCAGCAGGTCGATCACATCCAGGCCCAGCGCACGCATGGCATCGATTTCCTCGCGCGACTGCATGGCCCCGATCTGCGCGGTGAAGGCACTGGCGGTACGCCCGGCCAGCACGATGGCGGTCAGCAGCACGCCGAATTCGCGCAGGAAGGCAATGTTGACCAGCTCGACAACGAAGATCTCGGCGCCGAAGTCGCGCAGGATGGTCGAGCCGAGGAAGGCCACCACCGCGCCGACCAGAAACGACAGCAAGGCAATCAAGGGGACCGCATCCAGCCCCACCTGTTCCATCTGCGCGACCGTGGCGGTGAGACGGAAGCGTCTGGGCTGCCGTGTCAGACGACCCAGCTTGACCAGGTTTTCGCCCAGAAAACCGACCAGGGCGACCACATCCTGCGCACTGCCATGCACGGCCTTGCCCAGACGCGCCAATGCGGCATCCAGGCCATAACTGCGGCCGCGGCTGGGGCGGTCATCGGCCACTTCCTCGATGGTGCACAGCAGGGCCTGGTGGTTGGGCGCCACCAGCAGCTGGCTGGCCTGCAGGCCGTGGGCATCAAGAAGATGCAGCAGTTGCAGCACGCCGGCCGAATCCAGCGCGCCGACCTGGCGGGCGTCGATCCGTTGGATCGGTGCGGCGACGGCGTCGCTGGTGCGCTGCATGTCGCCGGCATTGCCCAGTACCCAGCGCCCGCGCAGATGCAGCGTGCCGGCGGCATCGAGTTCAGCATGGGGTGGCAGATGGGCGGCAGGTTCGGTCACCGTGCAAGCATAGCCGCAGTTTGTGCGCCAGACAGGTGAAGCATGAGCCCTGTGTGCGGGATAATCGCGCCATGTCAGCCAGCACCGTTCCTGTCAGCCAGGCCACCTACGCCCAGCGCGTGGCCTTTGTCTGCGAAATCGCCGCGCGCCTGCACCGTTATGGCACCACCGCGCAGCGGTTGGAGTCGGCGGTGGTGGCCCTGTCCCAGCAACTGGTGCTCGATTGCGAGCCCTGGTCCAACCCGACCGGGTTGATCCTGAGCTTTTCCGATCCGACCAAGGCGATCGGCTCATCGGACATCACCCGCGTGATCCGCCTGGGGCCCGGCGACAATGACCTGCACAAGCTGGCCGAGGCCGACCGCATTGCCGAGGCGGTGGCCAACGGGCGCATGAGTGTTGCCCAGGGGCATACCGCGCTGCGCCAGATGGACCGCCCGCCGCGCCGGCGCGATGGGGTGTTCCTGGCCCTGTCCTTCGGCCTGACCTCGGCGGCCGTGGCCGGGCTGTGGCGCTTGCCCTGGCTGGATATCGCCACGGCCGGTGTGATCGGCCTGCTCAGTGGGCTGCTCACCCTGTGGGCCGATCGCCGGGTCGCCACCCGCGAAGCCAGCGAGGCCTTGTCCGGCTTGCTGGCCGGTTTTGTGGCGGTGGCGGTGGCCGCCTTCATTGGCCCGCTGAATCTGAACTCGGTGATCATTGCCTCGTTGGTGGTGCTGCTGCCCGGTCTGGTGCTGACCAATGCGGTCAACGAGCTGTCCAGCCAGCACTGGGTATCGGGTACCGCACGTTTTGCCGGTGCCCTGACCACGGTGCTCAAGCTGACCGTGGGGGCGGTGATTGCAGTCAACCTGGCCAGCGCCCTGGGCATGGAGCCGGACGTGCGCGCGCTGCGGCCACAGCCGGACTGGGTGGAGTGGGCCTCACTGGGCGTGGCCGGGGTGGCCTTTGCAATGGTGTTCAAGGCCAGCCTGCGTGACTGGCCATGGGTGATTGCCGCGGTGTTTGTCGGCTTCACCGTTTCCACCTATGCCGGCAGGGCATGGGGTGCGATGGCCGGCATCTTCCTGGCCGCGATGATCCTCACCGCCGCCGGCAACCTGTTCGGCCGCGTGCTCAAGCGTCCGGGCGCGATCGTGCGCCTGCCCGGCATCATCATCCTGGTGCCCGGCAGCACCAGCCTGCGCGGGGTCATGGATCTGGTCCAGCGCCAGGACATGGTGGCCGGGCAGAGTGCCTTCATCACCGTGCTCAGCGTGGTCATGGCCCTGGTGGCCGGGCTGCTGTTCGGCAACCTGCTGCTGCCGGCGCGTAAAAACCAGAATCTGTAAAGTCGCCGGTTTGCGGATAATAAAAAACGCCGGCAATGCCGGCGTTTTTATTGACCGTGTGGGCGATCAGATCAGGAAATCTTCCTTCTTCTTGCCCTTGGCCAGGTAGGCGGCCATCCAGCGCGGCGGCTTGCCACGACCGGTCCACTGGTTGGCGGCATCGGCCGGGTCGCGGTACTTGGGAGCCACCACGCCGGTCTTCTTGCCCTTCTTGGCGCCCTTCTTGGCGGCAGCCTTCTTGGTTGCGGCAACCTTGGTGCCCGGCTTGCGGCCGCGCTTGGCCGGAACCGGTGCGTCTTCGCCGAACAGTTCGTTGATCGAATAGCCGCTCTCGCGCAGGATCTTGTTGATCTGTGCGCGAACGGTGCCGGCAGCCGGACGCTTGGCAGCCAGTTCATGCTGCTTGGTGGCGGTACGGATCAGGGTCTTCAGCTCGCGGGCACTCAGACCGTTGAGGCTGTTGATATCAAAACTCATGGCTACTCCAGGAGATGAGAAATATGGTGGTGCCATTCCGTGGCAGCGCGGTGAGAATAACCGTCTGATCACTAAATGCCTAGCCGATTAAATCGGACAATACCGGCAATATGGTGTGAAGAGACGGAATATTCAGACGGCGGTCACTGTTTTCCCGGAAAACGATCAGCCAAGCAGGCGTTCAATCAGGCTGGCGCGGTCCAGATTTTCGGCTTCGCTGGCACGACGGCTGCGGTATTCGTAGCTGCCGGCGGCCAGGCCGCGCTCGGAAACCACCACGCGGTGCGGAATGCCGATCAGCTCGATATCGGCAAACATCGAGCCCGGACGCAGGCCGCGATCATCCAGTGCCACATCCAGACCAGCGGCCTGCAGGTCGGCTACCAGCTGCTGTGCCGCCTCGGTCACCGCCGCGTCCTGCTTCGGGTTGATCATGCACACCACGACCTGCCACGGAGCCATCGATTCTGGCCAGATAATGCCGGCCTCATCGTGATTCTGTTCGATGGCCGCCGCCACAATGCGCGATACGCCGATGCCATAGCAGCCCATGGCCATGACCTGGGCCTTGCCGTTCTCGTCCAGCACGGTGGCCTTGAGGGCTTCGGCATACTTGCGGCCGAGCTGGAACACATGGCCGACCTCGATGCCGCGGGCCAGTTTCAGCTCGCCACCGTCGGCAGCACGGTCGCCGGCAACCACATTGCGGATATCGGCCACTTCCGGCTCGGCCAGGTCACGGCCCCAGTTCACACCGGTCAGGTGGAAGCCATTTTCATTGGCGCCCACGACAAAATCAGCCAGCGCGGCGACCTCGCGGTCGGCAATCACGCGGATGGCCTGGACCGGATTGACCGGGCCGAGGAAACCGGGTTCGGCGCCCAGATGGGTGGCAATTTCCGCTTCGCTGGCCAGACGATAATCGGCCATGCCTTCCAGCTTGCCGAGTTTGATGTCGTTGATGTCATGGTCGCCACGCACCAGGGCAAGCACGAACTGGCCGGTGGTGGTCATGATCGCCACCGACTTGGCGGTGCGCTCCAGGGCCAGGCCGAGCAGCCCGGCCACGGCCTCGCAGGTCTTCTGGGTCGGGGTGGCGACCTTGTCCATGGCCTGGCTGGCGGCCGGGCGCGGCGCCGGTTCGGCGGCCACGGCCGCTTCGACGTTGGCCGCGTAATCGGAGGCAGTGGAAAATGCCAGGGCGTCTTCGCCGGAATCGGCAATGACGTGGAATTCCTGCGAGGCATCACCGCCAATGGCGCCGGAATCGGCCTGCACTGCGCGGAATTCCAGACCCAGACGGGTAAAGATCCGGGTGTAGGCGGCCTTCATGTTTTCGTATTCGGCCACCAGGCTGGCGTCATCCAGATGGAAGGAATAGGCATCCTTCATCAGGAATTCGCGTGCACGCATGACGCCGAAGCGCGGACGGATCTCGTCGCGGAACTTGGTCTGGATCTGGTAGAAATTGACCGGCAGCTGCTTGTAGCTGGACAGTTCCTGGCGGGCAAAATCGGTGATCGCTTCCTCGGCAGTGGGGCTGTAGCAATATTCCTGTGCCTTGCGGTCAGCGATTTTCAGCAGCTGGCCGCCAAACTTTTCCCAGCGACCGGTTTCTTCCCACAGCTCCTTGGGCTGGATGGTGGGCAGCAGCAGTTCCACCGCGCCGGCACGGTTCATTTCCTCGCGCACGATGGTTTCAACCTTGCGCAGCACGCGCAGCCCCAGCGGCGACCAGCTGTACAGGCCGGAGGCCAGCTTGCGGATCATGCCGGCACGCAGCATCAGCTTGTGGCTGCTCAGCTCGGCGTCGGCGGGGGTTTCCTTGGTGGTGCGGAGGTGGAACTGGGAAAGGCGCATGGGGCTGTCTGGGTTGGACTGTGGGGGTATTTTGCCACCGCACCGGCGGTGGCGGGAAACATCAGCCCAAAACCAATGGCCCCGCTTGTGGCGGGGCCATTGCCGGGTCTGGCGGTGAAACTTGCCGGTTTCAGCCGGCGGACGGGCAGAAGTTGGCCACGTCCTTCTCGGCCTGCTGCTTTTCGGTCTGGCGCTGTTCTGCGGTCAGGGCCGTATCCGGGACGCCATCGCCGTTGGTATCGCGGCCGATGGCGCCGGAGCCATTGAGCAGGGCCAGGTTGCTGCGTGCGCTGGTGCAGGCCGGTGCTTCGCTGGCGGTCGTGGCCGGTACGGCCTCGCCGATGTCGCCGCGGTGGCTGATGCGGCGCGATTCGGCCGAGCGGCCGGTCGGCGGGCGCTCCGAATACTGGGTGACGCCGTTGGCGTCCTTCCACTGGTAAACGGTGCTGGACTGCGCCTGGGCCAGGGAGGCCACCAGCAGCAGGGGAAGGGTCAGGGTCAGGGCGCGCATGCAGGTTCCTCCGGCGTGATCCCCCGATTGCACCACTGCCCCAGCAGGCTGGCAAGGGATTACACTTTGATCATGGACCCAATTCACACCCCGCCGCGTTCGCGCAGCATCTATCTGTTGCCCAACCTGATCACCACCGGTGGGCTGTTTGCCGGTTTTTACGCCATCATCGCCGCGGCCAATGGCGATTTCGTCAATGCCGCCATCGCGGTGTTCGTGGCCGCCGTCATGGATGGGCTTGACGGCCGGGTTGCGCGCCTGACCGGCACCAGTTCCGAATTCGGTGTGCAGTACGACTCGCTGGCCGACCTGGTCAGCTTCGGCATGGCCCCGGCCCTGGTGATGTACCACTGGGCACTGTCCTCGCTGGCCTTGGACGGTGTGGTCGTGGGCCGTCTGGGCTGGGCAGTGGCCTTTTTGTATGCCGCCTGCGCCGCGTTGCGCCTGGCCCGTTTCAACACCCAGGTCGGCAGCGTGGACAAGCGCTGGTTCGTCGGCCTGGCCAGCCCGGCCGCGGCCGGGCTGATGATGTCCTTTGTCTGGGCCTTTGCCGATGGCAACCTGGGCTGGAGCGGCGAACAGCTGCGCTATGTCGCCCTGGCCGTGAGCATCGTGGCGGCGTTGCTGATGGTCAGCCGGATCCGTTTCTGGAGCTTCAAGGGCGGTGCCGAAGGCCCGCGTGGTGGCCGGGTGCCGTTCATGGCCCTGGTGCTGGTGCCGGTGATCCTGGCGATCATGGCCCTGGACCTGCCGCGCACCCTGCTGGCTGTCGGCGTGCTGTACGCGCTGTCCGGCCCGGTGATGGCCGTGCTCAACCGGCGCAAGGCCGAGGCGGCCTGAGATGGGTGACGAGCCGGTGCTGTGGAGCAGCGAACAGCATGCCTGGCTGGGGGCGATGGGGCTGACGGTGTATGCCGAGGCCTCGACCATTGCCTGGCCACCGGCACCTGCCGCACGTCCGGTACCGGCGTTCGAAAACCTTGCTCCGGCCCCGGCTGCCGAGCGTCGCCGTGCCGCGCCGATGGCCGACAGCGAAGCGCCGGCAAGTGCGCCGCGACGCTTGCCGGTGTCACCGCCGGTGCCGGCTCCCAGTCTCGGCACCCCGGCGGCGCGACCGCCGCGGCGTAACGCAGGCCGCATTGCCGGCATGCCGGACCGGCTGATGCTGGCCCTGTTGCGTGCCTCCAGGCAGAACCCGAATGACCCGGCCACCCAGGCCCTGATGGCCAGCTGGCCGCTGGACGAACTGCGCGCCAACCCGGCGTCCAAGCGTGCGCTGTGGCCGCAGTTGCGTGCCCTGCGTCGTCAACGCAACCCGCACTGACCCCATGCCGCATCCTGCCTATACCCCGGCCTTGCGCTGCATGCGTGCCGATGACCTGGACACGGTGATGGCCATCGAGCTGCGCGCCTATCCGTTCCCGTGGTCGCGCGGCATCTTTGCCGACTGCCTGTCCTCCGGCTACAGCGCCTGGGTGCTGGAGCAGGGCAGTCAGATCATCGGCTATGGTGTGCTCAGCGTGGCTGCAGACGAAGCCCATGTGCTCAATGTCTGTGTTGACCCGCTGGTGCAATCGCGCGGGCATGGCCGGTTGATGCTGCGTACCCTGCTGGGCAGCGCCCGCAAGCAGAAGGCGCAGCGGGTGTTTCTGGAAGTGCGCCCGTCCAACACGGCTGCCATCGCCCTGTACCAGAGCGAAGGATTCAACGAGATCGGCCGTCGGCCGCGCTATTACCCGGCCGCCAACAACGGGCGCGAGGATGCGATCGTGATGGCCATCGAGCTGCTGGACGACGACATCACCTGCATGCCGCCGCTGTAAGCGGGCTCTGGCTAGCCCAGCCGCAGCATCACCACGCCGCCGATGATCAGCCCGGCCGAGAGCAGGCGCTGGATGCTGACCTGCTCCTTGAGCCAGATCGTGGAAATGAGCAGGGCGAACAGGATCGAGGTTTCGCGCAGCGCGGACACCATCGCCACTGGCGCCTGGGTCATGGCCCACAGGGCAATGGCACAGGAGGCAGTGAAGCCAAATCCGGCCAACAGTCCCTGTTGCCACTGTTGCCTGGCCAGAGCATGCAATTGCGGCCGGCGTGCCAGCAGCGCCCACAACAGCAGGGGCAGGGCAGAAAGCACGAACAGCCACAGGCTGTAGCCCAACGCGGTCCCGGACAGGCCCACGCCGTGGGCGTCGACCAGGGTACAGGTGGCGATCAGGCAGGCGATGCCCAGCGGCAGCAGCATGCCGCGCGGTTGCTTGCCGATGGAAAGCAGCAGGATGCCGCCGCAGATCAGGCCGATGGCGACCCAGCTGGCCGCAGGCAGGGATTGGGCAAACAGCACACTGCCGGCCATGGCCACCAACAGCGGGGCCACGCCGCGCATCAGCGGATAGCTCAGGCTCATCTCGCCGGTCTGGTAGGTGCGGGCGATCAGCAGGTAATAGGCCACCTGCAGTACCACGGACAAGCCCAGCCATGGCCAGCTGGCACCGGCCGGCAACGGCAGCAGGGGCAACCAGGGCAGCGACAGCAGGGCGCCGAAGCTGGTCAGCAGGACCGTGGTCAGCAGCTTGTCACTGCCCTGTTTGACCACCGCATTCCAGCTGGCATGCAGCATGGCGGCAAACAGCACCGTACAGAAAACCCCGAGTGACATGCGTCGGCCTGTGCTGCGGTTGTGCAGGCAAGGGTAATGGGCGCCGGCGGTCGGCAACAGGGGGAGGCAGCCTGCCGCCGCAGGGCGGGGCAGGCTGCCGGGTGCCCGCATGGGCTTACAGCTTGGCGCGCTGCTCCTGCAGGCCGGCCAGCTGGGTGCTCCAGTCGGCCAGGCGCACGCGCTCCTGTTCCACCACCGCGGTCGGGACCTTGTCGGTGAACTTGGCCAGCTTGGCTTCGCTCTTGTCCTTCTCGCCGGCGACGCGGGCGATTTCCTTGTCCAGGCGCACGCGCTCGGCGTCCAGGTCGACCAGACCTTCCAGCGGCACCAGCAGCTTCAGCTCGCCGACCACGGCCGGGGCCACCGGCGGGCAGGTTTCGCCATCGGCCAGCCAGGTGATGGATTCGAGCTTGAGCAAAAAGCGCAGCTGCGAGGAGAAACGCTCGATGCGGCCGCGGTCGGCGGCCACGCCGCCCTGCAGCAGCAGGCCGATCTGCTTGGACGGCGACACGCCCAGCTCGCTGCGTACGCGGCGCAGGGCGCTGACCATGGACTTGAGCCATTCCACGTCGGCTTCGGCGCCGGCGAAGTCACCGGCCACTTCACCGGCGACCGGGTAGGGGCGCAGCGACAGGGTCTCGGTGGTGATGCCCAGGCGCGGGGCGATTTCCTTCCACAGCTGCTCGGTGACGAACGGGGTCAGCGGATGCAGCAGGCGCTGTACGGCTTCAAGCACGTGCAGCAGGGTGTGGCGGGTGGAATCGGCATCGGCACGGGCCTGTTCGCTGCTCAGGTCGCCCTGCAGGGCCGGCTTGCTCAGTTCCAGGAACCAGTCACAGACCTCGTTCCAGACAAACTCGTACAGGCACTGGGCCAGCAGGTCGAAGCGGTAGCCGGCGAAATGGCCGGCCGCTTCGGTGGCCACCGCGTCCAGACGCGACAGGATCCAGCGCTCGGCATCGGTGCGCGGGGTCGGGGTGCCGGTGAAGCTGGCGCCCTCGGTGTTCATCAGCACGAAGCGGCTGGCATTCCACAGCTTGTTGCAGAAGTTCTTGTAGCCCTCGGCGCGGGACATGTCGAACTTGATGTCACGACCGTGGGTGGCCAGCGCGGCAATGGTGAAGCGCAGCGCATCGGCACCGTGGGCGATGATGCCCTCCGGGAATTCCTTGCGCGTGGCCTTCTCGATCTTCTCCACCATCTTGGGCTGCATCAGGCCGCGGGTGCGCTTGGCCACCAGATCTTCCAGCGAGATGCCGTCGATGATGTCCAGCGGATCGAGCACGTTGCCCTTGGACTTGGACATCTTCTGGCCCTGGCCGTCGCGGATCAGGCCGGTGATGTAGACGTCCTTGAACGGGATCTGCCCGGTGAAGCTGTCGGTGGCCATGATCATGCGGGCCACCCAGAAGAAGATGATGTCGAAGCCGGTGACCAGCACGTTGGACGGCAGGTAGCGCTCGAAGCCGCGTTCGACCATCGCCTCGGCATTGGGCCAGCCCAGGGTGGAGAACGGCCACAGCTGCGAGGAGAACCAGGTCTCCAGCACGTCGCTGTCCTGGTTCAGGGCCACATCGGCGCCCAGGCTGTTCTTTTCACGCACTTCGGCTTCGTTGCGGCCGACATAGATCTTGCCGGCTTCATCGAACCAGGCCGGGATGCGGTGGCCCCACCACAGCTGGCGCGAGATGCACCAGTCCTGGATGTTTTCCATCCAGTGACGGTAGGTGTTGATCCAGTTGCCCGGGACGAACTGGATCTTGCCAGACTCCACCAGCTCCAGGCCACGCTTGGCCAGGCCGTCCATCTTCACGAACCACTGGTCGGTCAGATACGGCTCGATCACCTGGCCGGTACGGTCACCACGCGGCACCTGCAGCTTGTGCGGCTTGGCCTCGACCAGCAGGCCGGCCTCTTCCAGCTCGGCCAGGATGACCTTGCGCGCCTCGTAGCGATCCATGCCCTGATACTTGGCCGGGGCGTTCTCGTTGAGGCTGGCGGTGACGGTGAACAGGTTGATCAGCGGCAGGTTGTGGCGCACGCCGACCTGGTAGTCGTTGAAGTCATGGGCCGGGGTGACCTTGACCACGCCGGTGCCGAACTCACGGTCCACGTAGTCATCGGCAATCACCGGAACGCGGCGGCCGGTGATCGGCAGGATCACTTCCTTGCCGATCAGGTGGGCATAGCGCGCGTCTTCCGGGTGGATCATCGCGGCGGTATCGCCGAGCAGGGTTTCCGGGCGGGTGGTGGCCACGGTCAGGTAATCACGCACCTCGCGCAGGGTTTCCACGCCATCGGCGTCGGTTTCCACGTGCTCATAGGTGGCGCCATCGGCCAGGGCGTAGCGGATCGACCACAGGAAGCCGTCTTCCTCCACGTTCTCCACTTCCAGGTCGGAAATGGCCGTCTTCAGCACCGGGTCCCAGTTGACCAGACGCTGGCCACGGTAGATCAGGCCCTGTTCGTACCAGCGCACGAACGACTCGATCACCGCCTCGCTCGGGCCTGCGTCCATGGTGAAGGTCGAGCGCGACCAGTCCGCCGAGGTGCCCAGGCGGCGCATCTGGCCTTCGATCACGTTGCCGGAGTGGGCCTTCCACTCCCAGACCTTGTTGATGAAGCCGTCGCGGCCCAGCGAATCTCGGGTCTCACCCTTGCCTTCCAGGGCCAGGTTGCGGCTGACCACCATCTCGGTGGCGATGCCGGCGTGGTCGGTACCCACCTGCCACAGGGTGTCGTAGCCACGCATGCGGTGGTAACGGATCAACCCGTCCATCAGGGTCTGCTGGAAGGCATGGCCCATGTGCAGGGTGCCGGTCACATTAGGCGGCGGCAGCAGGATGGTGTAGGGCTCGCCCTGGCCGGACGGCTTGAAGTGGCCGGCCTTCTCCCAACCCTCGTACAGGGCGGTTTCGAAGGATTTGGGATCGTAGCTGGAGGCGAGGGTGGTCATGGTCGCAACAGTCTTTGTAAGGAGGGGGTCGTCTCAGCGCTTGAGCGCTTGGGCGATCTTTTTATCGGTGTGGTACTGGCTGACAGCATAGGCGGCCCAGATGGCGCCGGGCAGCCAGCCGATCAGGGTGATCTGCAGGATCAGGCAGAGGATGCCGGCAAACGGGCGGCCGATGGTGAAAAATGCAAACCACGGCAGCACGATGGCAATCAACAGGCGCATGGGCGGGTGTCCTTACATGTCATGTTTGGACAGCGCATAACCGGCGGCCTTGTACTGGCGCCAGCGCTCGCGCAGCGGTTCGCGCGCGGACGAGTCGTCAGGCACCACTTCCAGCACCCGGTCGCAGGGTTGCATCCAGGCCGCATCGCGCAGGTTGATCACCAGCGGCCGGGGCGCACCGGCTTCCTGTCCGGGGGCGGCAATCAGCACCACGGCTTCTTCCTCGTCCTCGTCGCTGCCGGCGATCTGGTGCGGGATGAAGGCATCCGGGTTGAACGACCACAGCAGGTCGTCCAGTTCCTCGGCTTGGGCGCTGTCGCGCGCCAGTACCAGGGTCGCCAGGCCGGCGTCATTGGCCTTGCGGCACAGCTCGCACACCAGCAGCAGGGGCTGGCCGGCAAAACGCGGCTTGGCGATCAGGTAGAAGTCGGCGCGCATCAGGTCACGGGAAGAAGAGGGAAAGGGAAGGGGGTCAGAGTGCCTTTTGCAGGCAAAACTGCACTCTGACCCCGGTGTTGCTTTTAGGCGGCGCGGTCCAGCAGCCACTGGGTCAGCAGGCCGACCGGGCGGCCGGTGGCCATGCCGGACTTGCCGTCCTCATCAGCCACGCCGGCGATGTCCAGGTGGGCCCAACGCTGGCCTTCGGTGAAGCGGGCCAGGAAGCAGCCGGCGGTGATCGCGCCACCCCAGCGGCCGCCTATGTTGTAGACGTCGGCGAAGGTGGAGTCGATCAGGCCCTGGTATTCCTCGAACAGCGGCAGGCGCCAGGCGCGGTCGTGCACGTTCTCGCCGGCCACCAGCAGCTCATTGGCCAGGCTGTCATCGTGGGTCATCAGGCCGGCGGCAACGCGGCCCAGGGCCACCATGCAGGCGCCGGTCAGGGTGGCCACATCGACCAGGGCGGCCGGCTCGAAGCGCTGTGCATAGGTCAGCGCGTCGCACAGGATCAGGCGGCCTTCGGCGTCGGTGTTGCCCACTTCGATGGTCTTGCCCGACATCGAGGTGATGATGTCCGACGGACGGTAGGCATTGCCGTCGATGGCGTTTTCCACCGCCGGCACCACCACGACCAGGTTGACCGCCATCTTGGCTTTCACTGCGGCGACGAAGGTGCCGATGACGTTGGCGCCGCCGCACATGTCGAACTTCATGTCCTCGATGCCGCCCTGGGTCTTCAGGTTGACGCCGCCGGTGTCGAAGGTGATGCCCTTGCCGACCAGCACGTAGGGCTTGGCGGTCTTGTCGGTGGCGCCATTCCACTTCAGCACCACCAGACGCGGGCGGTTGGCCGAGCCACGGGCCACGGCCAGCAGCGAGCCCATGCCCAGCGCTTCCATCTGCGCTTCTTCCAGGATTTCAGCCTCGGCGCCGTCATGGGCGGCGGCAAATTCGGTGGCGCGCTGGGCCAGGTAGGCCGGGTTGCAGATGTTGGGCGGCAGGTTGCCCAGCTCGCGGGCGTATTCCACGCCGGCGGCAATGGCGATGCCGGTGGCCAGGGCGGCGGCATCCTCGCCGCTCACGGCGATCTGGGCCACGCCACCGGTCTCGGCCTTCTTGTGGCCGAAGGTGGCGCTGTAGCGGTAGGCCGCATGGTCGGCGGCGATCACCGCCTGGCGGATGGCCCAGGCGCTGTCACGGCCGGGCACGGCCAGTTCGCTCAGGGTCAGGGCCACGCGCTGGGCGGCACCGCTCTTCAGGGCCTTGACCGCTGCGCCGATGGCCTTGATGTAGCTGGACGCCGACAGCTTGGCTGCATCGCCCAGGCCCACCACCAGCACGCGCGGGGCGGTGACGCCGGCCACATCGTGCAGCACAGTGGTGCTGCCGGCCTTGCCGGTCAGGTCGCCGCGCTGGACCAGGCGGGTCAGGGCGCCGTTGCTGGCGTTGTCCACGGCGCTGGCCGAGGGGGTCAGGCCGCCATTGGTGTGAATGCCCACCACCACGCAGTCGGCGTCGACGGTGGATGCGGCTACAGTGTTCAGGGTGAATTGAAGGGCCATTGATCAGATTCCGTTGGCAAATCCGTACAATCGCGAGCTTGTGCCCGGCCCGTGTGGTCGGGGGCGCCGCGAACCAAACCACAGAGTTTAAACCACCGACCCAATGTCCAAGCTTGATCGTTACCTGCTGAGTGACTTCATCCAGAGTTTTCTGGCGACCCTGCTCGTGCTCCTGGTGGTCAGCGTTGGCGGTGTGCTGGTCGATCTGCTGGGCCGCATTGCCGACGGACAGATCCCGGCCGGGTTGTTGCTGGGCCAGCTGGGCCTGCAATTCATTGCCTATCTGCCCCTGATCGTGCCGATGGCCTTGATGCTCGGTCTGGCTCTTGCCATAGGCAGGCTCTATCGCGATTCGGAAATGGCGGTGCTGACCGCTGTCGGTATCGGCCCCCGGCGCTTGCTGCGCCCGGTGCTGATGCTGGTGCTGCCGGTGGTGGCGCTGGTCGGTGCCTGCTCGCTGTGGTTGGGCCCCTGGGCCCAGCGCACGGCCCAGACCCAGCTGGAAGAAGCCAACCGCAGTGTGCTGATGGCCGGCCTGGAACCGGGCCGTTTCACCCCGTTGTCCGGTGGTGGCATTGTCTATGTGTCTTCGCTGAGCGAGGACGGCAAGGGCCTGGGGCAGGTATTTGTACAGCGTCAGAAGGATGATCGCTTCGAGGTGGTCAGTGCCCAGGGGGGGCATATGTATCTGGAAGGCGAGCGTCGCCGTTTCCTGCGTCTGGAAGATGGCCACCAGATCGAAGGGCCGCTGGCTGGCAAGCTGGATTACCGGCTGATGCGTTTTGCCGCCAACGAAGTGGCCTTGCCTGATCGTGAAAAGGGGCGCGAGGCCAATGACCCGGAGCTGCGTTCCACCTGGGCGCTGCTGGGTGATGGCAGCCTGCCGGCGGTGGCCCAGCTGCATGCACGCCTGGCACCGCCGTTGCTGGCCCTGGCCTTTGCCCTGATGGCAGTGCCGCTCTCGCGCAGCGCGCCGCGTCAGCAGCGCTACGGCAAGGTGATGCTGTCCGTGCTGGCCTACCTGTTCGGGGTGAACCTGATGATCGTCGGCAGCCAGTGGCTGGCCAAGGGCAGCTTGCCGGCCTTTGCTGGCCTGTGGTGGTTGACCTTGCCACTGCTGGCCCTGGCGCTGTGGATGTATTTCCGTGATGGCCGGCTGGGCCGCAACAAGGGCAAGGCATGAACCTGCGGCCGCGACTGCATGATGTGTATATCGGCAAGACTGTCCTGCTGACGGTCTTGGCCACCTGGGCGGTGCTGCTGGGGCTGGACGTGGTGTTGTCCCTGTCCGGTGAGTTCGAGCAGATCGGCAAGGGCAGCTACACCATGAGCCACGCGGTGGCCTGGGTGGCTTACACCATTCCACGCCGGGCCTACACCCTGTTTCCGATGGCGGCGGTGATCGGCTCGCTGATGGGCCTGGGCCAGCTGGCGGCCACTTCCGAGTTGACCGCCTTGCGGGCGCTGGGCCTGTCGCGCCGGCGTCTGGCCCTGTCGGTGGCCATTGCCTTGTCGTTGCTCACTGCCTTGATGGTGATCAGTGGCGAGACGGTCGGCCCCTGGGGTCAGGCCAAGGCCGACCTGCTGCGCAACAGTGCCCGCGCCAATACCGACCTGGCCATGGCCCGTTATTCCGGCTTGTGGGCACGCGAGGGCGACACCTTCCTCAACGCGCAGAGTGGCGAAGAGCGGGTGTCTGCCGGCGGCGGCACCGAGTTGGTACTCAACCAGGTGCGGCTGTACCGTCTGGCCAGCGATGGACGTATCAACGAAGTCACCCACGCCGAGAGTGCCCGCCACGACGGCAAGTCCTGGTCGCTGCACCAGGTGCGCAGGGACCGGTTGGACGAACGTTCGGCCAGCAGTGAGGTGGTCGAGCAACAGGCATGGGATTCACAGCTGGATCCGTCCGCGCTGGCTGCCGGTCTGGCCCGTCCGCGCAACCTGTCCACTGCCGAACTGCGCTCGAGCATCGAATACCGCAAGCGCAATGGGCTGGATGCGCGTGATTACGAGGACAACTACTGGGGCCGCTGGTTCTATCCGTTGAACGTGCTCGCCCTGTGTCTGGCCGCGGTGCCGTTTGCCTTCGGTTCGCTGCGCAGCGGCGGCATGGGCAAGCGCCTGTTCCTGGGCATCCTGTTTGCGCTGGGCTTCTGGTTGCTGCAGATGTTCTTCAGCCGCATGGCCGGCGCGCTGCGTTTTGACTACCGCATTGCCTATGCGTTGCCGCCGCTGGTGATGCTGGCCATTTCCGGCTTCATCTTCCGGCGCAAGGTCGGCTGAGTTCAGGCGCTGGGCACCCGCAGCAGGCGGGTGCCGCTGGCGCGGTCGTGCCAGGTCAGGCGCTGGTGATCGACCAGGGCCCACCAGAAACCCACGCCGCCCAGCAGCAAGGACAGCCCGCCCCAGGCGAAGCGCCGCCACAGTGCCTTGGTCGTGGCCGGCTGGCCATCGGCATCGACCACCCGTACTTTCCACGGCCGCATGCCCAGGGTCTGCCCGCCGCGGCGCCAGCTGATCACCGCGTAGGTTCCGGTGGCCAGCCAGCAGCAGGCCCACAGGCCCCACTGCCAGGCACTGAACGGGGCGATGTTCTCGCGCGCGGCGTGGCCGCTGAGGTTGAAGGCCACGGTGAACAGGGCCGATAGCAGCAGCCACAGGGCCACACAGACCCAGAAGTCATAGAACAGCGCGGCCAGACGGCGCACGAGCAGGGCTGCGGGAGGCGGGTTGGCTGGGGTCATCGGCCGAGCATACGGTGCTGCCGTGATGCTGGGTAGCGCCGTATCCTGTGTGGCAATGAATACCGTTGCAGACCATCAGGACGTGGCCCGCACCCCGGCCCAGCGTCGCCAGTTGATGTTGGCCTTGCCGGAGCTGGGACCGGCCGATGGCCAGGCAATTGCCGCCTTCCTGGATGCGGTGTGGGCCGAGCAGGGCCTGGCCCGGGCCAGCCTGGACAGCTACCGGCGCGACCTGGAAGGGCTGGCGCGCTGGCGCAATGGCGCCGATGGCGGCCTGACCAGGCTCCAGCGTGATGGCGTGCTGGCCTACCTGGGCTGGCGCAGCCAGCACGGCTGGTCGCCACGCAGCACCGCGCGCCTGCTTTCGGCCCTGCGCCAGTTCTTTGCCCGGCTGGTGCGGCAGGGCCTGCGCAGCGATGACCCGACCGCCTTGCTGGAAAGTCCGCGCCGCGGGCGCAGCCTGCCGCGGGCGGTGGGCGAGGGGCAGGTTGCCGACCTGCTGGCCGCGCCGCAGGTGGCCACGGCCGAGGGCCTGCGTGACCGCGCCATGCTCGAGCTGATGTATGCCGCCGGCCTGCGTGTGAGTGAGCTGGTCGGCCTGCCGGCGACCGGGCTCAACCTGCGCCAGGGCGTGTTGCGGGTGACCGGCAAGGGCAGCCGCGAGCGTCTGGTGCCGCTGGGGGCTGAATCGCTGTACTGGCTGGAGCGTTACCTGCAGCAGGGCCGGCCGCAGCTGGCCGCCGGGCAGGCGGTCGCCGCCGGCAATGGCAATGTGCCGCTGTTCATCACCACGCAACGTCAGCCGCTGAGCCGGCAGGCGTACTGGGGCCTGGTCAAGCGCTATGCGGCGCTGGCCGGGATCAACCCGGAGCGGATCAGCCCGCACAGCCTGCGCCACAGCTTCGCCACCCACCTGCTCAACCACGGCGCGGACCTGCGCGCGCTGCAGATGCTGCTGGGCCACAGTTCGCTGTCCACCACCCAGATCTACACCCTGGTCGCCCGCGAACACCTCAAGCACCTGCACCGCCAGCACCATCCGCGCGGATGAGACGGCGGTCGCAGTGGTTGTGCGTGGGTGTGCGAGAATCGGCGCGCTCACTCAACGTTGGATGACCAATGTCCCGTTACTTGCTTGCCACCCTGCTTACCGCCCTCAGCCTGACCGCCTGTGCCCAGTCGCCGGCACCCACGGTCGCCGCTGCCGGCGCTGCTGTTGCCAGCAGCGCCGATGCCACTGCCATCGAAGCCCGGGTGCGGGCCTCGCTGGGCGAACTGGACCCGAACTTCAATCCCGACTACATCGGCGCTGCGCCGTTTGCCGGTTTCCGTGAGGTGGTGGTGTCCGGGCAGGTGCTGTATGTGTCCGATGACGGCCGTTTCCTGATGCAGGCCCAGCCGTATGACATCTCCAAACGCGCCCTGGCCACCAGCGAGGGCCTGCTGGCCTACCGCCGTGGTCTGTTGGCCCAGGTGCCGGCTGACCAGCGCATCAGTTTCGTGCCGCCCAACGCCAAGTACACCGTGACCGTGTTCACCGACACCGAGTGCGGCTACTGCCGCAAGCTGCACCAGGACATTGCCGAGCTCAACCGCAATGGCATCGGGGTGGAATATCTGGCCTTCCCGCGCATGGGCCCGGGCAGCCAGGACTTCAAGGACATGGTGTCGGTGTGGTGCGCCGATGACCGCAAGACGGCGATGAACAACGCCAAGGCCGGCCAGCCGGTGCCGGCCAACAGCTGCACCAGCCCGGTGGCCATGCATTACGAGCTGGGCCAGAAGCTCGGTGTGAACGGCACCCCGGCCATCTTTGCTGCCGATGGCAGCCAGCTCGGTGGCTACCTGCCGCCGGCGCAGCTCAAGGCCACCCTGGAAGGGCTGGGCCAGGCCGCGCGCTGAGCGACCCCGTCCGGGGCAGCAGGCTTGCTTGCCCCGGACAGTACTTCCGGTCGATGGTTCGGTGCCGGTGATGGCTTACAATAGTGGGCCGTTTCCCAACACGGTTTGCCGGACATGATCGTCCTCGAGGGCGCAGCTGCCCTTTCCCCGTTCCGCAGCGAACGGCTCGAATCCCGCCTGCAGTCCATCGCCGCCGATCTGCGTATCGCCGGTACCCGTCATCTCTACTTTGTCCAGGCAGCCGATCCGGCCGCGCTGGACATGGCTGTGCTCGGCCGGGTGCTGGATGCCGGCAGTGCGGCGCCGGCTGCCGCTGCCGGCACCGTCAGCCGTATCGTGGTGCCGCGTCTGGGTACCCGTTCGCCGTGGTCGTCCAAGGCCACCGAACTGGTGCGTGGCGCCGGCCAGGCCATCGAGCGGGTCGAACGCGGCCTGCGCATCGAGCTGAGTGGCTGGCCGGCCAACCCGGCCGTGGCTGCGGCAGTGGAGAAGGTCCTGCATGACCCGATGACCCAGACCCTGCTGGCCGACACTGCCGCTGCCGGCGCGCTGTTTGCCAGCCCGGCCCGTGGCCAGCTGCAGCGCATTGCCATTGCCGGGCTGGAAGCGGCCAACGCCCGCCTGGGCCTGGCCCTGGCCGAGGACGAGATCGCCTACCTGCGCCAGCGCTACACCGAACTGGGGCGCGACCCGTCGGATGTGGAGCTGATGATGTTCGCCCAGGCCAACTCCGAACACTGCCGGCACAAGATCTTCAATGCCAGCTGGAGCATCGATGGCAAGGAGCAGGAGCGCTCCTTGTTCAAGATGATCAAGAACACCCACCAGGCGACCCCGCAGCACACCTTGAGCGCGTACAGCGACAACGCCGCGGTGATTGCCGGCCTGCCGGCCGCACGCTTCCGCCCGGATCCGGCCGATGGCCGTTACCGTGCCGAGGACGTGCTCCCCAGCGCGTTCCAGATCAAGGTCGAGACCCACAACCACCCGACCGCGATTGCCCCGTTCCCGGGGGCAGCCACCGGTGCCGGCGGCGAAATCCGCGATGAAGGTGCCACCGGCCGTGGCGGCAAGCCGAAGGCCGGCCTGACCGGCTTTTCGGTCTCCCACCTGCGCATTCCGACCCTGCCGCGGCCCTGGGAAGCGCCGCGTGCGCTGAACCCGCGCATGGCTCCGGCCCTGGAAATCATGCTCGACGGCCCGCTTGGCGGCGCCGCGTTCAACAACGAATTCGGCCGCCCGAACCTGCTGGGTTACTTCCGCAGCTTCGAGCTGCCCGAAGATGGCATCACCCGTGCCTATGACAAGCCGATCATGCTGGCCGGTGGCCTGGGCGCGATCGACCGCATCCAGGTGGACAAGATCAAGCTCGGCGAAGGCGACCTGGTCATCGTGCTGGGTGGCCCGGCGATGCTGATCGGCCTGGGCGGCGGTGCCGCCTCGTCGGTGGCTTCGGGCGAATCGGCCGAGGACCTGGACTTTGCCAGCGTGCAGCGCGACAACCCGGAAATGGAGCGCCGCTGCCAGGAAGTGATCGACCGCTGCGTGGCCATGGGCAGCGACAACCCGATCAAGTTCTTCCACGATGTCGGCGCCGGTGGCCTGTCCAACGCGATCCCCGAGCTGCTGCATGATTCGGACGTGGGCGGGGTGATCGACCTGGCCCGCGTGCCCACCGATGATGCATCGCTGTCGCCGCTGGAGCTGTGGTGCAACGAATCCCAGGAGCGCTATGTGCTGGGCATTCCGGCCGGGCGTCTGGAAGATTTCCGTGCCATCTGCGCCCGTGAGCGCTGCCCGTTTGCCGCCGTCGGCGTGGCCACCAGCGAAGAGCGTCTGGTCGTGGCCTATGGTGCGAGCCCGGGCAACATTCCGGCCGATGCGCCAATCGACCTGCCGATGGACGTGCTGTTCGGCAAGGCGCCGAAGATGCACCGTGATGCCATCACCCCGGCCGCGCCGCGCTGGCCGCAGCTGGACACCGCCGGGATCGACCTGCACCAGGCCGGCCTGCGCGTGCTGGCCCACCCGACGGTGGCAGCCAAGAACTTCCTGGTCACCATCGGTGACCGCAGCGTCGGCGGCCTGACCGCCCGCGAGCAGATGATCGGCCCGTGGCAGGTGCCGGTGTCGGACGTGGCCATCACCCTGGCCGGTTTTGACACCTACGCCGGCGAGGCCATGTCCATCGGCGAACGCACACCGCTGGCCCTGCTCGACTCGGCCGCCGCTGCGCGCATGGCGGTTGGGGAGGCGATCACCAACCTGTGCGCCGCCCCGGTGGAATCGCTGGAGACGGTCAAGCTGTCGGCCAACTGGATGGCCGCCTGTGGCCATCCGGGCGAGGACGCCCTGCTGTATGACGCGGTCAAGGCCGTGGGCATGGAGCTGTGCCCGGCGCTGGACATCTCCATTCCGGTGGGCAAGGACTCGTTGTCCATGCAGGCCCAGTGGCAGGCCGATGGCCAGACCGAAAAATCGGTCAGCCCGGTGTCGCTGGTGATCTCCGCCTTTGCTCCGGTAAGTGATGCGCGCCAGCAGCTGACCCCGCTGCTGGACCGCGAGGTCGACAGCGAGCTGTGGCTGATCGGCCTGGGGGCTGGCAAGCAGCGTCTGGGCGGCTCGATCCTGGCCCAGGTGTATGCCGAGGATGCGACCCTGCCGGCCTTCGCCGGGGCGGTGCCCGATGTCGATGACGCCCAGCGCCTGCGCGCCTTCTTCGAACTGATCCGTGATGCCCGCCGCGATGGCCTGCTGCGCGCCTATCACGACCGCAGCGATGGTGGCGCGTTTGCCGCGCTGTGCGAAATGGCCTTCGCCTCGCGCCAGGGCCTGGAAATCAACCTGGATGCCTGGGGTGATGATCCGTTCCGCAGCCTGTTCAACGAGGAGCTCGGCGCGGTGGTGCAGGTGGCCAACGAAGACCGCGCCGCCTTTGCCGACCTGGTCGAGCGTCATGCCCTGACCGAATGCGCCCAGCGCATCGCCAAGCCGACCAATTCGCCCTCGGTGCGGGTGGTGGCAGCGGGCAAGCCGCTGGTGCAGTGGCGCTGGGACGAGCTGTTCGGCGCCTGGTGGTCGGTCACTCATGCCATGCAGAAGATGCGCGACAACCCGGCCTGTGCCGATGCTGAAGCCGCTGTGGCGGCGGACTTCAACGCCCCGGGCCTGAAGCCGAAGCTGGGCTTTGATCCGGCCCAGAACGTGGCCCAGGCGCAGCAGGACAGCGGCATCCGGCCGAAGGTGGCGATCCTGCGCGAGCAGGGCGTCAACGGCCAGATCGAAATGGGCCAGATGTTCACTGCCGCCGGCTTTGATGCCTTCGACGTGCACATGTCCGACCTGATCGAGGGCCGCGTCGACCTGGCTGATTTCCGTGGCCTGGCCGCTTGCGGTGGCTTCAGCTATGGCGACGTGCTCGGTGCCGGCAGCGGCTGGGCCACCTCGATCCTGGAGCGCCCGGCCCTGCGTGCCATGTTTGCCGCCTTCTTTGCCCGCCCCGATACCTTTGCCCTGGGTGTGTGCAATGGCTGCCAGATGATGAGCCAGCTCAAGGACATCATCCCCGGTGCCGAGCACTGGCCGGCTTTCCGCCGCAACCTGTCCGAGCAGTTCGAGGCCCGTACCGCGCTGCTGGAAGTGGCCGATTCGCCGTCGATCCTGCTGGCCGGCATGGCCGGCTCGCGCATCCCGGTGGCCGTGGCCCACGGTGAAGGCCGCGCGGTGTTCGCTTCGCAGGCCGAGCAGGCTGCCGCAACCGTGGCCCTGCGCTACATCGATGGCAATGGCCAGGTCACCCAGACCTATCCGCTCAACCCGAACGGCTCGCCGGACGGCATCTCGGGGCTGACCACCAGTGATGGCCGGGTCACCATCCTGATGCCGCATCCGGAGCGTTGGAGCCGGGCAGTCAACTTCAGCTGGGCCCCGGCTGACTGGACGACTTCGCCATGGCTGCGGATGTTCGCCAATGCACGCCGTTGGTGCGGCTGAGTCTTCACCCGTAATTGACGTGTCAAAAGCCCGCCGCAAGGCGGGCTTTTTTCTTGCCTTTTCTCGGCGATGGTGTGGAAGAACGACGAAGTTGGCGTTTTTTTGCCTGCAAAACTGGTTTGGCTGTGATTGGCATCAAGGTTTTTTGTGAATCGGCATTCGATCCACTTATCACCGTCAATTATTTGACTCGCCCGGAATGAGAGGACAGACTCGGCAAACCGTTTCGGTTGCATTCACCTAGTCATCCAATTCGTGAACGCCCCTCGCAGGACGCGGGTCCGCCGAACGCTCAAAACCAAGGTCGGTCAGGTAAGCGGGAAAGCCCGTATCCGGCCGGACACCATCTGAGGAGCTGTGACGATGAATCGGATTTATCGCAAGGTTTGGAACAAGGCACTGGGGCAGCTGGTAGTCGCATCGGAACTTGCCTGCGGGCATGCCGGGGGCGGCGGTGTGGTCGATGACCGCAAGGCTGGCTCGATGGTGCTGCGCCCGCTGTCCATGGCAGTGGTGCTGGCCTTGGGGTTGTCATCCGGTTCTGCGTTTGCACAGAGCATCGAAGTGGGCAGCAATGCCAACTGCAGCACCCCCGGTGGTCGTAGCGATGCCTGCGTGGTCGACGGCGCCGCCGAAGCACTGGCCACCGATTCAATTGCCATTGGTGGCATCAGCAAGGTCGAGGCGGGCGCTGTAGGCAGCATTGCCCTGGGACACGGCACGGTGGTCCAGGCCGGGGCGGTAGGCAGCGTGGCGCTGGGCGCCGGTTCCATTGCCACCCGTGCCAACACGGTGTCCATCGGCGCGGCCGGCAGTGAGCGCCAGATCACCAACGTGGCTGCCGGCACCGCCGCAACCGATGCGGTAAACAAGGCCCAGCTCGATGCGGTTGCTGCTGCAGCCGGTTCGGCAGCCCAGGCCAGCAAGTACTTCCAGGCCAGCGGCAGCGCCAACAGCGATGCCGGCGCCTATGTGGATGGCGAGGATGCACTGGCCGCCGGTGAGGCAGCCAATGCGATCGGCAATGGCGCCATCGCCGTGGGCGGCGGTGCCAATGCCGTGGCTGACGGGGCCATGGCGGTGGGCAACAACGCCCTGGCCACCGGCCAGAACGCGGTGGCCGTGGGCCAGAACGCCGAGGCCACCGGCCCGGCGGCCGTGGCCGTGGGCGGCAATGCCGTGGATGAAAGCGGCAACCCGTTGATCAATGTGGGCGGCGTGCCGGTGACCACCGGTGCCACCAGCGCCGGTGTGGGCGGTACCGCCCTGGGTGCCAGTGCCAATGCCAGCGGCTTTGCCTCCACCGCCACCGGTGTCGGTGCGCAGGCTGCCGGTGATCTGTCGGTGGCTTCCGGTGCGGTGGCCAATGCGCTGGCCGACGAAGCCGTGGCAGTGGGTTACAACGCCGCGGCCTACAACACCGGCAATGTGGCCATCGGTTCGATGGCATCGGCGGCAGGTGAAGGCAGCCTGGCCATCGGTGCCGGTGCTGAAACCGGTTTTGGCCTGTTCGGTATCGAATCGGAAGCGGCCACCGCCATTGGTACGGGCGCCTGGGTGCTGGGTGACCAGGGCACCGCGCTGGGTGCCGATGCCTGGGCCACCGGCCAGCAGAGCACGGCGCTGGGTCAGGATGCCTATGCCACGGCCACCGGCAGCGTTGCCCTGGGCCAGGGCTCGGTTGCCAATCGCGCCAACAGCGTGTCCGTTGGTGCTGCCGGTGCCGAACGCCAGGTCACCAACGTCGCCGCCGGTAGCGCCGGTACCGATGCGGTCAACAAGAACCAGCTGGATGTGGTGGCTGATGCAGTGGCTGATGTCACTGACACCGCCAACCCCACGGCCAAGCAATCCCAGCCAA
>NZ_LDJM01000029.1 GCF_001431485.1 Stenotrophomonas ginsengisoli | reverse complement strand
TCGTGTGTCCTCAGACCACCTCGACATACACACTTCAGATAGTGTGCGGCTGCAGAGTTGTATAAGAGACACCGCGACAACGCTCCCTGGAAAGTCGTGCCTATGACCGCCTGATCAAGACAGTTGACTCCCACAAACAGCACGGCGCTGGCCCTTCCCTTGTGGGAGCGGCGCCCGCCGCGACGTGAGCAATGACGAGGCAGGCCTGCTGATCATGGGGCTGAAAGCCAGCGGCGGATCGCGCCTTGAGGCGCTCCTACAAAAACCACAACCCGGCCCTTCCCTTGTGGGAGCGGCGCCCGCCGCGACGAGGCAATGGCAGATCAGGCGGGCCGGGCATGGGGTGGAAAGTCAGCGCGCTGTCGCGCCTTGAGGCGCTCCCACAACCGGCACAGCACTGGCCATGCCTTGTGGGAGCAGCGCCCGCCGCGACGACGGCTGGGCCCGGCCGGCAGGCGCGCCGGCCATGTGCGACAGGCAGGGCTTACAGGCTGTCGATCAAGCGGCTGCGCTCGGTGTTGTACTGCGCTTCGCTGATGCGGCCAAGGGCGCGCTCACGGCCCAGCCGACCGAGCTCGGCGGTGAGCTCGGCACTGGCCCCGCGCTCGCGCAACAGGCGCTCGTCGGCCGAATGCAGCAGCGGCTGGCGGCGCTGGCGCATGATGCGCACGATCACCAGTGCCACCACCAGCACGAACAGGGTCACCGAGCCGAGCAGGATGGTCCACTGCATCCAGCCCAGCTCCAGCACCCCGTCCGGGCGCGGGGTGTTGGTCATCGGCCCCATCGGGAACAGTGCCTGGTCACCGGCCATGCTCAGTCCTCCTTGAGCCAGCGCGCGATCTGCGGCGCAAAGTAGGTCAGCACGCCATCGGCACCGGCACGCTTGAAGCCCATCATGGCTTCCATCACGCAGGCCTTTTCATCCAGCCAGCCATTGGCGGCAGCGGCCTTGATCATCGAATACTCGCCACTGACCTGGTAGGCAAAGGTCGGCACGCCGAACTCGCTCTTGACCCGGCGCACGATGTCCAGATACGGCATGCCCGGCTTGACCATGACCATGTCCGCGCCTTCGTCCAGGTCCAGGGCGATCTCGCGCATGGCCTCGTCCGAGTTGGCCGGATCCATCTGGTAGGTCTTCTTGTCAGCCTTGCCCAGGTTGCCGGCGCTGCCCACCGCATCGCGGAACGGGCCATAGAAGGCCGAGGCGTACTTGGCCGAGTAGCTCATGATGCGCACGTTGATGTGGCCGGCCTCGTCCAGGGCCTGGCGGATGGCGGCGATGCGCCCGTCCATCATGTCCGACGGCGAGATGATGTCGGCACCGGCATCGGCATGGCTGACGGCCTGCTTGACCAGAGCCTGCACGGTGATGTCGTTGAGCACATAGCCGGCCTCGTCGATGATGCCGTCCTGGCCGTGGGTGGTGTACGGGTCCAGGGCCACGTCGGTCATCACCCCCAGCTGCGGGTAGGCGGCCTTGAGCGCACGCACCGCGCGCTGGGCCAGGCCGTCCGGGTTCCAGGCCTCGGCACCGTCGAGCGACTTGCGCGCCGGGTCGGTCACCGGGAACAGGTCGATCACCGGGATGCCCAGGGCCACGCACTCACCGGCCACCACCAGCAGCTCCTCCAGCGACAGACGCTCCACCCCCGGCATCGAGGCCACCGGGATACGACCCTGGCCGTCATGGATGAACAACGGATAGATCAGGTCATTGGTGCTGATGGTGTTCTCGCGCATCAAGCGGCGGGAAAATTCGTCATGGCGCATGCGCCGCGGACGGTAGCTGGGATGGAACATGGCAGTTCTCCGTGAAGATGGAACAAAGGTCATTGCAACAGATACCCCTGCGCTTGCAAGGGTTCGGGCAGCGGACGCTGGCCAAGCGCGGCCAGCTGGTCGATCTCGAGCATGCGCACCAGGGCGGCAATGGGCAGGTCATTGGGCTGCAGGCCGAACGGGTCCTCCATTTCCTCGCCCAGCTGGTCCAGGCCAAAGAAGGCATACGCCAGCAGCATCGCCAGCAAGGGCGTGGCCCAACCCAGCGCACTGGCCAGGGCAAACGGCAGCAGCAGGCAGAACAGCCAGGCACAACGGTGCAGCAACAGGGTGTAGGCAAACGGCAGCGGCGTGGTGGCAATGCGCTCGCAGCCGGCCTGCACGCTGGACAGGGCCTGCAGCCGCTGTTCGACCTGGGCATACAGGATCGGGCTGAGGCGGCCGTCGTGCAGGGGGCCGGCCAGGGCCAGGCCAAGCCGCTGCAACAGCGCATCGGGCAGGTTGTGGTGGGCCTGCAGGTCGGCATCCTCGCTGCCCAGCCAGGGCTGCGCGGCCAGCCAGTCATCGCCCTGGCGCAGGCGTGCGGCCAGCGCATGGGCAAAGGCGATCAAGAGATGGCCCTGACGCTGGCGCAGGGCCTGGGCATCGGGCAGGACACTGGCCGACAGACGGGCCAGGCTGCGCGTTTCAAACAACAGCTGGCCCCACAACCGGCGCCCCTCCCACCAGCGGTCATGGCAGGCACTGTTGCGGAAACTCAGGAAGATCGACAGGACCAGGCCAAGCAGGGTGAACGGCACCACCGCCAGCCCCGCGCCGCCGGCCGGGTGCCAGTTGCCGGCAACCAGGCAGGCCAGCACCGACAACCCACCGATGACCAGCACCTTGGGGGCGATGGCCGGGACAATCGAACCGCGCAGGATGTAGAGCAGCTGCCAGCCGCGCGGGCGGGGGCGAATGATCATGGCAAGGTCTGTGCAGGGCGCTGCCGGCAACGGCCGGCAACCGCAGCCGCTATGGCTGCATGAGCCCGCCATTCTAACGGGGGCTCACTGTCCAGACCCCGACCGGGTTCAGATGAAGCCGCCACCCAGGCCCAGGCGGACCACACCGACCACGATGGCAATGCCGTTGAGGATCAGGCCGGTCCTGGCCCGGCCACGGTTCTCGCTGCGGGTGAACAGCAGGCCGATGGCGGCGATGATCGCGCCGACCGCCGCGAACGGAATCATGAACCAGTTGCCCCACCCCAGCAGCGGGATGAAGGCCAGCAGCATCCACAGCAGGGCCACAATGCCCCAGACCAGACTGATCACACCCATCGCACGCGCTCCATTCATGTGGCAGGACCCTGACTATACGGCCTGCCCGCCGCGGTTGCTGGTCAATTCACCCGGCTGCGGTGATGATGCGCTGAGCCCACCTGCGACCTGCCGCCATGAACCTGCGCCCTGCCCTCACCGCCCTGCTGCTTGCCCCGTTGCTGCTGGCCTGTGCCAGCACCTCCAGGGTGATGCTCAGCCAGGCCCGCCCGGCCATCGACCCGGCCCTGGTGGAGGTCTATGCCAGTGCCCCGGAAGGCAGCATCGAGATTGCCCAGATCGAGGCCACCAGCGCGGTCGGCTTCGGCACCCAGGGCCAGACCGATGCCGCCATTGAACGGCTCAAGCGCGAGGCCGCCGCCCTCGGCGCCAACGGGGTAATCCTGATGGGCGTGGGCAGCCAGCGCGCCCCGGTAAGCGTGGGCCTGGGCGGTGGCAACTACGGCCGCCACGGCGGTGTCGGCCTGGGCGTGGGCGTGCCGGCCACGCAGAAGAACGCCGCCGGCATGGCGATCTGGGTACCGCAACCGGCCCCGATGGTGACCCAGCCGCGCGAATGAGCGCACACCGGCATCACACATGATTGAAACAACAAGGGCGCCATTCGGCGCCCTTGTTTACTCCCGCCACACACCACCACCATCAACCGCACCCGGCGACACGCTCACGCTGCACTGGCCGTGATCACGCTTGCCGCTGCATTACCGGCAACAAAAAGCCCGCCTGAAACAGGCGGGCTTTTTGATTTCAAAACATCAGGCTTACGGCTTCAGGCAACGGGCGAAGAAGCGCTCGGCCATGCGGTAGCGATGCAGGGCGTTGGCACCGGACAGGCCGTGCTTGGCACCGGGATAGGTCATCAGCTCGAACGGCACACTGCGCTGTTGCAGGGCGCTCATCAGGGCGGTGGCGTTGGAGAACAGCACGTTGTCATCGGCCATGCCGTGGATCAGCAGCAACGGCGAGGTCAGGCCGTCGATGTGGGTCAGCACGCGGGCCTGGGCATAACCGTCCGGGTTGTTGCCCGGCAGGTCCATGTAGCGCTCGGTGTAGTGGGTGTCGTACAGGCCCCAGTCGGTCACCGGTGCGCCGGCAATGCCGCAGGCGTACTTGTCCGAGGCCTTGGCCAGCAGCATCAGGGTCATGTAGCCGCCGTTGGACCAGCCGTGCACGCCGATGCGCTTGGCATCCACCCACGGCTGGGCCGACAGCCACGCAATGCCCTTGAGCTGGTCGTCCACTTCCACCGTGCCCTGGCGGCCGTACAGTGCCCCGCCGAAATCGCGGCCACGACGCGGGGTGCCGCGGTTGTCCAGGGTGAACACCACATAGCCCTGCTGGGCCAGGTACTGGTTGAACAGCGCATCACCGCGGCTGGCCCAGCTGTTGCTCACCGTCTGGCTGGCCGGGCCGCCGTAGACGAAGGTGACCACCGGGTACTGCTTGCCGGGGTCAAAGTCCGGCGGGGTCATCAGGCTGTAGTGCAGCTCGGTGCTGCCATCGGCCGCGGTGAGGGTGCCGAACTGCTGCGGGCGCTGGGCCGCGCGGTAAGGCGCATACGGGTGGTCGGCTGCGGAAAGATCGTTTTCCAGCAGGGTGGCGATCTTGCTGCCATCGGCCTTGAACAGCTCGATCTGCGGCACGGTGTCGGCATTGGACCAGCTGTCCACATACACGCTGGCATTGCGCGCGAAGCTGGCGCTGTGCATACCCGGCACGCTGGACAGACGCTCGATGACGCCACTGCCGGCCAGGTCGGTGGCCAGGATCGCGCTTTCCAGCGGGCTGTCGATGCCGGCGCGGAAATAGACCTTGCCGGCAGCCTCGTCCACCGCCAGCAGCTCGTCCACCGGCCAGTTGCCGGCAGTGAGCGGGGTGATGGTCTTGCCATCCGCGCTGGCCAGGTACAGGTGCTGGAAACCACTGCGCTCGGAGGACCAGACGAAGCGGCCGTCCTTGAGGAAGCGCAGGCTGTTGTGCAGCGGTACCCAGGTGGCGCTGGTTTCGGTAAGCAGGGTGCGTTGTGCGCCGCTGGCCAGGGTGGTTTCCACCAGCTCCAGCTGTTTCTGGTCGCGGCTCTGGCGCTGGAACGCCAGATGCTGCGCGTCGCGCCAGTCCACCCGGGTCAGGTAGATGTCGGTCTGCTTGCCCAGGTCGATCCACTGCGGCGCCGCGCCAGCGGCCGGGGCAATCACGCCCAACGTGACCAGCACGTTGGCATCGCCGGCGGCCGGGTAGCGCTGCTCGATCATCTCCACCCGGTCGGCGTACATCTCGTAACGCTTCTGCACCGGCACCGGGCTTTCATCGATGCGGGCAAAGGCAATGGCCGAATCATCCGGTGCCCACCAGTAACCGGTGTGGCGGTCCATTTCCTCGTCGGCGACGAACTCGGCCACACCGTTGCCGATGACCTCGCTGCCGTCAAAGGTGAGCTGGACCTGCTTGCCGCTGGCCAGATCGATCACCCACAGGTTGCGCGCGCGGATGAAGCTGACATAGCCGCCCTTGTGCGAGACCTTGGGGTCGGTGGCAAAGCCTTCGCCATGGGTGAGCTGGCGCACCTGGGCGCTGGCCAGGTCATACAGGTACAGCTCGCCGGCCAGCGGGAACAGCAGGCGCTGGGCATCGGGCGAGAACTGGTAATCGACGATGCCGCTCATCGCGGCGATGCGCTGGCGCTCGCGGCGGGCCTTCTCCGCATCGCTGAGCACCTCGGCGCCGGGCTGCACCACCTTGGAATCGACCAGCAGGCGGGTCTGGCCGGAGGCGATGTGGTACTCCCACAGGTCCAGCTGGTTGCGGTCACTGTCCTTGCCGCGCAGGAAGGTCACCCGCGAGCCATCCGGGGCCACCTGCGGCTTGAGCAGGGTCGGGCCGGCCAGGGCGCGCGGGCCGGTGATGGCCTCCAGGGTCAGGCCGGTCGGCAGCGGGGGCTGGGCAAGCACGGCAGCAGGGGTGGTGGTGGCAATCATCATCAAGGCGGCAGCAAGCAAAGGACGCATGGGTCAGGTCGGATGGCGGGCCGGACGGCCGCCTGCACAAGCCCCCATGCTACCGCGTGGCGCCGGCTCAGGCGCCGTGCACCACCTGCGCCGGCACGGCCATGGCCCGCTGCACCGCCGGGCGCCGGGCGATCTGTTCGTGCCAGCGGGCCAGATGGATGAAGGCATCAAAATCCGGCGGCCGCTTGGCATACACCGCCAGCCACGGCCAGGCCGCGATGTCGGCAATGGAATAGTCCTCACCGCCCAGGTAGGGCACCTGGGACAGGCGCTTGTCCATCACCCGGTGCAGCCGTCGCACCTCGCTGTCATAGCGTTCGATCGCATACGGCACCGGGTCCGGCGCATACACCGCAAAGTGGCCCATCTGCCCGCTCATCGGCCCCAGCCCGGCCATCTGCCACATCAGCCACTGGTTGACCTCGACCTGCCCGCGCAGGCCCTGGCCACCGAAACGCCCCGTCTTGGCTGCCAGGTACTGCAGGATGGCGCCGGACTCGAACACGCTCAGCGGCGGCCCGCCGTCGGCCGGGCTCTCGTCAACGATGGCCGGCATCTTGTTGTTGGGCGAGATGGCCAGAAAATCCGGAGTGAACTGGTCGCCGGTGCCGATATTGACCGGATGCACGCGGTAATCCAGCCCGGTTTCCTCGAGCATGATGGTGATCTTGTGGCCATTGGGGGTGGGCCAGTAATACAGCTGGATCATGGCAGGGCTCCACAAACGGACCCAGCGAGCCTAGCACTGGCGCGGTAGCGGCAGGTGCCCGCCTGCCGATATCCTGCCGGGCTGATTCCCCCTGGCAGTAATTGACACATGTCCTCCAATCCCTCCCCTGTCCCCCGTTCGCCGCTGTCTTCGCTGATCTTTGCCTCGCGCTGGCTGCAGCTGCCGCTGTACCTGGGTCTGATCCTGGCCCAGTGCGTTTACGTGTTCCTGTTCGGCAAGGAGCTGTGGCACCTGGTCCACGATGCCGCCAGCATGGGCGAGCAGCAGATCATGCTGATCGTGCTGGGCCTGATCGACGTGGTGATGATCTCCAACCTGCTGGTGATGGTGATCGTCGGCGGTTATGAAACCTTCGTCTCGCGCCTGCGCCTGGATGACCACCCGGACCAGCCGGAGTGGCTCAGCCACGTCAACGCCTCGGTGCTGAAGGTCAAGCTGGCCCTGTCGATCATCGGCATTTCCTCCATCCACCTGCTCAAGACCTTCATCGCCGCCGGCTCGCTGGGCGGCATGCCGCTGTGCCCGCCGGAAAAGATGAACATGGCCGCCTCGCAGATCGGCCAGGCCACCTGTGCGGTGCTCACCACCGACGGCGTGCTGTGGCAGACCATCATCCACTGCGTGTTCATCCTGTCGGCGATCGGCATCGCCTGGGCCGACCGCCTGATGCACCCGGCCACCGCCCACGGCGACAAGACCCACTGAGCCGGCGCCAGCCGCGTCCGGCCAGCCAGATCCGGCACCGCCGTACGCCCGGCTGCGCAAACCACGGCCACCGGGTCTTCCCGGTGGCCGTTGCACATAGTGGCAAGGCCGTCAAACGCGCATTAATGTGAGATGAAGGTCACATAAATTTTTCAATGTATTGCTGACCAGTGCACATTTCGCTCACTATTTGTTCACCTTGCGGCAGCAACTGGCTGCTGCTGGGCCATGACGGTCGCTGCGCGATGTACCGATCCCGGACATCACGCAACACGGCCCATGCCAACGCCAGGTCAACGCTTCAAGGGGAATTGAAATGTCGTACCTCACCATCACCGGCAGCGCCCGCCCGCTGCTGACCGCGCTGTTGCTCACCGGCCTGGTCGCCTGCTCCGGCGGCAATGACAGCGCTCCGGCAGCCAGCAGTGAAGAACCGGCGGCCACCGCCGCGCCGGCCGCACCGGCCGCCACCGCCATGAACCTGGACGAGCTGCGCGACAAGGCCAGCGAAGCACTGCGCGAAAACCGCATGTACGCCCCGGCCGGCGACAACGCCATCGAGTACTACCTGGCCCTGCGCGAGAAGACGCCCGATGACACCTATGTGGCCAGCGCGTTGACCGACCTGCTGCCCTACACCCTCACCGCCGCGGAACTGAACATCAGCCGCGAGGATTTCGAGGAAGCCAACCGTCTGGTCGCCCTGATCGAGCAGGTCAATGCCCAGGCCCCTGCCCTGCCGCGCCTGAAGCAGGCCGTGACCGATGGCCAGTCGCTGGTGGCCCGCCGCTCGGATGCGGAAAACCAGCGCGCCAAGCGCGAGGCCGAGCAAAAGTCCGCCCAGCAGGCCGAACAGCAGCGCCTTGCCCAGCAGCAGGCCGCCGACGCCGCTGCCGCCCGCCAGGTGGCCGCCCTGCAGCAGGCCTCGCGCGATGCCGCCGCCCGTGAGCAGGCCGAACAGCAGGCCGTTGCCCGCCGTGAAGCCGAGCAGCGTGCCGCCGCCGATGCCGCCCGCCAGGCCGCTGCACGCCAGACCGCGGCCGCCACCCCGGCCGCACCGGCCCTGCGCGCGGTCAGTACCCCGGCCCCGCGCTACCCGGCCGAAGCCCTGCGTTCGGGCACCCCGGGCGAAGTGCTGATGGAAATCACCATCGGCACCGACGGCTCGGTGACCAGCGCCCGCGTGCTGCGCGCGCAGCCGGCCCGCATCTTCGACCGCGAGGCGATGAACGCCGTGCGTCGCTGGAAGTACGAGCCGATTGCCGCACCGACCACCATCCGCCGCACCCTGGCCTTCAACCCGCAGAGCAACTGATCACCAGTTGCCGCGCGGCAAGGCAAACAACAACGGCCCGGTTTCCCGGGCCGTTGTTGTTTGTGCATTTGTGCAGCGGTGGCGCGCCGGCAGGCTCAGCCGGAGATCGCCAGCCGCTCCTGGTTGTAGCGCCAGACCGTGGCCAGCCACAGCAGCAGCGACAGGGCGATGCCCGAGGACAGGTACACCGCCCAGATCTGCCAGGACACCGGCTCCTGGCGGATCACCTTGATCAGCATCTGGTTCTGGGCCAGGAACGGCACCGCAAACTGCCACAGCGCGCTTTTGATCGGGTACACCATCAGCGCATAACCGGGCAGCATCGGCAGCAGCATCAACCAGGTCATGTGGCTCTGCGCTTCCTTCAGGCTCTTGGCGCTGGCCGAGAGCAGGGTCAGCAGGGTGGTGCCGATGAACAGCATCGGCAGCATCACCAGCAGCATCTGCACCATGGCCACGGCATTGAGCTTGAGCATCTGGCCGATGCCGCCACCGGCGAGCTGGGCCGATATGCGGAATGCCAGCAGGGTCAGCAGCAGGGTCGCCAGACCGACCACACAGGCCGCGGCGATCTTGCCGCTGACAATGGCCGAGCGCGAGGCCGGGGTGACCAGCAGCGGTTCCAGTGACTGCCGCTCACGCTCGCCGGCGGTTGTGTCCATCACCAGGTAGGCGCCACCCAGGAACGAGGTCAGGGTCAGCAGCACCGGCAGCAGTACCGACAGCAGCACGCCGCGCTTGGCCTCGGCGGTGGCCAGGTCCTGACGTGCGATCTGCAGCGGCCGCACCACCTGCGAATCGATGCCACGGGCCACCAGGCGCAGGGCCGCAACCTGGCCGTCGTAGGCCTCCAGCGCGCGGCGCAGGCGCAGGGTCGGGATTTCCGCATCGCGCCGGGTGCTGTCCTGGATGATCTCCACCAGGGCTGGCTTGCCGGCATGCCAGTGCTCGGCAAAGGTCGGCGAGATGCGCAGGGCCACGTCCACCTGCTGGGCATGGATGGCTGCCGGCAGGTCGGCCGGCGGGGCCACCGCATGCAGGTTGGCCGAGGCCAGGAAGGCGACCAGGGTGGGGGCGTGTTCGGCACCGATCACCGGCACCTGCAACGGCCCTTCCAGCTGGGTGCGCATGCGCGCATCGGAGAGTTTGCTCATGCCCAGGATCAGCACCGGGTACAGCAGCGGTGCCAGCAACAGGCTCAGGGCCAGGGTACGGCGGTCACGCGACAGGTCGCGCAGCTCCTTGACCATCACCGTCCACACGGTTCGCAGCAGGCTCATGCGTGCAGGCCCTCCTCCGAGCCGATGACACTGACAAAGGCATCCTCCAGATTGCTGTGGCCGGTCTGTGCACGCAGGGCATCGGCACTGCCGGCCGCCACCACGGTGCCCTTGGCGATCACCACGATGTGGTCACACAGCGCGGCCACCTCCTGCATGATGTGGCTGGAGAAGATCACGCAGCGCCCTTCCTGGCGCAGCTCCTGCAAAAAGCCACGCAGGCCGCGCGTGGTCATCACGTCCAGGCCGTTGGTGGGTTCATCCAGGATCACGTTGCGCGGGTCGTGCACCAGCGCGCGGGCGATTGCGGTCTTGGTCCGCTGGCCCTGGGAGAAGCCTTCGCTCTGGCGGTCCAGGATCTCGCCCATGTCCAGCGCGCGCGACAACACGCCGATGCGCTGCTCGATGGCCGACTCGCTCATACCGTGCAGGCGGCCGAAGTAGGCGATGTTCTCGCGCGCGGTCAGGCGCTTGTAGATGCCACGCGCATCGGGCAGCACACCGAGCTGGCGGCGCACCGCCATCGGGTCACGCGCCGCGTCGATGCCATCGACCACGACCTTGCCCTGGTCCGGGGTCATCAGGGTGTAGAGCATGCGCAGGGTGGTGGTCTTGCCGGCACCGTTGGGGCCGAGCAGGCCGGTGATCTGGCCATCGGCGGCGGCAAAGCCGACATCGCTCACCGCCGTCACCGTGCCGGTGCGGGTCTTGAACTGCTTGTGCAGGTTTTCAGCAACGATCATCAGTCAATTCCTGAGCGGCAGGGAGCTCACGGCTCCCAGCCATTGAAAGAGGTGAACGGCAACACCGGACGCAGGTTGTCCAGGCAGCTGGCATCAAGCGCGGCCGCATCGGTGCTGTCCAGGAACTGGCCCAGCAGGCCGGGCATGCAGCCCACCCCGAGGGTGCCGTGGCCCTGGCCACGGGCCACCAGATGGCGGCCCTGCGGCAACTGCTTGAGCACGGCCTCGCCATAGGCCGGCGGGGTCACCGGATCCACCTCACCGGACAGCAGCAGTGCCGGCACGGCACCGCTCAGCGGCGCGGTGGTGGTGGCATCGGCGGCCACATGCGGCCAGACCGGGCAGGCGGCGTACATGTACTCCACCGTTTCCGGCCCGAGCAGGGTCTGCCCGGCGACCACCTCGCCCTTGCGGTGGAAATCCTCGGCACAGATCACCGACCACTGCATGCCGCGGTTGATGCTCTCGGACATGTTGCCGCTGGCCAGCCGCGACAGCGCGGCCAGGCTCTCGTAGCGGCCGGCACGGGCCTCGTCCAGCACCACCGGCAGCAGAGCCGAGGCCTGCGGCATGTAGGAGAAGGCAAAGGCCAGGCCGGTCACCGCATCGGCGCTCAGGCGCTCGCTGTGCCACTGTGCGGTGGCCGGGTCACGGAAACCGACCTGGCGCGGTTGCTCGCGCAGCCCGCCCACCACCTGTTCCAGCTGCGACAGCAGGTCCTCGGGGAAACGCTTGGCGCAGGCCGCATCGGCCTGGCACAGCTGCGACTGCATGCTGATCGCGCGCTGGAAGGTCTGCGCGAACTCCGCACCGACCACCAGGTCATTGGGCACCACGCCATCCAGGATCACGCTGCGGGTCTGCTGCGGATAGCGCGCGGCGTACTGCTGGGCCACCCGGGTGCCGTAGGAGCCGCCGATCAGGTTGACCTGGGCCACGCCCAGCGCCTGGCGCACGGCATCCAGGTCGGTGATGGCCTGGGCGGTGGTGTAGAAGCGGGTGTCGGCACGCCCTTCCAGCCCGGCATGGCACTGGCTGGCCCAGTCGCGCACGGCCTGCAGGCTGATCCCGGCATCCTCGTCAAAGGCCAGCGGCTGGCCCTGGGCGTCCACGCAGGCCAGCGAATTGGAACCGCCGGTGCCGCGCTGGTCGATCAGGATCACATCACGCTTCTTCAGCACCTCGGACAGCGAACCGTAGATCGCCCCGGCCACTTCGGTGGCCGCCTGGCCCGGGCCACCGGCCAGAAAGAACACCGGATCAGGCGTGCCCAGCTGGTTGTCCTTGGGCGGCAACCAGGCAATGTTCAAATCGATCTGCCGCCCCTGCGGCCGGGCCGGGTCCTCGGCCACCGACCACTTGCCGCACAAGGCCTCGACATTGGCGGCCATCTGGCTGCCTTCCAGCGTGCACGGCTCGAAGGCCACCTGGCCATACAGGCGCTGGGTTGGCGAGGCATCGGCCGGCGCGGCACTGCCGTTGTCATCGCAGGCGGCCAGGGCCATACAGGCCAGCACCAGCACGCTGCGCTTGAAAATTCGCATCTACGCTCTCCTTACTGCGTTGCTTTCCCGCCTGTGCCGGCAGTGGCCGTGCATCGCAGCCGATGCCTTGCCATTGCGCCAGCATCAGGGCGGGCATCCAAAGATCCATCCGCCAACTGCCCACATCCCATTGCCCGGCCAGCGCATGGCAACAGACACCGCCGTTGCTTGCCTGCCAGCGGACAGCAGCGATCACCTGCCGCGGCAAATCCTGACCTCCGGCCCGGGCAACCGGCGCTGTTGCGCGGCGGGCGATCGGGTTTGTCGATGGACAGTGACCGATACCCGACAGGGCGTCAATGCAGGTGACAGCCGCGCTGCCGGCATCGGCGCGTGTGCATCCTACGCACGGCCTGCCGCCCTTCCCTGTGCCACTCCTCATGGGTCCGGTCGCCCGCCCTTGCCGGGGCACGCACGCAGCGCCGAGGCGCGGCGCTCCATCCCCATCATCTGCCCGCAACCTGCCTGCAAACGCCCTGCAACATGCCAACCTGAATATGCGCGGCACGCCACTGCCCCCCTCAAGGTTGCTTTGCATGTCTGCGTTCCTCCCGCGTCTGTGCCTCACCGTCCTGTCCAGCCTGATGCTGGCCACGCTTGTTCCGCTGGCCCAGGCCAGTACTCCGGCCGACCCGGCCGTGTTGATGATTTCCATCGATGGCCTGCATCCGGACTACATCACCCAGGCCGAGCGTTACGGCGTGCAGGCACCGGTATTGCGCCGCTTCCTGGACCAGGGCGCCTATGCCCAGCGCGTGATCAATGTCACCCCGACCGTGACGTATCCCAACCACACCGCCCTGGTCACCGGTGGCTCGCCGCAGGAGCACGGCATCTACACCAATACCGTGTTCGACCCGATGGGCCTGGAGGCCGGAGCCTGGAACTGGTACGGCAGCCAGATCACCGCACCGACCCTGTGGGATGCGGCCAAGGCCAAGGGCATGACCACCGCCGCGGTGCTCTGGCCGGTGTCGGTGGGCCATCCGGCCATCGACTACAACGTGCCCGAGTTCTGGCGCAACAAGCGCCCGTACGACTACCAGCTGATGAGCGCCGTCTCCACCCCGCGCGGCTTCCTGCAATCGGTGGAGCAGCACACCGGCCATCGCTATCACGCCGGCAAGGACGGCCTGGAGCTGGACGGCAAGTCCACGGCGGTGGCATTGCAGATGCTGGCCCAGGGCAAGCCACAGCTGCTCACCGTACACCTGGTGGCACTGGACGGAGCCCAGCACGAGCACGGCCCGCTCAATGCCCACTCGCTGCCGGTGCTGGAACAGGTCGATGGCCTGGTCGGGCAGATCGTCAGCGCCCACCGCCAGCTCTTTCCGCAGGGCACGGTGGTGATTGCCTCTGACCACGGCTTCCACCCGGTCAACCACCTGATCAACCTCAATGCGGCCTTCGCCCAGGCCGGCCTGATCAGCCTGGATGACGCTGATGCGCCCAGCCCGAAGGTGCGTGACTGGCAGGCCTATGCCTGGAATTCCGGCGGCAGCGCCTCGGTGGTGCTGAAGGACCGCAACGATACCCAGACCCTGGCCCGGGTCGAACAATTGCTGGCGCGGCTGGCCGCCGACCCGGCCAACGGCATCAAGATCGTGCTGCACGGGCACGATGCCATCGCCGACGGGGCCCTGCCCCAGGCCAGTTTCCTGGTCGATGCCCACGGTGGCCATGCCATGGGCGGCGCCCTGACCGGGCCGGTGGTGACCCCCACCGCACGCACCACCGGCACCCATGGCTACCGCAACAGCCACCCGGAAATGAGCTCGGCCTTCTTCATCACCGGCCCCGGCATCCAGCCCGGCCGCAACCTGGGCACGATCGACATCCGCCAGATCGCCCCGACCCTGGCCGCCCGCCTCGGCGTGGACCTGCCCAGCGCGCGCCAGCCGGCCCTGCAGCTGGGCCAGCAATAACCCCAAACCACCCCCGATTAGTTGTTAAAAGCCCGTAAATGCGCGCGTTCCATCAACATTTTCCTTGAACGGAAAATGAAACCCGAAATCTGCATTTGCTTTTCACACTGTTAATGTTTGCCACCCTTTTTGCGAGGTAGATGTCTTGCGCTCTGAAGTTTGCCCGTTGGCTGCCGGCATTGCCGTGGCCCTGTTCTGCCTGTCGCCCGCCGCACAGGCCCAAGCCACCACGGATGTTGCCCCGGCCCCGGCCACCTCTGCCGCGCAAGCCGTTGCCGCCGATGCCGGCAGTGATGCCGCCACCCTGGACAGCGTGGTTGTCACCGGTTCGCGCATTGCCCGCCCGGAGTTGGTCACGCCGATGCCGATCAGCGTGGTGCGCATGGACGAAGCCCTGCGTTTCGGTGCCACCGATGCCTACAGCGCCCTGGCCCAGAACCCGGCCATCGGCGTGGGCACCAGCCTGGCCAGCGGCCCGTCCGGCTGGGATTCGGGCATCGCCTCGATCAACCTGCGCAACATGGGCACCAACCGCACCCTGACCCTGATCGACGGCAAGCGCCGCGTCTCGGCCTCGGCGCGCTCCTCGGCGGTGGACATCAGCACCATCCCGCTGGGCATGATCGAGCGGGTGGAAGTGGTCACCGGCGGCGCGGCGGCGGTGTACGGTGCCGACGCGGTTACCGGCGCGGTCAACATCATCACCAAGAAGGACATCGAACAGACCACGCTGTCGGCCAGCGCCGGCCTGTCCGAGCGTGGCGATGCCCAGCACCACACCCTGTCTGCCGCCACCGGCTTCAAGTTTGCCGAAGGCCGCGGCCGGGTCAGCCTCGGCGCGACCTATGCGCAGAATGATGCGCTGTACCGTGGCGACCGCTTCGACTGGCGTGACCAGCCGATGACCCTGCCCAACCCGGCCAACACCGGCGCGGCCGACGGCATCCCCGACCGTGCCCACGTCTGGAACTACCGCCAGCATTACTACGCCTACGAGCCCAACTTCTGGCTGGCCGACGAGAAGACCCGCTACATGCTCACCGACGGCGGCAGCATCCGCCCGATGGTGTATGACATCTACCTGGACAAGGCACCCTCGCAGTTCTCGCTGGGCAGTGGCGGCGATGGCCGCAACCTGACCGACATGCACCAGCTGCTGGGCGGCAACGAATCCACCTCGGTGATGGGCCGGGTCGATTTCGACATCAACGACAACCTCTACTACGGCGCCTGGTTCAACTACGCGCGCAGCAATTACGACGGTGCCGGTACCTATTACCGCGACGACACCCGCACCACCTTCATGGGCGTGGGCAGTGCCAAGGCCTACCTGGACAACCCATTCCTGCCCGATTCGATCCGCCAGTTGATGCTGGACAAGGGCCTTAGCGCGCTGAGCATCGACCGTACCTACGGCAACTTCCCGGTGCGCAGCGAAGAGCACCACCGCAAGACCCTGACCGTGGGCAGCGAACTGGGCGGCCGCTTCAGCGATTACGTCGGCTGGAACGTGTTTGCCCAGTACGGCGAGGTCACCGACCACGCGGTGCAGGGCAACGTGCCGGTGAAATCGCGCTGGCTGGCCGCGCGTGATGTCACCACCGGGGCCAATGGCCTGCCGGTCTGCCGCGACGAGGCCGCACGTGCGGCCGGCTGCATCCCGCTGAACATCTTCAGCACCGAAAAGCCCAGCCGCGAACTGCTGGACTGGGTGCTCGATGACCGTGACGAACACCGCACCACCACCCAGCTGGTGGCCGGGGCAGAAGTCAGCGGCACCGCCTTCACCCTGCCGGCCGGCTCGCTCGGCTTTGCCCTCGGCGCCGAATACCGCAAGGAAACCCTGAAGAACAGCGATGACCCGCTGGCCCTGTCCGGCGAGCTGGTCTACGGCGGCGGCCCGGGTGCCCGCTCGCAGCTGGACGAAGGCTATGAAGTGGGCGAGGTGTTCGGCGAGCTGCTGGTGCCGGTGCTGGCCGACAAGGCCTTTGCCCGCCGCGTGGACCTGGAGCTGGCCTACCGCTATTCGGACTACACCACCGTCGGGGCCACCGATGCCTGGAAGGCCGGCCTGATCTGGGAACCGATCGAAGGCCTGGCCATCCGCGGCGTGCGTTCGCGCAGCGTACGTACGCCCAACTTCGGCGAGCTGTACGAGCCGGTGTTCACCAGCACCACCACCGGTTCGATCACCGATCCGTGCGAGGCCGGTGACTACCACGCCTCGCCGACCCGCGCCGCCAACTGCCTGGCCCTGGGCGTGACCACGCCGCTGCCGGACATCAAGACCGGCCCGCACATCACCACCGGCGGCAACCCCGACCTGGCCCCGGAAACCTCCGACAGCCTGACCATCGGCTTTGTCTGGCAGCCCTCGTTCCTGCGCAACTTCGACCTGACCGTGGATTACTGGGACATCGACATCACCGATGTGATCACCCAGATCTCCTACACCAACATCCTGCGCCTGTGCGTGGACCTGCCCAGCATCAACAACCCGTACTGTGCCGCGCACGGCCGCAACCAGACCCCGGATGTGCCCACCAGCGAGCACGGCATCACTCTGCCGGCCGGCGCCCCGCTGTGGGTCAAGGCGCAGCAGGCCAATGTCTCGCGCCTGTACGCCCGTGGCATCGATGTCGGCGCCAACTACCACGTGGACATCGGTCCGGGCCGCCTGGGCCTGCGCTTCACCGGTACCTGGCTGCGTGACAACGTCACCGAGACCACCCCGGGCATTGCATCTGGCAACGTGGTCAGTGATGGCAGCTATACCAACCCGCACTTCCGCGCCACCCTGGCCACCAGCTACGACCTGGAAAACTGGGGCATCGCCCTGAACACCCGCCACCACGGGGCGGGCAAGGCCGATGTCAACGCCACCTCGGCCGAGCAGTACGACAACAATGACGTGCCTTCGCGCACCTACTACGACCTGTCGCTGCGCTACCGCCTGGGCAAGGGCCAGACCCTGAACCTGGCAGTACAGAACCTGGGCGATACCCTGCCGCCGTACATGGGCTTCGGCGAGCCGGGCATCTATGCCAACAACACCGTGTATGACGTGGTGGGCCGCAGCTACAGCCTGAGCTGGAACTGGACCTTCTGATCCCGCACTGAGACACGGCGGCCGGGCAGGATTGGCCGCCGGCGATCAACCGCCCCGTACCCCGGGGCGGTTTTTCGTTGTGTGCTGGTATCGCTGCGCCCCCGGCGGCGCACCTGCTCAGGCCGACAGGCTGAGGTACTTCTCGCGGCGCAGCCGCGGCATGCCGAAACCGGCTTCGCGCAGGGCGGCAAAACCGGCATCGACCATGCCCGGGTTGCCGCACAGGTAGGCGATGTCATTGCCCGGGTCCGGCGCCAGCGTGGCCAGCTGCTGCTGCACATGGCCCTGCACCGCCCCGGGCAGGTCCACCGGCCATTGCCGCGACAGGCATGGCAGGTAGCGGAAACGGGGCTGCTGCGCGGCCAGCTGCACGAATTCGTCGACATACAGCAGCTCGGCGGCGCTGCGCGCGCCATGCAGCAGCACCACCTGCACCCCGTCCTGCATCCGCGCCATCAGCTGCGGCAGCATGCCGCGGTAGGGCGACACCCCGGTGCCGGTGGCCAGCAGCAGGTAGCGGCCATTGCGATCGCTGGCCGGCAGCACAAACCGCCCCAGCGGCCCGCTGGCCGAAAACACGCTGCCCGGCAGGGCACTGGCCAGCTGGCCGGCAGCCAGCCCACCGGGCACCAGGCTGATGGCCAGCTCGAACTGGTGGTCGCTCAAGGGGCGGTCACTGCGGCTGGACAGCGAATAGCTGCGGCGCTGGGCATTGCCCTGGGCATCGACCAGGTTGAGCTGGATGAACTGCCCGGGCTGGTGCAGCAACGGCTGGCCATCGGCACGGGCAAAACGCAGGATCAACAGGTTCGGGGCAAGCTGCTCGCGCCCGGTCAGGAGGATGTCAAAGGCTGGCGACACGGCAAACAGAACACTGTGTGACACCGGCCCTGCCGGCAAGGCCACCTATAATAGCCGCCGATTTGACCGCTTCCGGCCCCAAGGGCCAAAGGCTTCCCGGTGTCTGCCACTGCTGCCGCTTCCCCTGATTCTCCTGCCCTGCGCGTACGCGGGCTGACCAAGCGCTACGACAACGGCGTCCAGGCCCTGAAGGGCATCGACCTGGAAGTCGCCCCGGGTGATTTCTTCGCCCTGCTCGGCCCCAACGGTGCCGGCAAGTCGACCATGATCGGCATCATCTCCTCGCTGGTGAACCTGAGCGAAGGTTCGGTGGAAGTGTTCGGGGTGGACCTGCAGCAGCAGCGCGGTGCGGCCATGCGTCTGGTCGGCCTGGTGCCGCAGGAAATCAACTTCAACCTGTTTGAAAAGCCGATCGACATCCTGGTCAATTACGCCGGCTTCTATGGCATTGACCGCGCCACTGCCCTGGTCCGCGCCGAGGAAGAGCTCAAGCGCGCCCACCTGTGGGAAAAGGCGCACATGATCAGCCGCACGCTGTCCGGCGGCATGAAGCGCCGGCTGATGATTGCCCGCGCGATGATGACCCGGCCGCAGCTGCTGATCCTGGATGAACCCACCGCCGGTGTGGACATCGAGATCCGCCGCGACATGTGGCGGGTGCTGGAGCAGATCAACCGCGATGGCACCACCATCATCCTGACCACCCATTACCTGGAAGAAGCCGAACAGCTGTGCCGCAACGTGGCCATCATCGACCGCGGCCAGATCGTGCAGCAGGCGCCGATGCGCGAGCTGCTGGCCACCCTGGACGTGGAAGGCTTCGTGCTCGACACCGACGGCGATCTGCCGGCCGACCTGCCGCTGATCGAGGGCGCCAGCCTGGTGGTGCGCAATGCCCACACCCTGGAATTGGACAAGCCTCGCGCCATGGACCTGGTCGGCGTGTTCACCGCCCTGGGCCAGGCCGGGGTGCAGGTGCGCTCGATGCGGACCCGCTCCAACCGCCTGGAAGAACTGTTCGTGCGCCTGACCGGCAAGAAGGATTGACCCGATGACCACCACCGTTTCCACCGGCCGCGCCAACCTGGTCGCGCTGGGCACCATCATCCGCCGCGAGGTCAACCGCATCCTGCGCATCTGGGGCCAGACCCTGGTGCCGCCGGCCATCACCATGACCCTGTACTTCCTGATCTTCGGTGGCCTGATCGGCAGCCGCATCGGTGAGATGGGCGGCTACTCGTACATGGAGTTCATCGTCCCCGGCCTGGTGATGATGAGCGTGATCCAGAACAGCTACGGCAACATCGCCTCCTCCTTCTTCGGCGCCAAGTTCGGCCGCCACATCGAGGAGCTGCTGGTCAGCCCGATGCCCAACTGGGTGATCCTGGCCGGCTATGTGGCCGGTGCGGTGCTGCGCGGGCTGATGGTCGGCGGCATTGTCATGGTCATCGCGTGTCTGTTCACCGATGTGCGTGTGGCCCACCCGCTGATCACCCTGTCCACGGTGCTGCTGGGTGCCACCATCTTCGCCCTGGCCGGCTTCCTCAATGCGGTGTATGCCAAGAAGTTCGATGACATCGCCATCGTGCCGACCTTCATCCTGACCCCGCTGACCTACTTCGGCGGCGTGTTCTACTCGATCACCCTGCTGCCGGGCTGGGCCCAGGCCGCCACCCACGCCAACCCGATCTTCTACATGGTCAATGCCTTCCGTTACGGCCTGCTGGGCACCTCGGACGTGCCGCTGTGGGTGGCCTATGCGCTGATGCTGGCCTTCATCGCCGCCCTGGCCTCGGTCTCGCTGTGGCTGCTGGGCCGCGGTACCGGCATGCGCAGCTGACGTGAGCTGGGTCACAGAGTGAAAGCAAAGCCGGGGCCTGCGAGGGCCCCGGCTTTTTTTCTGTTGTTATGCTCGCCAGCGCCGCGGCATTGCCGCTTCTGCTCTGCAAAGGAATGAACAGCATGATCCTGCGTACCGCTCTGCTGCTGTTGGCCGGCCTGCTCGCCGGCGGCACCGCCAGCGCCCAGAACGCCAACCCGGATACGAGCGCCCCGGTGGATTCGGCCAGCTTCGAAGTCCCCGAAGATGCGCTCGCCGAACAGGGCTATGTCACCGCGGCCCTGGTGGCCAACATGCGCGTGTGCGGTGCCGGCGAACAACCGCTGACCGTGTTCTACAACCACGAAAAGCGCCAGGCCTTGAGCGATGCCGGCGGCCAGGCCGGTGCCGGCCAGCGCTTTGACCAGGGCTTCGTACTGGGCAGCCAGCACATGCAGGTCGTGCGCGACCAGCAGCAGCTCAAGCCCGACCAGGCCACCTGCCAGGGCCTGGCCCAGCGCCTGCGGCAGGCGCTCTGAGCCTGCCTGATCACTCATCGGCCGCTGGCGTGATACCGCTGGCGGCCATGATTGCGCGCCGATTCCCCGCCGTCTGCCGCCCTTTGCCGTTGTGGCAGCCATGGCTCACATCCCGAGGAAGTCCCCCTGTGCACAAGAACTCCGCCATCAAGGCAGCCTCTGCCCTGCTTGTTCCCGTCCTCCTGCTCAGCGCCTGCGGTGGTGGGCAGCCCGAAACCGCAACGGCTGGGGCAGCCGCACTGCCAGCAGAGCGTGCCGCTGCCGACAATGCCTCGCAAGGCCCGGAGCCCGCTGCTGCCGCGACCATGACGCCGGAGTTTGACATCAACGCACTGTCCGTCAGCGAAGTAGCGCTGGGAAGTTTCCCCTACCTGCAGCTGCCCAGCGGCTACCAGGTACGCAAACTGCAGGAAAAGCGCTTTGATCGTCTGCCGTTCTGGACCGGTGACCACCTGCAATGGGTACAGGGCAAGGTGTGGTCAGCCGATGTGCATACGCCGGCCAAGACCGATGATTTCTCCCTGCTCGAACTGCAGGCCAACCTGGATGCCGTGATCGCCCAGGCAGGCGGTCATCTGGTCACCCGTTCGGTGGTGCCGGAAGCCGCCATCAAGGAAATCGAACAGGCTCCCGGGCAGATCCTGGTCAACTACAACGCCGGGCTGTCGGGCATCTTCGGCCAGACCATCAGCACTTGGGTCATCCGCCGGCCCGAGCATGAAATCTGGGTCTACCTGGGTGGATCAGGCTTCTCCGGTGGCTTGACCATCGTGGAGAGCCAGGCGGTGTCCATCACCGCCAGCCTGCTGCCCACCGATGCCCTGCAGCAGGCACTGGCGCAAACCGGCAAGGTCGACATCCAGGTCAACTTCGCCACCGACAGCGCGCAGATCCTGCCCGCTTCGCAGGCGCAGATCGCCCAGGTCAGCCAGCTGCTGGCATCCGACCCGGCACTGCGCCTGGCCATCAACGGCCATACCGACAACAGCGGCAACAGCGCACACAACCTGCAGCTGTCACAGCAACGCGCCGCCAGCGTGGTGGCCGCCCTGGTGGCGGCCGGCATTGACGCTGACCGACTCAGTGCCGAGGGCTTTGGCGACAGCCGCCCGCTGGCCGACAACAGCAGCGCCGAGGGCAAGGCAAAGAACCGCCGGGTCGAGCTGGTCAAACAATAAAAGACCCGCGCGTGTTGATCGAAAGCCACCGCTTGCGGTGGCTTTTTTTGTGCTGACCAACAGCGTCGGCACACTGACAGCATGCGTCGGCAACTGAAAAAACAGATCCAGCAAAGTGTGATCGGCCTCACCGGCAATTCCAAAACCGAATCACAGGAACGTCAATTGATTGGCGTTTTGTATTGAATCGTTCATTTGCGACTCATACGCTGCCGGCCGTCGCGACAAGGAAACGCTCGTCGGCGGCATCCCGCACGTCCAACCACGCCAGGGGGATACAGGCTGGTGACAGCCACAGCCGTACTGGCACAAGGAGAACCAGCATGAGCATCAATCGTCGTTTGGGCCGCAAGCAGCGTGGCCAGGGCATGACCGAGTACATCATCATCGTGGCACTGATCGCGATCGCCGCGATCGGCGTGTTCACCTTCTTCGGCGGCACCGTGCGTTCGCAGGTTGCCGGCATGGCAAACGAACTTGCCGGCGATGCCAACAGCTCACGCGAAATGATTGGACACGCCAACAACCAATCCAACTTCGCCAAAGAACAGGCCAAGGAAAAGAAGGGCCTGAATTCCTACAACGGCAACGAGCCGAAGTAATCACCGCCCCGGCCCCTGCTGTCCTTCTCGATGAAGGTCAGCAAGGGCATTCCCTTGTGGCACTCCAGCAGGCAGCGCGTTCATGCCCATCAATCGAGCAACCCGCATGTCCCAGCATCCCCGCAAACAACGTGGCCAGGCCTTGATCCTGTCGGTGGCGTTTTTGGCCGTGCTCAGCGTGGGCGTGCTGGTGATGTTCAGCAACCAGCAAAGCCTGGCCCGCAAAACCCAGCTGGTGAATGCCGCCGATGCTGCTGCCTACAGTGTGGCCGTGCAGCAGGCACGTGCCCTGAACTTCGCCGCCTACGGCAACCGCGCCCGCGTGGCCAACGAAGTGGCCGTGGCGCAGATGGTGGGCATGTATTCCTGGCTCAACCAGGTGCACAAGACTTCGCGCAACATCAAGACCACCCTCAACATGATTTCGTGGGTGCCCTATATCGGCCAGGTTGCGGCGGTGTTGGCGCGTGTGTTCCAGGCCATCGATGTGGCCCTGGGCCAGGTGCGCCCGCTGATCCGCCAGGCCTTCCAGCTGGCCATCAACGGCCTGGACCTGATCAACGGCACCCTGGCCAATGGCACCCGGCTGCTGTTCAACACCGCCACCCGCAGTGTGGATGCGATCAAGTTCGCCGGCCAGATCGTGGAAGCCAACGCCCCCGGTGCACGCCTCAGTGCCGCCGGCAGTGCCCAGCTCACCACCCAGCTGCACCAGGCCTTCAATACCTTCACCACCCTGCACCGCATCCCGCAGACCGGTACCGCCACCGGCGCCGACCGCTTCCGCAACGTGGTGATGAAGTCACGCGACCGCTTCTCGCGCACCCGCGACAAGGACGCCGGCCTGTGGCCGCTGCGCCTGAACCAGGCCGGCGGTACCGACATGGTCGGCTATCGCCAGTGGGCAGCGGTGGACACGCTGTCGCTGGAGGTCAGCCTGCCCTGGCCGATGGACGATCTGGACCTCCCGCTGGGCTGGGGCGGTGCGCAGGCAGTGAAGAACTACCAGAACCAGACCTTCCTGTGGGGCATCAACAACGGCAACGGCTGGCGCGATGGCTGGGACAACAACCGCCTGCATCGCCCTTACGGCGATGCCCGCCGCCAGACCGGGCGCACCCTGGTGCGCAATGCCAACCGCGACCCCAATGTGGGCGGCAACCGCAGCGGCAGCTTCTTCACCGGCTATGACGGCCTGCGCGATTACTACGATGTGGCCGATGGCAAGGGCACGGCCAGCAACAACGACCCGCGCAACAACAACGCCGACAAGGACACGGTCGGCCCGGTGTTCACCCTGCACGTGCAGTCGGCCCAGGCCATGTCGCGCACCAGCCCGCACATCGACGGCATGGGTGCCGGGCAGATGGCGCTGACCGACAAGACCCATGGTGGCGATGTCAGCGCCCTGGCCAGTGCCCAGGTCTACTTCAACCGTCCCTTCGCCTTGACCGCCTTTGCCCGCGGTGACCGCAAGCTGGAGGTCGGCAACCTGTTCAACCCGTACTGGCAGGCACGCCTGGTGGAAACCCCCACCGGTATTGCCCGCCTGCTCGGGGCCATGCCGTGAGCCAGCATCCGGCAAGGACCACACCCGCACGCCAACGCGGCCAGAGCCTGGTCGAGGTGGCCATCGCCTGCCTGGTGGTGGTGCCGCTGTTGCTGCTGGTACCGATCCTGGGCAAGTACGCCTACATGCGCCACACCGCCGCACAAATGACCCGCGCCGCGGTCTGGGAAGCCAGTGTGGCCGATCCGGGCACGGTGCCGGACAGCAACCAGATGCGCCAGCGCCTGCTGGGGCGCTTCCATGCCGGCCCGGACGCGGTGGTCGACTCGCGCATCAGCACCACCAGCGGCAGCAACCGGCTTGACGATGCCATGCTCAACACCTATTCCAACCGGCCACTGCTCAACGCCGATGGCATCGTACTGCAGCGCTATGCCAATGCCGCCGACAGCGGTTTCATGGGCAACCTGGGCGCCTTGATGGGGGTGATCCCGGGCGATTTTCCGCCCAACCGCAATGGCCTGGTGACCGCCCACAGCCAGGTCAAGCCGGACCAGCTGCGCTACCGCAGCGGCACAACCAACCGCTTCCTCAACCCGTTTGACAGCATGCAGGTCAGCATCGACACCCGCAGCACCCTGCTGGTGGATGCATGGAATGCCTCCGGCCCGGGGCGCTGGAATGACCGCAACCCGTTGCGGCGCTCGGTGGTCAGCCAGGTGCGCTCGCTCAGCCCGACCGCGGCCCTGGCCGAGTATGTGCCCGAGCTGGACTTTGTCAGCGCCCTGCCGATCTTCGGCGTGATTGGCGAGCTGGATGTGGGCCTGGTGGAACCGGATGTGACCCCGACCGACAAACTGCCGCGCAATGCGCCGGCCCAATAAGCGGCCCGGCATGGTTCGATCCTTCACTTTCAGCCTGCCGTTGTTGCTGGCCTGGCTACTTTCCCCGCAGCCCGCCGATGCCGGCAACTGGCCCAGCGTGCCCCTGCCGGAGCACGCCCAGGGCGAGCTGGTGTCCAGCCACATGGTCCACAACAACGTGCCGATGCGGGTCTCGCGTTTCCACACCGGGATGAGCCCGGCCCAGGTTATCGGCTTCTATCAACGCCACTGGAAGGGCCAGGCCAAGGTCACCGAATTCGGCGACCGCCAGATCATCGCCTACCAGCAAGGCGGTCACTTCATCACTCTGGACGTGCGCGGCGGCAGTAGTGGCAGCCAGGTGCAGCTGGGCATCACCGAGCTGCTCGGCCGTGAACCGGGACATGCACCCGGCCATGGCTTCCCGCAGCCGGAGCGCAGCCAGGTGATTTCCGACACCCGCTACCACGACAACCCCGGACGCACGATTGCGCTGGAATCACCGCAGTCCACCTACCAGGCCTGGGAGTGGTACCGCGCCCGCCTGCAGCAACAAGGCTGGAAAGACGATGGCCAGCACCGCTGCAGCGTCATGGCGGTGCAGTGCCAGGCCGGCTACCAGCGCGGCAGCGAGGTGCTCAGCATGACCTTCAACCGCGCCGCCCAGCACACCGAAATCGTCGCCAACCAGATGCGCAGGTAACGCCATGCCTCCGATCAACCGTCGCCAATACGGCGCCGCCACCGTGGAGTACTGCATCGTCGCCGCCCTCGCCGCCCTGGTGCTGCTGGCTCGGCCCAACGTCATTGCCCAGCTGATTGATGCCCTGCGCGATGCCTACACCAGTTTCACTTACGCCTTGTCGCTTGGATGGATATGAAAGCCGTAAAACTGCAACTCAACCGCAATCTGGTCTTCCTGCTGGTCGCCGTGCTGATCGGCATCCTGGCCGCGGTACTGGCCGTGAGCTATGTGCAACGCACCGTGAGCGCCCGCACCGCGGTGCCCGAAGAAATCACCATGTCCGTGGCCGTGCCCACCCGCGACATTGCCGCCGGTCAGATCCTGCAGCCTGACGACCTGGCCGTGCGCCCGGTGGCGCCGGACCTGGTGCCGGCCGATGTGATCACCCCGGACAACTACGAACAGCACCTGGGCCGCATGCTGCGCGCACCGATCCGCCAGGGCGCGCCGATCAGCGCCGCCGCCCTGGTGCCGTTGTACGAGCAGTTTTCCGCGGTGATTGCCAAGGGCAATGTGGCCTACACCTTGAGTGTGGACGAGAACAATTCGATCTCCGGCATGGTCATCCCCGGTGACCATGTCGACATCCTGCTCACCGTTGATGATGACAAGCACGGTGCGCGGGTGATGCCGCTGCTGGAAAACGTGCTGGTTCTGGCCACCGGCACCCGCGTCGGCGAGACCCCGCTGGATGAATCCAATGCCGGCTATGCCAGCGTCAGCCTGGAGCTCACCCCTGCCGATGCCCAGCGCCTGACCGTGGCCGACAAGGCCGGCAGCCTGCGCGTGATGCTGCGCCAGAGCGAAGACCGGCGGCCGTTCCTGCTCGACGAGGTCACCCAGAAACAACTGCTGGGCGCTGGTGATGATGACCAGGCTGGCGTGCAGTACATCCTTGGAGGAAGCAACTGAGTCATGTCCAACCGTAACGCCAAGCGACTGCGTAGCGTCGCCTGCCTGCTTGCCTGTGTCGCTTCTGCTGCCCACGCACAACAGCTTCCTGCCCCGGCCACCGCACCTTCGGCGGTGCAGCCCATGGCCGTATTCGCCCTGCCCGCCGCACCGGCAGCCAGCGCACCGGCCGCCAACAACGCCCTGGTGCCGGCCCGCAGCTTCCCGGCCCCGGCCAGCGCCGCACAGTCACGCCAGGCCCATGCCAGCAGCGTGCAGCCGCTGCCGGCCCGTTTGAACCTGTTCCCCGGGCAAACTGCGGTGCACAGCATCGGCGGCTCGCTGAAGCGGGTGGCAGTGGGCAACGGCGAGATCGTCGATGTCACCAACATCGGCCGCAACGAGGTGGTGGTGATTGCCAAGAAGGAAGGCAACAGCACCCTGCACCTGTGGATGGAAGACGGGCGCCAGTACAGCGTGCCGATCGTGGTCGGCACTGCCAATGCCCATGCGGTGGCCGATACCGTGCGCATGCTGCTGGCGGACATGGACAACATCGAGGTGCATGTGATCGCCGACCGCGTGGTGGTCACCGGCAAGGATGTGCACCCGGCCCTGTCCACCCGCCTGAAGGACCTGAAGGACATCTATCCGCAACTGCTGGACTTCACCTCGGCCGACCCGGTGGGCATGCGGCCGATGGTGATGATGGATGTGCAGATCATGGAGTTCAACACCACCGCCCTGGAAGAACTGGGAATCAAGTGGGACAACGTGATCAACGGCCCCGGCGGGGCCTGGCTGAAGGACATGCAGCGCAATGACTACTTCCGCCTGCTGCCCGGCGCTGCCCCGTTCGACAATCTGCAGGACCTGCCCAGCCGCCTGCCCGGCACCCTGGGCTATTTCGGCATTGCCACCTCGATCACCTCGCAGATCAACCTGATGATGAACCAGGGCAAGGCCGTGCTGCTGGCCAGCCCCAAGCTCAGCGCCCGCTCCGGCGGCTCGGCCAAGTTCCTGGTCGGTGGCGAGGTACCGATCCCGATTCCGCAGGGTTTTGGCCAGTATGCGATCGAATTCAAGGAATACGGCATCAAGCTGGACATCGCCCCGGTGGTCAACGGCAGCGAGGAGATTTCCACCACCCTGCTGGCCGAAGTCAGCCGTGTCGACCCCAGCGTCAGCGCGATGGGTGTGCCCGGTTTCCTGACCCGCCGCAGCGAATCCGAACTCAACGTACGCGCCGGCGATACCATCGTCATTTCCGGTCTGGTCGACAGCCAGGCCGCGCAGAGTGTGGACAAGCTGCCGCTGCTGGGCGACATCCCGGTGCTGGGCAAGCTGTTCCGCTCCGATGCCTTCCGCGGCAACAAGACCGAGCTGGTGATGTTCGTCACCCCGCGCATCATCACCCCGGGCTCGGAGCTCAACCAGCAGATGATCGAACAGGGCGAGTCCTACCGGCAGCAGGGCCTGCAGCAGTTGCCGCCGCGCCAGCAGCAGTTCGTGCCGTAACCATGTTCAGGATCCTTGTCGACACCCCAAACCGCGAACAACGCCAGATCCGTTGCCTGCACAACGAGTGCGGCATCGGCCGCGGTGATGCCAACCTGGTGATGCTGCAGGGCTGGAGCATCGGCCAGCAGCATGCGTTGATCCGCCGGCTTGCCGATGGCCTGCACATCGAACAGCTGGAAGGCCGCGCGGCGCTGAACCTCAATGGCAAGCGGGTCAACGGCCTGCAGGGGCCGCTGCAGGACAGTGACCGCATCGAGATCGGCGACTATCGCCTGCAGGTCATCGACGAAGCACCGCCGGCACCGGCACCTGCCGTGCACGCGGCCCAGGCAGCTGCGGCAGCAATGCCCTCCCCGGCGCACAGCCCGCCACCGCCTGCGCCACCATCGCCACCGGACACCGGCCAGCAGCTCGCCCATCCCGGCGAGCTGCCAGCGGACATGACCAGCTACCGGGCCAGCGTGCACAAGGCCCTGGTCAAGCAGATGGACCTGCGCCGGGTCGATGTGCGCGGCATGGACGATGAAACCCTGCGCAGCACCACCATCAAGCTGATTGATGATGTGATGAGCCGGGAGTTTTCCGACCTGCCCAAGAGCATCAATCCACGCCGGCTGGCCAAGGAGGTGCTGGACGAGGCGATCGGCCTGGGCCCGCTGGAAGACCTGCTCGATGACCCAACGGTGACCGAAATCATGGTCAACGCGCACGACATGATCTTCATCGAACGCGGCGGCCAGATCGTGAAGTCGGCGGTCAACTTCACCGATGACCGCGCGGTGCTGTCGGCCATCGAGCGCATCGTCACGCCGCTGGGCCGGCGCATCGATGAAAGCTCGCCCCTGGTCGATGCGCGCCTGAAGGACGGCTCGCGCGTCAATGCGGTGATCCCGCCGGTGGCCCTGCGCGGGCCGTCTATCTCGATCCGAAAATTCCCCAAGCACAAGCTGGTCGGCGAAGACCTGGTGCGCTTCGGCTCGCTGTCACCGGCGATGCTGCAGTTTCTGATCATGGCCGTGCGCGAGCGCAAGAACATCGTGGTGATCGGTGGTACCGGCTCGGGCAAGACCACTCTGCTCAACATCCTGTCCAACTTCATTCCCGATACCGACCGCGTGGTCACCATCGAGGATGCGGCCGAGCTGAAGCTGGTGCAGCCCAACCTGGTGGCCCTGGAGGCGCGCCCACCGAACATGGAAGGCAAGGGCCACATCTCCATCCGCGACCTGGTCAAGAACGCCCTGCGCATGCGCCCGGACCGCATCGTGGTCGGCGAATGCCGTGGTGGCGAGGCGCTGGACATGCTGCAGGCGATGAACACCGGCCATGAGGGCTCGCTGACCACCGCCCACGCCAACAGCCCGCGCGAGGCGATCTCGCGTATCGAGGTGATGGTGATGATGGCCGGCATGGAGCTGCCGATGACCGTGGTGCGCGAGCAGATTTCCTCGGCAGTGGACCTGATCGTGCACCAGAAGCGTTTCCCCTGCGGCTCGCGCAAGGTGGCCCATATTTCCGAAATCACCGGCATGGAAAGCGGCACCATCCAGCTGCAGGACATCTTCGCCTTCCAGACCCGCGCCAGTGCCGGCGCCGACGGCAAGGTGGTCGGCGAGTTCCGCGCCACCGGTGCGGTGCCCGAGTTCTACGAGGAACTGGCCAACCGCGGCGTGGCGGTGGACATGGGCATCTTCCGCAACCCGGAGAATGGCCCATGATGCTGTGGCTGGTGGCCGCCATGGCCTTTGTCAGCGTCAGCCTGCTGGCCGTGGTTGCAGTGCAGGCCGGCGACCGTTTCATGGCCCGCTACCGGGCCAGCTTCATGGACCAGGCCAAGCTCAACCTGGCCGACATGTTCCTGTTCGTCAATGAAGGGGCCTTGTTTGTCAGCTATGCGGTGGCGGTGGTGGGCATTCCGCTGCTGCTGTGGCTGCTCAGCGGTGGCTGGTTCCTGCCCGCGGTGGCCCTGCTGTTCCTGGCCACGGTGCCGCGCCATGCCTACCGCGTGCTGCGCCAGCGCCGCATCAACAAGATCCAGCAGCAACTGCCCGATGGCCTGATGATGCTGGCCAGCAGCCTGCGCGCCGGTGTCGGTTTCAACCCGGCGCTGGAGACCCTGGCCAAGGACGGGGTGCCACCACTGGCCCAGGAGCTGTCGCTGATCCTGCGCGAGCAGCACATGGGTGTGCGTACCGAAGAAGCGCTGGAAAACTTCGCCAGACGCGTCCCCCTGCCCGATGTGAAGCTGTTCGTCGCGGCGGTGTGCATCTCGCGCGAAGTCGGCGGCAACCTGGCCGAAACCCTGGCCACCCTGGCCGATACCCTGCGCCGCAAGTTGATGATGGAAGGCAAGGTCAAGGCATTGACCTCGCAGGGCAAGCTGCAGGGCATCGTGATGGCCCTGCTGCCGGTCGGCATCGGTGGTTTTTTGTACTTTGCCTACCCCGAAACCATGGGCGGGCTGCTGCACGAGCCGATCGGCTGGGGCCTGATTGCAATCTGCTCGGTGCTGGAATTCATCGGCTACAAGTTCTGCCAGAAGATCATGGCGATCGACATATGACCTGGATACTCGTACTGGTCGGCCTGGCCGCCGCCTCCACCGTGGTGTTGACCCTGCTGGGCATCCGCGGCCTGCTGCAGGCGGTGCCGGTGGTGGACCGCAACTATCAGGACCCACTGCCGCCGGTGCTGCGCCTGCTCTGGCCACTGGTGCAGGCGGCAACCCAGCTGATCGGCCCGCGGCTGTCGGCCGCACAGCTGGAAAGTGCCCACAAGCGCCTGCAGGCGGCAGGCCAGGATTACGTGCTCAGCCCGGAAGAGCTGTATGGCACCCGGGTGGTGGCCGCCATCAGCATCGGCCTGTTGCTGATGCTGTTCCCGCTGGTGATGGGCAAGCTGGAGCCGGTCCTGCTGCTGATGTGCTTTGCCTTCGGCCTGCCGCTGGGCTGGCTGTACCCGCTGATGTGGATCGGTGAGCGGCGCAAGCTGCGCAGCAAGCAGGTGGTGCGTGACCTGCCGACCTTCCTGGACTTCATCACCATGAGCGTGGAGGCCGGCCTGAACATCACCGGGGCCATCGAGCAGGCGGTGCTGCGTGGCCCACCCGGCCCGCTGGGGCAGGAATTCGCGCGCATGCTGCGTGACCTGCGCGCCGGCCTGCCCCGCGCCGAGGCACTGCGGCGTATGGCCGAACGCATGGACATTGCGCAGATCACCAGCTTTGCCAGCGCGGTGATCCAGGCCGACAAGGTCGGTGCAAACCTGAGCGAATCCCTGCGTGCCCAGGCTATGCAGCGGCGCGAGGAGCGCTTCCTGCAGGCAGAAAAGCTGGCCCTGGAAGCTCCGGTAAAGATGATGTTCCCGCTGGTGGTGTTCTTCTTCCCGCAGGTGTTCTTCGTGCTGGGCTATTTCATTTTCAGCGAAGCACGCCGCCAGGGGTTGCTGTAATGCAGCGCCTGGCCCTGTACCGGCAAGGTCACTGCCTGCTGGCCGATGTCGGCCATGCCCGGCGCTGGCACCAGCGTGCCCGTGGCCTGTTGCTGCGCGCGCCGCTGCAGCCCGGGCAGGGCCTGCTGATTGAACCCTGTGCCAGCGTGCATACCTGCTTCATGGGCTATGCGCTGGATCTGGTGTTCCTGGACCGCGCGCAGCGGGTACTGGGCTGGCGCGAAAACCTGCCGCCGTGGCGCGCCGCCGGCCTGCGCGGCGCCCATGCCACCCTGGAACTGCCGGCCGGCAGCCTGATCGGCCTGGGCCTGCAGATCGGCCAGGCCCTGCACTGGCAGCCCTCCCCGCCAGCGCCATCGACCGACGCCACCGACATGGAGACACCATGAACCTGCATCGTCGCCTTGCCCGTCACCAGCGCGGCCAGTCCATGGTCGAGTTCTGCATCGTGGTGCCGCTGTTCCTGTTCCTGCTGTTGCTGATCCTGCAGATGGTGCTGATCTACCGGGCCAAATCGACCCTGGATTACGCCACCTTCCAGGCCGCGCGTACCGGCGCGGTCAACGGCGCCGACCCCAAACAAATGCGCGATCGTCTGGCCACCGGTCTGGTACCACTGTGGACCCACTCCCCGGATCTGGGCGGTGTGGCGGCAGCGCGGGCCAAGACCGAAACCGAGGTGCTTCTGGGCCACGCCACCCTGGAAGTGATCAGCCCGACCAAGCAGATGTGGAACCAGTTCCGCGAACGCCAGTACGACGGCCGCCTGGCCCTGCCCAACGACACCCTGCAATACCGCAACCGGGCGATCAACGCCCAGACCAATGTGCACATCCAGGATGCCAACGTGCTGCGGATCAAGGCCCAGTACGACTTCCCGCTGATCGTGCCGTTTGTCGACCGGGTCATCGTCGGTGCCTCGCGCCTGCTCAGCGAAGGCCCGGATACCCGCCTGCGCCGCGACCTGATCAGTGGACGCTACCGCCTGCCCTTGGTCAGCAGTGCCGAAGTGCGCATGCAAAGCCCGGTCTACGAGCAGAACAACCTGCGCTGATCCTGCAAGGGCCTGGCAGCAACACACCTTGCCATCCACCTGCGGTTGCATCTGCCCTGTCACCGGCTTTCCCGCCAGCCAGCATTCCGGGGCAGATCCTGTTACTGGCCCACCAGCCCTGATCTTTGCTGCAGCAGCGGCCGTGCTGCCCGGTAACCGCTACATCCGTGCCCATCTGCCCGGGCCAGGTCAGATGGGCTGGTAGGTTCTGCTCGGCGCCTCATAGCGATAGCGCAGCGACGACTCCGAGGCTTGCGCGAAGTCCAGCCAAAGCAGCGGAAACTGCTGCCCGGACACTTGCTCAAAGCGCAGGTGCGCGCTGACATCGCGGCAGGCAATACGTGGGTTGGCCTCGCCACAGCTGGCCGAGTTGTCACTGCCGGCCTCCAGCGTACCCAGATGACGCCAGCGCCTGTCATCGGCCTGCGCCGGCAGGGTCGCACTGAAATGCAGGATTTCCACGGCACGACCGGTGGCACCGGGGGTGTCATAGCGCGTGGGTACGGCCAGCAACAGGTCACCGTTGTGCATGGCCCAGGTTTGAACCTGGCGTGCGCTGTCCACCGCGCTGCCCTGGCCATGAGCACCGAACTGACCGATATCCAGCTCGCTGCCTTCCCAATGCCAGGGCTGTTGGGCATCGCTGCCCAGCACGAAGGTCGCCTGGGCCAGCACCGCCTTCTGCCCCGGATCGGGATACTCATCTTCCTGCTCGCCGAACACTGCGGGCGAGAGCCAGGCAAACCCGGTGTAGTACGACTTTCCCTGCAGCACGAACTGCTGGCCATGCCAGTAATTGATCGTCGCCCCGTTGGCGATCGCATAGGACAGCGTGCCGTCACCGTCCACATCGCTGATCAGGGAAAGCACGTTGTCCACACGCGGCACCGGCACCGGGGCGCTGTCCACTGCAGCCACGGCGTCGGACGTCATCGCCCTGGTGTGGCCATCTCCGGTCTGATCGCCAACGGCAGCCGGATGCGGGTCATCGCTGCCGTAGCTACACCCGGACAGCAACAGCCAGACCACCAGGGGCATCAATGCGGGCTTTTTCATCACAGGCCTCCTTGGGAACGTTCCAGTGCATCCTGGAAAACTACATGCAGGCAAGCGCCGCCGCCCACGCCGATGCGCCGTATCCTGATGCACATCCCATTTGTGATTGCCTCCATGCGCATCCTGATCCTTGGTGCCGGTGCCACCGGCGGTTATTTCGGCGCCCGCCTGGCCCAGGCCGGGGTGGACGTCAGCTTCGCGCTGCGCCCGGCCCGTGCACGGCACATACGCGAACACGGGCTGTGCGTGCGCAGCCCGCTGGGTGATGTGCAGCTGGCAGCCAAGGTGCTCAGCGCCGACCAGCTGGCCGATGCCCCGCCGTTCGACCTGGTCCTGCTCAGCTGCAAGGCTTATGACCTGGACAGCGCAATCGAGGCCATTGCCCCGGCCGTGAGCGCCACCACCACGGTGCTGCCCGTGCTCAATGGGCTGGCCCACTACCCGTTGCTGGATGCCCGTTTTGGCCGTGAGCAGGTACTGGGCGGGCTGTGCTTCATCTCCGCGGTGCTGGCCGCCGATGGCGCCATCCACCACCTGGACAAGCCGGCCAGGCTGACCTTCGGCGAGCGCGACAGTGCCACCATCAGCCCACGGGTACAGGCCTTTGCCGCAGCCTGCAGCGCGGCCGGCATCGACCACGTGGCCAGCACCGACATTGCAGGCGAGCAGTGGATCAAGTACAGCTTTCTGGCCAGCCTGGCCGGGGCCACCTGCCTGCAGCGCAGCGACATCGGCGGCATTGTTGCCCGCGAGGGCGGGCTGGATTTCATCAGCGGCCTGCACGAGGAATGCCTGGCCGTAGCCGCTGCCAGCGGCCACCCGGTGCCGGACAAGGCCATCGCCATTGCCCGCGCCAGCCTGACCCAGCCCGGCTCGCCGATGAAGGCCTCGATGCTGCGTGACCTGGAAGCCGGCAAGCCGATCGAGGCCGCGCACCTGATCGGCGACCTGGTCCACCGTGCGCACTCGCTGGGTGTGACGGTGCCGCGCCTGCAGGCCATCTGGGTAACCCTGCAGGGCTACACCGCAACCTGCTGATCGCTGCTTCAAGGCCCACCGGCACACTGCCGATGGCCTGCCGCCGGCTCAGGCCTGCTGGCCGTGCTGCGGCCGACCACCGCGGCCAAAGCGCCGGGCGATCCAGTCGCCCAGGTCATGCAGCACGGTATAGGTGGCCGGAATCACCACCAGGCTGAGCACGGTGGAAGTGATCAGGCCACCGATCACCGCCACCGCCATCGGCCCGCGCACGCTGGAATCACCGGAGAAACCGAACACGATCGGCAGCATGCCCGCGCCCATCGCCAGGGTGGTCATGATCACCGGCTGGGCGCGCTTGCGGCAGGCATCGATCAGGGCGTCATGCTGGCTCAGGCCGTGCTCGTCCTCGGCAATCACCGCGTAGTCCACCAGCAGGATCGAGTTCTTGGTGGCAATGCCGATCAGCATCAGCAGGCCGATCAGGCTGGGCAGGGAGAGCATGTTGCCGGTCAGCAGCAGCGCGCCGAAGGCGCCACCGGCACTGAGCGGCACTGCAGCGAGGATGGTGACCGGCATCAGCGGGTGGTTGAGCAGCAGCAACAGCACCATGTAGATGCAGATGATGCCGGCCAGCATGGCCAGGGCGAAGCCGGTGAACATCTCCACAAACACCTCGGCATCGCCGGCGGTGATGAACTGCACGCCGTCGGGCAGCTGCTGCAGGCTGGGCAGCTGGTTGACCTGCGCCATCACCTCGCCCAGCGGGCGGCCATTGAGCTCGGCGGTCAGGGTCACACTGCGCTGGCGCTGGTAGCGCGAGATCGTCGACGGCCCGCTGCCGACCTGCACATCGGCCACGGCGGCCAGCGGCACCGCGCCATTGCGCGCCGGCACCCGCAGCTGGCCGACCAGGGCCGGGTTGTCCAGCGCACTCTGGGCCAGGCCAACCCGGATCGGGATCTGCCGCTCGGGCAGGTTGAGCTTGGCCATGCGCTGGGTGTAATCGCCACTGGTGGCGATACGCGCCGCTTCGGCGATATCGGCGGTGGCTACGCCGAGGTCGGCGGCACGTGCCGGATCGGGGCTGACCACGATTTCCGGGCGCAACAGGGCCGCGCTGGACTGGATCGAGCCCAGTCCCTGCAGGCTGCGCAGGTCACGCTCCAGCGCCTCGGCGGCAATGCCCAGGCGCTGTGGGTCATCACCGGCCAGCACCAGCTGCATCTTCTCGCCCGGCTCGTTGGAGATGAAGCTCAGGCGCGCACCCGGCAGGTCGGCCACGCGCTCGCGTACCAGGCGTTCGAGCACCTTCTGGTCACGTTCGCGTTCCTCGCCCGGGCCCCAGTCCAGGGTCAGCAGGGCCTTGCGCACCTCGCCCACCGGCGAGGCGGTGGGGTCGCCATTGTCCAGCACCCCGCCCACCGTGGTGTAGACCTGCTTCAGCTCGGGGATGTCGGCCAGCAGCGCGCGGGCACGTTCGGCCACCGCCGTGGTCTGCTCGATGGAGCTGCCCGGGGCCAGTTCGATGGACAGGTTGCTGCGGCCCAGGTCGGTGAACGGAATGAAGGTGGCCGGGATCAGCGGCACCAGGGCCATCGATCCGACAAACAGGCCGAAGGCGATCCACAGGGTGCGGGCACGATGACGCAGGGCGCGGTCCACCCAGCCCAGGTACCAGGTCATGACCTTGCCCTGGCGGTGTTCGCGGTTGTCCGGTTTCAGGCCGTAGGCGGCCATCATCGGCGTCAGCAGGCGCGCCACCAGCAGCGAGAACAGCACTGCGGTGGCCGCGGTCCAGCCGAATTCACGGAAGAACTTGCCGGCCACCCCGGGCATGAAGGCCACCGGGATGAACACCGCGGCCAGGGTCACCGAGGTGGCGACCACCGCCATGCCGATTTCATCGGCCGCCTCGCGCGCCGCTTCCAGCGGGGTCTTGCCCATGCGCAGGTGGCGCACGATGTTCTCGATCTCCACGATCGCGTCATCGACCAGGATGCCCACCACCGCGGCCAGCGCCAGCAGGGTGAGGATGTTGAGCGAGAAGCCGAAGAAGTACATCACCGCGAAGGTCGGGATGATCGACAGCGGCAGGGCCACGGCAGCGATCCAGGTCGCCCGCCAGTCACGCAGGAACAGCCACACCACCAGCACCGCCAGCAGCGCGCCCTCGTAGAGCATCATCATCGAGGACGAATACGAGGTGCGGGTCTCCTCGACCATGTCGGTGACCATGCGGATGTCGATGCCGGGGTTGTCGGCCTTGAGCTTTGCCACCGCCGCCTCGACCTTGTCGGCCACTTCCAGCTCGCTGGCCTGGCGCGTGCGCGAGACCGAGAAGGCCACCGCCGGCTTGCCATCGAGCAGGGCCAGCTGCTCGGTATCGGCGGCGCCATCGGTGATCGTGGCCAGGTTGGACAGGCGCACGCTGCGCCCATCGGCCAGAGCGATGCTGTAACCGGCCAGCTCCTGCGCCGTGGCCAGGGTGCCGACGGTGCGGATCACCTGGCGGCCACCATCAAGCTCGACCTTGCCGCCGGCCTGCTCCACCTGGAAGCGCGCCAGCTGCTGGCTGACCATGCCGGCGGTGATGCCCCAGGCCTGCAACGCGGCCGGGTCCAGGTCCACCCGCACCTGGCGTTCGATGCCGCCCACGCGCTTGACCTGGGCCACGCCGGCAATGCCGTACATGGCCCGGGTCACATCACGGTCGACAAACCAGCTCAGTTCGTCCGGCTGCAGGTGATCGGCCACCACCGCCCAGGTCTGCAGGGCGCCACCGATGTCCACCTTGGACACCACCGGCTCCTGGATGTCCTGCGGCAGGTCCATGCGGATGCGGCTGACCGCATCGCGGGTGTCATCCAGCGCCTCGGAAAGCTCGGTATCCATGTGGAATTCGAGCATGGTGGTGCTCATGCCCTCGTCCACCGAGGACATCACCCGCTTGATCCCGGGAATGGTGGCCACCGCATCCTCGACCTTGCGCGTGACCTCGGCCTCCAGCTGCGACGGCGAGGCGCCGGGCTGGGACACGCTGACCGTGGTCATCGGCAGCGAGACATCCGGGAAACGGGCAATGGACAGGTGCTGGAAGCACCACAAGCCGGCCACACACAGGATGAAGAACAGCATCAGCGACGGCAGCGGCCGCCGGATCGCCCAGGCGGAGAAATTCATGCGCCGCCTGCCTTGCCCGCTGCATTACCGGCAGCGGGTGAGGGTGCGGGTGCACTGCCCTGCACCACCCGCACCTTGTCACCATCACCGAGGAAACCGGCCCCTTCCAGCACCACCGATTGCCCTGCCGCCACACCGTCGATCACTTCGGTACGGCCATCCACACTGGCCCCGGTCTGCACCCGCACCCGGCGGGCCACGCCCTGCGCATCCACGGTGAACACATACGGGTGGCCATCGCGCAGTACCACGGCGGCGCTGGGCACGGTCAGGCCATGGCCCTGGCCGACATTGATCCGCCCTTCCACATAGCTGCCCGGCTGCAGGCTGCCCGGCGCGGGCAGGTCGGCGTGCACGGTGCCGGTGCGGGTCTGCGCATCCACCCCGGGGCTGACTGCGCGCACGCTGCCGCTGACCGGCCCTTCGCGACCGGGCAGGGTCACCGTATCTCCGACGCTGACCTGGGCCAGCTGGGCTTCGGCCAGTTCGGCACGCCATTCCAGGCGGCCATCGCGGATCAGCCGCAGCAGCTCGCTGCCGGCAGCAACAATCTGCCCGGGCTGGACCAGACGCTTGGAAATGATGCCGTCGGCCGGGGCGCGCAGGCGGGCGAAGTCGCGGCGCAGGGCGGCGTTGTCGCGCGCGGCCTGGGCGGTGCCGACACGGGCCTGTGCACTGCTGCGCTGGGCCCGCAGTTCATCCAGCTGGGCCGCACTGATCAACTGCTGGGCAGCCAGCGGCTCGGCCCGGCGCACATTGGCGCGGGCCAGTTCCAGCGAGGCCTGGGCCTCGGCCAGGGACGCATCGGCCTGGGCCAGGTCGGCCGTGGCACTGCGTGCATCCAGTTCCAGCAGGACCTCGCCCTGCTTCACCTTCTGCCCCACATCCACATGCAGGGCAGTGATGCGTACCCCGCTCAGCTCCACCCCCAGCTGCATTTCCTCCCAGGCGGTGACCGGGCCGGAAACCACCACGCTGCGCTCGATCACGCTGTCCGTGACCGGCACCAGGCTCACGGCCAGGCTGGTCGGCGGGGGCGCTGCCTCATCCTTGGCGCAGGCAACAAGGCTCAGTGCGGCCAGCAGGGTCAGGGCAAGGTGGTGGAATCGGGGCAGCATGCGGTGCGTCCTGGCAAGGCCGCCCCTCACTGGGCGGCAAGGCGCCCATTGTGCCGATTCCGGGCCTGAACGCGATGTCCAGCCCGCCCCATGTTGTCCTCAGCCCAGCGTGGGCAGGCCGAAGAAACCACGCGTGGTGGCGGTGGCGCGGGCCGCGGTCAGGGCCACGTCCTCGCCACGGTCACGTGCCACTTCCTCCACGATATGGGCCAGGAAGGCCGGCTCGTTGCGGCGGTCCTTCGGTGCCGGCTTGAGGTTGCGCGGCAGCAGGTAGGGGCAGTCGGTCTCGATCATCAACCGCTCGTGCGGGATGTGCTTGACCAGCTCGCGCAGGTGGGCACCACGGCGCTCGTCGCACAACCAGCCGGTGATGCCGATGTACCAGTCGCGGTCCAGGTAATCGAACAGCTCGCGCTTTTCGGCAGTGAAGCAATGCACCACCGCCGGGCCATGCTGGCCGTCGAAGTTCTTCATCACCGCGAGGAAATCATCGTGTGCATCGCGCTGGTGCAGGAACAACGGCTTGCTGCGGCCGGCAGCGTGCAGGTCGGCGGCGATCTGCAGCTGCATTTCAAAGGCGCGACGCTGGGCCGGGCGCGGGGAGAAATCACGGTTGAAATCCAGCCCGCACTCGCCCACCGCCACCACCTCGGCATGTGCATGCAGGGCGCGGATTTGCGCATCGCACTCGGCGGTGTATTCGATGGCGTGGTGCGGGTGCACACCCGCGGTGGCATACAGGAAACCGGGATGCTGCTGCGCCAGTTCCAGTGCGCGCGGGCTTTCGGCGCGGCTGGCACCGGTGATGACCATCTGCACCACGCCAGCGGCACGGGCACGCTCGAGCACCGCATCGCGGTCACGCTCGAAGGATTCGTGGGTGAGGTTGGCGCCAATGTCGATCAGTTGCATGCCGGCAGGTCTTGCGTGAACAGGTAAGCCGCACAGTGTAGGCGCTGTGCGGCCAACCCAGCCTTTATCCTTGTGCGATGACTGCCCCTGCTTTCCCGATCTCCCCGCTGCTGCCGGCCATTGCCGACAGCCTGGCCAACCACCCGCGCCTGGTGCTGGAAGCACCGCCAGGTGCCGGCAAGACCACCCAGGTACCGCTGGCCCTGCTCGATGCGCCGTGGCTGGCCGGACAAAAGATCCTGATGCTGGAACCGCGCCGGGTGGCCGCCCGCAGCGCAGCGCAGTTCATGGCCCGCCAGCTGGGCCAGAACGTGGGCGACACGGTGGGCTACCGCATCCGCTTTGAAAGCAAGGTCAGCGCGGCCACCCGGGTGGAGGTGGTGACCGAGGGCATCCTCACCCGCCTGATCCAGGACGACCCGCTGCTGGAAGGCGTGGGCGCGATCGTGTTCGACGAATTCCACGAACGCCATCTGGCCGCCGACCTGGGCCTGGCCCTGGCCCTGGACGTGCAGGCCGGCCTGCGCGAGGACCTGCGCATCGCGGTGATGTCGGCCACCCTGGATGGCGAGCGCCTGGCCCGCTTTCTGGATGCGCCGCGCCTGACCAGCGAGGGCCGCAGCCATCCGGTGGAGGTGTCCCACTTCCCCGCCCGCCGCGACGAGGCGCTGGAAGCCCAGGTCCGGCGTGCGGTGGTGGCCGCCATCGAACAACACCCCGGCGATGTGCTGGTGTTTTTGCCCGGCCAGCGCGAGATCGCCAAGGCCACGGCCGCGCTGGATGGCCAGCTGCCGGCCAATGTGGAGGTGCTGGCCCTGCACGGCGAACTGCCGGTGGAAGCGCAGCAGCGCGTGCTCAACCCCGGCACTGACGGCCGGCGCCGGGTGGTGCTGGCCACCAATGTGGCCGAGTCCTCGGTGACCCTGCCCGGGGTGCGCGTGGTGATCGATTCGGGCCAGGCCCGCGAGCCACGCTTTGATCCCAACAGCGGTTTTTCGCGCCTGGACGTGGTGACCATCGCCCAGGCCTCGGCCGACCAGCGCGCCGGCCGTGCCGGGCGTGTCAGCGCTGGCTGGGCCTGGCGCCTGTGGCCGCAGAGCCAGCGTCTGGAAAGCCAGCGCCGGGCCGAAATCAGCCAGACCGAACTGGCCGGGCTGGCCCTGGAACTGGCCGCCTGGGGCAGCGATGAGCTGCGTTTTGTCGATGCCCCGCCCGCCGGCACCCTGGCCGCCGCGCGCGACCTGCTGCAGCGCCTGGGCGCCCTGCACGGCAACACCGGCGTGACCGCCTTCGGCCGCCGCCTGCTGGCCATGGGCACCCATCCCCGCCTGGCCGCCATGCTCAGTGCCGCCCAGGGCGCACGCCAGCAGGCCCTGGCCGCCGATCTGGCCGCCCTGATCGAAGCCCGCGACCCACTGCGCAATGGCGGTGACGGCCTGGCCAGCCGCTGGCGCGCACTGGCCGCGATGCGCGCCGGCCACGTGCCGGGCAACAGCAGCCGTGGTGCCCTGGCCGCCATCGATGCGGCAGCAAAACAATGGCGCCGCCGCCTGCGTTGCGAGGCCAACCCGCCGGCCGAGATCCAGGCCCACGAGCTGGGCGACCTGCTCAGCTTTGCCTTCCCCGACCGCATCGCCAGCGTGCATCCGGCCGATATGCAGCGCTACCAGCTGGCCAATGGCCGCAGCGCCCGCCTGCTCGATGCCAGCGACCTGCGCGGCGAGCCCTGGCTGGTGATCAGCGAGCTGCGCGCCGACAGCCGCGATGGCCTGATCCTGCGCGCCGCGCCGGTGGATGAAGCCTTCCTGCGCCAGCATCTGGCCAGCCAGTTCGTCACCGAGGACGTGGTGCGCTGGAACGCCGAGAAGCGCGCGCTGGAAGCCCGCCGGGAATCACGCTTTGCGCGCATCGTCATCGACAGCCGCCCCGCCGGCAAGGTGGATCCGGCGATGGCCGCGCAGGCCCTCACCGCGGCCATTGCCGACCTCGGCATTGCCGCCCTGCCGTGGACCGATGCCCTGCGCCAGTGGCAGGCCCGGGTGCAGGGTCTGCGTGCCTGGATGCCCGAGCTCGGCCTGCCCGATGTCAGCGATGCCACCCTGCTGGCCACGCTGGATGAGTGGCTGCGCCCGGCCTTTGCCGGCAAGACCCGCATCGACGCGCTGAGCGAGGCCGAACTGGGCGAGGCACTCAAATCCGGCGTCGACTGGAACGCGCGCCAGCTGATCGACCGCCACGCGCCCACCCGCATCGCCGTGCCCTCCGGGCTGGAGCGCGCCATCAGCTACGCCATCGACGATGACGGCGTGAGCCCGCGCCCGCCGGTGCTGGCGGTAAAGCTGCAGGAATTGTTCGGCCTGGCCGATACCCCGCGCATCGCCGACGGCCGCACGCCATTGCTTCTGCACCTGCTGTCACCCGGCGGCAAACCGCTGCAGGTCACCGCCGACCTGCGCAACTTCTGGGAAAACACCTATGCCGAGGTGAAAAAGGAAATGAAGGGGCGGTATCCCCGGCATCCGTGGCCGGATGATCCCTGGAGCGCCACGGCAACGCACCGCGCCAAACCACGCGGAACCTGATGGATCCAGGCCCGTGGCGACGGTGATCGATCAATGGACTGCCACTGTCTGCATGGCGCGGCCGGATGATCCTTGGAGTGCGACCGCGACCCACCGGGCAAAACCACGCGGAACGTGTTGGATCCAGGCTCGTGGCGAAGATGATGGTCAACCCGACGGCCACTGTCTGCGTGTCCGGCCGCATGTGCCTTGGGGCGTCCTGCCATCCAGCGCAAGCCGCATGTCAGCTGATGGCGACCAGCACAGGCAGCAAGCGTGTGCATGCCATGCCAGCAAACTGTTTGCCGCAGCACGGGGGCAATGAGTCCAGCAGAAAACCAGCATATATATCGACTGGCTACCCACTGAAGAAGTTCCGTTAATGACATAGCGCTGCCGTGCAGGATGGCTACCGCAGCACAAAGAAAATCGGCCCCCATCACAAAATCCATTCAGTGAAAGCGACGTCCATGGGGTCTTTTGCTATACCTCTACAGGCCGACGAGTAGCCGCGGGAGAAGCATGAAAGCACGAGACCACCTATTCACTGCCTTTGCACTGCTGGCCCTTGCGGCCTGCAGCCATACCGCACCACCGCAAACAGCCGGGCAGGACAGTGAACTATTCCAACCCGGCCCGGGAAAGGTAATTGCTTACGGCACAGTACCGGCGCATTTCCGCCTGCGCTGGGTCGCCACCTACCGGCCTGTCGACCCCCGGTTGCCAGCCTGCCTGAACCATGACGGCCCCAACACCCCATACCCGGCCGTCCATCGCATCGAAATGCCTGTGCAACGTGACGGCACCCGCTACCGCGCTGTACTGGATCTGGACCCCGAAATACCGGGTGATTGCCGCTGGTATCTGAAAGATGCCATGGCTTATGTTGACGACGACCCTGAATCAATCCGACCGCCAGGGGAAGGATCCGGCATAGCAACATTGAATGGGGCTTGGCTGATAAACCCGGTCAACTCCCCTACCTGCCCACCAAAGCCAATTGCTCCAAAGTGCAGCGAGGAACGCTCCAGGATACTTTCCAACGCAGAGCCAACGCCTGCCACCATCGAATGCGGAAGATCCACCATAAACCGCAACGGGAAAGTCACCACCTATCTATCTTGTGGAAGCGCCTTCGACGAACCCAAAAAAAAGGGACACATGCTTACGCCCGAGACAAGAGAGGCCGAAGTCAATGTGATCGAAATAAATAGATAAAAATTAATACAAATAAATACTTACATGGCGTCGAAATATAAGTGGAGCATAAAAACGAACAGGCAAATTAATTTCAGGCCAATGAAACATCCGCCATCCCACAGAGATACTCATAACCCTGCCCCATTGAAGACGACACGCAAGAAGCATTTTGGTGTACCAAGACAGGGCCAAGAGTCGCTGCGGGAGACCCATGAAAAAACGAAACCACGTATCCACTGTCTTTGCGCTACTGGCCCTGGTGGCCTGCAGCCATACCGCACCAGCACAAACAACCCAGCAGACCAGTGATCTGTTCCAACCCGGCCCGGGCAAGGTGATTGCCTACGGCACGGTGCCGGCGCATTTTCGCTTGCGCTGGGTCGCCACCTACCGGCCTGTCGACCCCCGGTTGCCGGCCTGCCTGAACCATGACGGCCCGGACACGCCGTACCCGGCCGTCCATCGTATTGACATGCCCTTGCAACGTGACGGCAACCGTTACCGCGCGGTACTGGACCTTGATCCTGAAATACCAGGCGGCTGCCATTGGCACCTTGAAGATGCCATTGCATATGTTGACGACGATCACGGATCGACCACCCCTCCTACCCAATGGTCTGGCATCCCGACGTTGAATGGCACCTGGTTGCGGCAGCCTGTCAACTCCCCTACCTGCCCTCCGAAGGCGGTCTCTCCGAACTGCGACGAAAAAAGATCTCGCGAGCTATCGAACGCAGAAGCGACACCAGCAACAATAGATTGTAGAAAAGTCGAAACATCCAGATGGGAGAGCCCAAGAATCATCCTCTCATGCTCAAACCAATTAGGATCAACAAAAAAGACGGGACACATGCTCACGCCAGAAACAAGCGAAGCCGAAGTCAACATCGCTGAAGTAGCGCGATAAGAAGGAAATCGAATAAATACGGACCACATTCAATTTTTAACAAGGCCAATGCAGACCCTCAAAAAGATTTCCTGCATTTCAACGGCACAGGGCGGCCCACAGAATCCTGCACACCTGCGTGCCGGCATGGATATGCAAACGGCACTTTCCACCCCGCTCGAACAAGCCTTCAACCAAGCGCAGCAGGCCGTGGCCACACTCTCGCCGCAGCAAGATCTGTTGGCACAGTCCGCCAATGAGCACTCCCATCGCACACCGGCCATGCACTGAAGGAGCGGTACTGGGCGATAATTTGGTAGCCGGCACTGCCTGTCGATGAGCACTCAACAGCGCATTTACATGGCATCGGCCAGAATCACCTTCCCCTGCAGCCACCCAAGGATTGAGCATGAGCAAGCTGAGCAACATCACCGATACCGCACTGGAACGCGTCCTGGAACTGGCCGGGCAGGCCGGTGGCGGGCTGAAGCAAGGCGGCAGCCATGCAGCCGACTGGCTCAAGACCGGTGCGGCGATTGGCGCATTGAAGACCGGCGGCCGGGTGGCCACCAAGGCCGTGCGTCGCAACCCGGGGGCTGCCGTGGCTGTGGCCGCCGTCGGCCTGGGCGTGCTGGGTTATGCCGCCTACCGCAAGCGCAAGAAGGCGCAGGAAGCGGCCGCACAGCTGGAAAACAACCGCCGCATCGCCGACCGTCCGCACAGCCACGTCGACGACGCTGCCGACCTGGGCGAATAAGCCCACGCCCTGCCAACAGACAGCAACGGCGCCGGGTCAGTCGACCTGGCGCCACTGCCCCGGGGCCAGGCCATCGAGTGTGTACCCGCCGATGGCTACCCGTACCAGGCGCAAGGTAGGCAGGCCGACCGCGGCGGTCATGCGCCGCACCTGGCGGTTGCGGCCTTCGCTGATGATGATTTCCAGCCAGGCATCGGGCACGCTCTTGCGGAAACGCACCGGCGGATTGCGCGGCCACAGCGCCGGCGCCGGCTCGATCAGGCGTACCTTGGCCGGACGGGTCGGGCCGTCATTGAGCACCACTCCATCACGCAGCGCCTGCAGCTTTTCTGCCGTTGGCGTGCCTTCCACCATCACCCAGTAGGTCTTGGGCTGCTTGTGCCTGGGATCGGTGAGGCGGTTGGCCAGGCTGCCATCGTCGGTGAGCAGCAACAGGCCTTCGCTGTCGTAGTCCAGGCGCCCGGCCGCATACACGTCAGCCGGCAGACCGAAGCCGGCCAGGGTGTCGCGCGGCGGCGTGCTGCGGTCAGTGAACTGGCACAGCACGTTGAAGGGTTTGTTCAGGGCAATCAGCATGGCGGGACAACGGCGCAATCAAACGTGCGCCATTGTCCCACCGTCGGCGTCAACCTGCCGGCTTGATGAAGCGCAGGGTCATGCGGTCACTTTCACCGATGGCCTGGTACTTGGCCGCATCGGCGGCCGGATGGCGGTTGCCCGGCGGCAGCATCCACACCCCGTCCGTATGGTCCTTGCTGTCGGCCGGATTGGCATTGATCTCGCTGCTGGCATCCAGCACGAAGCCGGCGGCGGTGGCCAGTGCCACCACCTGGTCCACGCCGACATAGCCACTCTTGTCGTCGGCCGGCACATCGGCCTTGGCCCGGTGCTCGACCACGCCCAGCACGCCACCGGGCTTGAGCGCATCGAAGAAGCCCTTGAAGTAGCCGGCTTCCTGGCCATTGCTGCGCCAGTTGTGCACGTTGCGGAAGGTCAGCACCACATCCACCGACGCCGGCGCGGCAAACACCGGTGCGGCCGGGGCGAAGGTGTTGACCTTGACCTTGGCAAAGCGCGCGGCATCACCGGCCACCAGGGCCTTGAAGCCCTCCAGGCTGCGCTGCTGGTATTCGCGGCCACGCCCTTCAGGCAGGCTGGCCGGGTCCACCATCGCGGCAATGTACTGGCCGTGCTCGGCCAGCAACGGGGCCAGGATCTCGGTGTACCAGCCACCGCCCGGGGTCACTTCCAGCACCGTGTGGTGGGGCACCACACCGAAGAACTCCAGGGTCTGCTGCGGGTGGCGCCAGCCATCACGGGCGACGTTGGCCGGTGCACGGCGGCTGTCGGCCACCGCGGCGGCCAGGGCCTGGGCGGCATGGGCGGCATGCGCGGCCGGATCCTGCGCCGCGTGCGCGGCATGGTCGTGTTGCTGGCCATGGGCATGACCATCGTGGGCGTGGGCAAGCGGCATGGCCACCAGCAGCAAACCGGTCAGGGCAAGACGATGGGACATGGTGATCTCCAGCTACGAAAGGGTGGCGCTGAGCCTAGCATCGCCACCACGCTGGCGGGCAGCGACGCAGCAAAACCCGACCGGGCGCACAGCCTGCACCTGCCGACAGCGAAAACCTAACCTGCGCTTGTCTATGCTGGGGGGCCCAGGACAAGGAGAACATGCCCATGGTGGCCACCCGAGAACTCGGCCGATCCGGCATCCACGCCGCGCCGCTGGCTTTTGGCGGCAATGTCTTTGGCTGGAGTGTGGATGAACGCAACACCTTTGCCCTGCTCGATGCCTTCGTCGATGCCGGCTTCAACCTGATTGATACCGCCGATGTGTATTCGGCCTGGGCCCCGGGCAATGCCGGCGGCGAATCGGAAACCCTGATCGGCCGCTGGCTCAAGGCCAGCGGCAAGCGCAACAAGGTGCTCATTGCCACCAAGGTGGCCAAGTGGGGCGAACATCCCGGGCTGTCGGCCGACAACATCAACGCTGCGCTGGAAGGTTCACTGCGCCGCCTGCAGACCGATGTCATCGACCTGTACCAGGCCCACGAGGAGGACCCGGCCGAGCCGCTGGAAGCCAGCCTGGGCGCGTTTGCGCGCCTGGTCGAACAGGGCAAGGTACGGGCCATTGGCGCCTCCAATTTCAGCCCCGGCGCGCTGCGCCAGGCATTGAAGATCTCGGCCGATTACCACCTGCCGCGCTTCGAGACCCTGCAGCCGCTGTACAACCTGTGCGACCGCGCGGTGTACGAGCAGGAGCTGGCAGCCATTGCCGGCGAGCACCAGCTCGGTGTGCTGCCCTACTACGCCCTGGCCAGCGGCTTTCTCACCGGCAAGTACCGCAGCGCCTCTGATGCGGCGCAAAGCAGTGCCCGTGGTGTGGGCGTGGTGGCGCGTTACCTCAACCCGCGCGGGCTGCGCATCCTGCAGGCGCTGGATGACGTGGCCGCCGGCCACAATGCCAAACCGGCCCAGGTGGCCCTGGCCTGGCTGATGGCCCAGCCCACGGTGAGCGCGCCGATTGCCAGTGCCACCAGCGTGGAGCAGCTGCAGCAGCTGCTGGCTGCGGCCCGCCTGCAGCTGTCCGCTGCCGAGCTGGCCCAGCTGGATGCGGCCAGCGCCGAGCACCACACCCTGCAGGCCGAGGCCGGCTGAAGACCGGCCCGACCCGGAGGCATCCGCTTCCGGGTCGCCGGGCGATACGTCAGGCGCTGCGCAGCAGCCAGCGGCGCATCGCCGCACTTACCGCCAGCGGCTGTTCCAGCGGCGCCAGGTGGCCGCAGTCCGGCAGCTCGACCAGCTCGCTGGCCGGCATCATCGCGGCCATCTCGCGCGAACGCTGCACCGGGGTGATGCCGTCATTGCCACCGCACAGCACCAGCGACGGCGCGGCATAGCCTTGCAGAACATCACGCCCGTCCAGTCGCGGCAAGGCGTTCTGGCGCAGGAACACCTCCGCGCCCAGACGCATGGTCATGCCGCGCACGGTGTCGCGCAGGGACACATCATCCAGCCGCGAGGCATCCACATAGCGCCGCATCATGCTGTTGCCGAAGCCGTGGAAATTGCCGGCCACCGCCACCAGCGCCTGCTGCTTGGCCCGCTGTGCGGCACGCTCGGCGGTATCGGGCAGGTAGGAGGTGCCGATCAGGGCCAGCCGCTGCACCCGCTGCGGGGCGACACGCAGGATGTGCTGGGCAATCCAGCCACCCAGCGAGAACCCGGCCAGGGCAAAGCGTGCCGGCGCCGCCTCCAGCACCGCCTGCACCAGCGCATCCAGGTCGTCGTGGGTGGTCAGGTCGGCCACCTGGCAATCGGCGATGTCGGCCAGGTCACGCAGCTGTGCCTGCCACAGGTCGGCATCGTTCAACAAACCGGGCAACAGCAGCAGGGGCGTGGTCATGGCAGGCTCAGCGAAGGCATCAAGCGCCTATTGTGCAGTGCAACAACAAAGCCCGTCGAGCCACACCACACCTGCCGCTCAGCCTTCCAGGCCACGCCCGTCCACCGGCAGGGTGACCTGCATCAGGGTCGAATCATCCGGGTCCACGCGCACGCTGAAGCCGAGCCGGCGGCACATGTCCAGCATGGTGCTGTTCTCGCGCAGCACCTGGCCCTGCACCTGGCTCAGGCCCAGCCATGCCGCGTACTCGATCATGATCTTCATCAGGCGCCAGCCCAAACCGTAGCCCTTCAGGTCCGAGCGCACCAGGATGCCGTACTCGCCGGTGGCGTATTGCGCGTCGGCATGCAGGCGTACGGCGCCGAGCATCTCGCCGCTGCGCGGGTCCAGCGCGACCAGGGCAATGGATCGGGCGTAGTCCAGCTGGGTCAGGCGGGCAATGAACTCATGGCTGAAATGCTTGACCGACTGGAAGAAGCGCATGCGCAGGTCATCGTCGGTGACGCGGGCAAAGAAGGCGCGGAACAGGCCGTCATCCTCCGGCCGTACCGGGCGCACGAAGGCCGTGCCGCCGTTGGACAGGTCGATGCTGCGCTCCCACTCGGTGGGATACGGGAAGATCGCAAAACGGGGATGGCCACGGCCCTTGTGCAGGCCGATGGTCGGGGTGATCGCCACCCGTGCATCCAGTGCCATCACCCCGTCGGCATCGACCAGCAGCGGGTTGATGTCCAGGGTGCGCACCTCGGGGATGTCGGCAGCCAGCTGGGCCAGCTTGACCAGCAACAGGGCCAGCGCGCGCTCGTCGGCCGCCGGGACATCACGGTAGCCCTTGAGGATGCGCGAGACCCGGGTACGGCCGATCAGCTCGTGGGCCAGGCGCAGGTCCAGCGGCGGCAGGCCCAGGGCAATGTCATCGATCACCTCCACTGCGGTGCCGCCACGACCGACCACCACTACCGGGCCGAACACCGGGTCATCGGCGATGCCGGCGATCAGTTCGCGGGCCTTGGCGCGGACGATGGTCGGCTGCACCAGCACCCCTTCTATCAACGCCTCCGGGCGCAGGCGCCGGGCCGAGTCGAGGATGGCCTCGGCCCCGGTCCGCACCGCGGCCAGGGTGGCCAGGTCCAGGCGCACGCCATGCACATCGGACTTGTTGGGAATGTCGGCCGAGTGGATCTTCAAGGTCACCGTGTTGCCGGCTTCCAGCAGCGGCTGGGCCAGTTCCAGCACCTCGGCCACATCGCGGGCCAGCTGCAGCGGCGCCATGGCGATGCCGTAGGCGGCCAGCAGCGCGTGGGTGGCGCGCGGGTCCAGCCAGCGCTGGCCACGTGCCAAGGCCGTGGCCACTACCTGCTGGGCGGCCTGGCGGTCGACCTGGAAGTCTTCGGGCAGGCTGGGCGGGGTTTCCATCAGCGCGGCCTGGGCCTGGCGGTAACGCACCAGGTGCTGGAAACCGGCCACCGCATCGGCCTCGGAGGCATAGGTGGGAATGCGCGCCGAATGCAGGGCGGTGGTGGCCGCCTCGTCCTTGCCCAGCCACACCGCAAACACCGGCTTGTCGCGTTCGGCCCGCGAGCGCGCGGCCACGGTACGGGTCAGCGCACGCGCCGCGTCCACCGATGAAGTGAACGCGGTGGGCACGTTGACCACCAGCAGGGCATCGTTTTCCGGGTCGGCCAGCAGTGCCTCGATTGCGCTGGCATAACGCTGGCCATCGGCATCGACCACCAGATCCACCGGGTTGGCATGCGGGGCGGTGTCGGGCAGCAGCTGGGCCAGGGCCTTTTCGGTGGCCGGCGACAGGTTGGCCAGCTGGCCCTTGAGCATGGCCAGGCGGTCGGCGGCCAGGCGCCCCACCCCGCTGCCGTTGCTGACAATGGCCAGACGCCGGCCGGGGAAGGTACCGCCGAGACGGCCCAGGGTCTCGGCGGCGGTGAACAGTTCATCCAGCGCGCCCACCCGCAGCAGGCCGGCACGGTTGAAGGCGGCGGTGTAGATCGCATCACTGCTGGCCAGTGACTGCACATGGGTATCGTCACTGCGCGGCGCCGCACCGGGCCGGGCACGCCCGGACTTGACCACCACCACCGGCTTGGAACGCGCCGCCGCACGCGCGGCGGACATGAACTTGCGCGCATCGCTGATGTTTTCCACATACAGCAGGATGGCGCGGGTGCGGTAATCGGCGGCGAAGTAATCCAGCAGGTCGGCAAAGTCCACATCCACGCTCTCGCCCAGCGAGACCACGGCCGAAAAACCCACCGAGCGGGCCACCCCCCACTCCACCAGGGCCGCAGCAATCGCGCTGGATTCGGAAATCAGGGCCAGGTCGCCGGCCTGCGGCGTGTGTGCGGCGATGGAGGCATTCAGGCGCGCATGCGGGGCAATCACACCCAGGCAGTGCGGGCCGAGGATGCGCAGGCCCTTGGCACGGGCGCTGTGCTGTACCCGCTCGGCCAGTGACCCACGGCCATGGCCCAGGCCGGCGGTGAGGATGATGGCCGCCGCCACGCCCAGCTCGGCGGCTTCGACGACCAGCTGCGGCACGATCTGCGCCGGGGCGGTGATCACCACCAGCTCCGGCACCCAGCCCAGGTCACGCAGGCGGCGCACCGTGCCGATGCCGTCGATATGCGGATGGCGCGGGTTGATCCAGCCGATCTGCCCGGCAAAACCGCCCTCGCGCAGGTTGCGTACCACCGCCCGGCCGGCCGAACGCGGACGCGGGCTGCCGCCAATGACCGCCACCGATTGCGGACGGAAGACCGATTGCAGGTGATAGATGCTCATGCGCCGCTGCCTTGCCCAAACCGCCATGAGCGTACACGCCACACGCGTGTACGCCCATGCGCCGGATCAAACAACGTGCCGCTCAGGCGTTGTCGCGCAGGAAACGGGCCATCGAGGTCACACCCGGCACGGTCGGTTCGAACTCGCCGGCAATGTCGACAAAGCCACGCATGATGGCGATCTCGCGGGCGGTGCGGCCCAGGGTGTCGCGCATGTCCGGATCGGCACCGGCACGCAGCAGGCGCTGCACCAGCAACGGCAGGCCATGCAGGGCGGCCAGGTGCAGCGGGCCGAAGCCGCGCGCATCGCGGGCCTCGATGCTCACGCCCTCGTCGAGCAGGCGCTCCACACCGGCCAGCACCACGTGCTCGTCGCAGGCCGTGCCGGCAGTGGCACCGGCACCGAGCTGCAGCAGCAACGGGGTCAGCTCCATTGCCGCCACCTGGTCAACCGGTGCGCCGGCCAGGAGCAGGCCGTCATACAGGGCCAGCAGGCGCGAACGGTCGCGTGCGGTAAAGCCGTACTGGGCCGCGCAGTGCAGCGCGGTCAGGCCCTTGTCATCCACCGCCAGCTCGTCGGCACCGGCGGCCAGCAGGCGCGCGGCCACATCGGGCAGGCCCAGCGCCGCGGAAAGCATCAGCACGCTGACCCCACCGGGCAGGCGCTGTTCGATCGGCGCGCCGGCATCGAGCAGGGCCGAAACAATGTCCAGCTGGCGCATGCTCACCGCCGCGCTGAGCGGGGTGGCACCACTCAAGGCGGCATGCTGCGGGTTGGCGCCACGGGCCAGGGTCAGGTCGACCACGGCCAGGTGGCCGCCACCGGCAGCGCGCAGCAGGGCCGTGCAGCCTTGGGCATCGACTGCATCCACCGGCAGGCCCAGGTCGATCAGGCGGCGTACCGCGTCGGCATCGCCCACCACGGCAGCGGCCGGCACATCGGCCGCGCGCAGCTTGCGGCGCGGCAGTGGCCATACCCGCCAGTCCAGCCAGTCGGCCAGGTCGCGGCGGCCCTTGGCCAGGGCCACGCCCAGCGGGGTCTGCCCGTCCGGGGTACGCGCCTGCGGGCTGGCACCATGGCTGACCAGCAGTTTGATTGCCGCCTCGCGGCCCAGCGCGGTGGCCAGGTGCAGGGCGGTCAGATTGCGGCTGTCGCGGGCCTCACGGTCGGCACCGCGTTCGAGCAGGCACTGGGCCAGCTGCAGCCAGCCCACGCGCACGGCCAGCGACAACGGCGGATCACCGGCCGCCGAGCTGCCATAGCTGTCCAGGCCGTTGTCCAGCTGGGCCAGGGCAAAGGCCTCCAGCGCGCGGGCATCATTGTCCTGGCCCTGACAGGCCAGCAGCCAGCGTGCCAGGCCACCGCGGCCGGCCAGGCAGACACCCCGCTCGACCAGCAGCTGCAGCACCGGCAGGCCGCGGGCGCCCATGTCCAGCAGCACGAACACCGGGATGTCCCCGGCCGCATTGCCGCGCTGGGTATCCGCACCCTGCTCCAGCAGCCACAGCACCGAATCGGGCTGTTCCAGCACTGCCTGCTCGTGCAGCAGCTCGCCCAGTTCGGCCGCACTGCACAGGCGCGCCAGTGCTTCCATGCCGCGGGTATTGCCAAAGCCCAGGGCCTCGCGCAGCAGTTCCAGCGGGGCACGGTCAGGCAACTGGGCGGGCATGCTGACCGCCTCGCGCGTGCCCAGCTGCTCGCTCACTGCCGCCGGCAATTCATAGGCCGGGTCCAGCACCGCCACGATGGCCCAGCGGCCGGCGGCGGCCGCCATGTCCAGCGCGCGCCGGCCATGGGCGTCGGCCAGCTGGTGGTCAACCTGCAGGCTCAGCAACTGTTGCACCAGGGCCACCTGGGCAGCATCGGCGGCGCTGGCCAGCCAGATCGCATTCAAGCCACTGCCATCCACCGCGTGCAGGTCCGGACGGTGCGGCAGCAGCACCTGCACCGCCTCGCTGCGCGCATGGGCGCAGGCATCCAGGAACGGGGTGCGCCCGGCCTGGTCACGCGCTTCCAGGTTGGCACCGGCCGCCATCAGGGCCTGGATCAGCTCGACATGGCCGGCCGCACAGGCCTCGTGCAGGGCACTGCGGCGGCGGCGGTCGCGCGCGTCCACCCGCGCCTTGTGCTTGAGCAGCAGCTGCACCCCGGCCACATCGTCCTCTTCCCCGGCGGCAGCGGCGACCAGCGCCGGCACCCCCTGGTCGACATCGGCCTTGGCCCCGCGTTCGAGCAAGAAGCGCACCAGGCGCCAGTTGCCAGCCTGGCAGGCGATGCCCAGCGGGCTGTAGCCCTCGTTGTTGAGCACATCCAGCTCGGCGGCGGCATCGCGCAGCAGCGCGGCCACGCCCGGGTCGGAGGTACGCGCGGCAAAGTGCAACGGAGTGTTGCCGTCGGCATCGACGATGCGCACGTCCGCACCGTTGGCCAGCAGGGTCATCACCGCTTCCGGGCGGCCATGCCAGCTGTCGCGGGTGGCGGCCAGCAGGGCGGTCATGCCACGGTGCTGCAGGTTCAGATCCACCCCGGCGGCAATCAATGCACGCAGCAGGCGCAGATCGGGCAACACCGCAGCCAGCACGGTCAGCTGGCGCTGGTCACGGCCCTCGGCCGGCGGCAGGGTGTTGGCATCGGCACCGGCCTGCAGCAGCTGCAGGGCCCGGTCGACCCGGCCGCCACGGGCAGCTTCATACAACTCGATACCCAGCTGGCCGGGCACCACCGGTTCCAGCGGCGCCGGCGGCAAGGCCGCCTGCGCAAACAATTCCTCGGCCAGCGGGCCGCTGGGAGCCGGCGCCGGTGCGGCAGCCGCCTCCACCCGCAGGCGCTGGATCAGCATGTGCAGCACGGGCGCCACTACCGCGGCAGCAGCGGCCATGCCCCAGCGCATTGCTGCAGACAGCTCCTGTGGCCACAGCGGCAGCAACACCAGCGCACACAGGGCCAGCAGGCTGGTACCGATGCCCAGCCCACGCCAGCGGTACCACGGCAGGCTGTCCGGCAGATGGCGGCGGGCGGCGAGCGGACCGCCGTCGGCTTCCAGCGCCTGCCACAGCGGCCAGCTGCGCCACAGCAACAGCGCCATTGCCGATACCACCACGCTCAGCAGCAAGGCCGAACCCAGGCTGCCACCGGCCAACAGGCGCGACAGCGGCCAGTACCCCAACAGCCCGAGCAGGGCCGGACCCAGGACCCACATGCCCAGCAGCAAGGGCAGATCCTGACGCAGTACGTCAGGGGTCAAACGGGTCCCCAGCCAGCCGCGCAGGCCCAGTGCCCAGGCCGGCTGGGCCAGGCACAATGCGACCACGCCGGGGATAGCTCCCAGCGCACTGCACAGGGTCAGGACCAGGCCACACAGCAGCGCGGCAACAGCCAGTTGCCTGTTGGAACGCTCACTCATCGGCAAGGCTGGCGTTGAACTGCACCAGCCCGGTGGTGCCAGGCTGGTACTGCAGGTAATAACCCACGTCGGCCAGCTGTTTGCGCACCTGCTGCGGGTCAGCCAAGGCCAGCTTGCGGGTGGGGGTCAGCTCCAGATCCATCACGTGTACCAGGCTGCCCAGCGAGGTACGCAGGGCCTCCGGCACGACCTCGAAATCATCGTGGTTGGCCAGGTACAGATAGGTATCAGTCTTGCGGTTGCTTCGGTAAATGTAGGCGTGCATTCGCGCTGCCGCGCAGAACGCGGTGTGGTGATCAGGAAAAATGATTGTGTCGCAAAGTGTCACCCGGTTAAAGCCACGTCGCCATTCAGGATCAACCCCTGCGACCGTGACTACACAGGCAGACCGATATAATCGCCCCCACATAATTGTCGAGTACCGCCGTGACTGCAGCCGACTGCGCCCTCCTCCCCCCACTGGCGGTAACCGCTCATACCGCCACCAGTGCGGTGGGACACGGCCGCAAGGCCCTGCTCGATGCCCTGCGCAAGCAACGCAGCGGGCTGCGCAGCAATGACCTGGGCCAGCAACCACTACCGTGCTGGATCGGCCGCGTCGATGGCCTGGAAGGCGCGGCCCTGCCGGCCCACCTGCAGCAGTGGGAATCACGCAACAACCGCCTGGCCTGGCTGGCCCTGCAGCAGGACGGCCTGCCCGCAGCGCTGCAGGCCGCCAGCGCGCGTTACGGCAATGACCGCATCGCCGTGGTGATGGGCACCTCCACCTCCAGCATCGGTGAAACCGAGCTGGCCTACCGCCAGCTCGATGACGGCCGGTTCCCGCTAGAGCTGGCCCGCCCGGTGATCCATACCCCGCATTCGCTGGGCGCCTTCGTGCAGGCGGCCACCGGCCTGTCCGGGCCCTGCCTGACCGTGGCCACCGCCTGCTCCTCCAGTGCCAAGGTGTTTGCCCAGGCCGCACGCCTGATCAACGCCGGGCTGGTCGATGCCGCCCTGGTCGGTGGCGTGGACACCCTGTGCGGCAGCGTGATCTACGGCTTCAATTCGCTGCAGCTGGTCTCACCACAGCCGTGCATGCCCTTCGATGCGCGCCGTGTCGGCCTGTCGCTGGGCGAAGCCGGTGGCTATGCCCTGCTCGAACGCGCCGCACCCGGCAGCGATGGCCTGCAGTTGCGTGGCTATGGCGAATCCAGCGATGCCCACCACATGTCCGCACCGCACCCGCAGGGCCTGGGGGCGCAGCTGGCCATGCAGCAGGCACTGCAACGCGGCGGCATCGGCGCCGACCTGGTCGGCTACCTCAACCTGCATGGCACCTCGACCCCGGCCAACGACAGCATCGAGGCTGCCGCCGTGGCCGCCCTGTTCCCGGCCGGCCTGCATGCCAGCTCGACCAAAGGCTGGACCGGCCACACCCTGGGCGCGGCCGGGATCGTCGAATCGGTCATTGCCCTGCTCGCCCTGGAACACGGCCTTCTGCCCGGCACCCTCAACTCCAGCCAGCCCGATCCGGCCTGCGGGCCGCAGATCCGCTTTGAACCGGCCCAGGCCGATATCCAGTACGCAATGAACAACTCCTTCGGTTTTGGCGGCAACAACTGCTCGCTGCTGTTCGCCCGTGGGGTGGCCGCATGAGCATTCTGCACGCACGCATCAACGGCATCGCCTACTGGAGCGATGGCCTGGACAGCTGGCAGGCGGCCTGCCAGTACGTGGCCGACGGCCAGCTGCCGGCAGAACCGGCACGCCGCCCCAGCCCGCAGCTGCTGGCCGCCAACGAGCGCCGCCGTGCCCCGGATACGGTGGCCGTGGCCCTGGATGTGGCACTGGCCGCATGCAATGCCGCCGGCGTGGACCCTGCGCAACTGCCCTCGGTATTTGCCTCATGCCATGGCGAACTGGGCATCACCGATTACATGTGCCGCACCCTGGCCGAGGACCCGGCCAGCCTCTCGCCGACCCGTTTCCACAACTCGGTGCACAACGCGGCGGCCGGTTACTGGACCATCGGTGCCGGTGCCCACACCCCGGCCACCGCCCTGAGCGCCGGTCCCTGGAGTTTTGCCCAGGGCCTGCTCGAGGCGCTGGTGCAGCTGGCTGACGGCGCGCAGCAGGTATTGCTGGTCAGCTATGACGGCGCAGCCAGTGGCCCGCTGGCCACCCAGGCGCCCAGCGCCGGGCTGCTTGGCACCGCCCTGGTGCTGGGTCGCGACGGCCCGGGGCCGTCACTGCAGGTGCAATGGGGCCCGACCGACAACCCGGCCCAACCCGGCCCGCTGCAGCAGCGTGTCCAGGCCAATGCCGGCGCGGCGATGCTGGCCCTGTTCGATGCCCTGGCCAGCGGCCAGACCCAGTTGCAGCTGGCAGCCGGCCCGGCCCACAGCCTGCATGTCGGGATCGACCATGCAGCCTGAGTTGCCGATCCGGCGTGACACCGTGGCGGTGTTGATCCCGGCCTTGAACGAGGCGCTGCGCATCACCGAGGTGGTAAGCGAGTGCCTGCAGCAATGCGACACCGTGATCGTGGTCGATGACGGTTCCACCGATGACACCGTGGCCTGCCTGCAGGGCTTGCCGGTCACCGTGCTGCGACATGCGCAGCGCCGGGGCAAGGGCGCCGCCCTGCGTACAGGCTTTGCCCATGCGCTGTCACTGGGCGTGACCGGGGTGGTGACAATGGATGGCGACGGCCAGCACAGCGCCAGTGACATCCCGCGCCTGCTGGCCAGCGCCAACCGCCACCCGGGCAACATCATCATCGGCGCACGCCTGCGCAACCGTGCGGCCAAGCCACCGTTGCGGCGCATGGCCAACGAATTCGGTGACTGGGGCATCGCCTGGGGCACCGGCTACCAGGTGGCCGACAGCCAGAGTGGCCAGCGCTTCTATCCTGCCGCGCTGATGGCCTTGACCGATGTGCCCGGCGAAGACTTTGTGTTCGAGGCACAGATCGTGATCAGCGCCGCGCGCCAATTGGGCATGGGCTGTGTCTCGGTCCCGATTGAATCGCGCTATGCGCAGGCCAGCTCCCCGCAGCAGTTCCGCCGCAGCCATTTCCGCCCCTTGCGCGACCTGTGGCGTATCACCAGCCATATTGTCGCGCAGGCGGTACGACGTGGCGGGCTGTACGGGGTGTATCGTCAGGTCCAAGCCCATCCGGCCGTGATCGACGATCCTTCCGGCGAATTTTCCCAGCCACCGCTGTCTGACAGGACAAAGCCGCTGCCATGAGCCAAACCACCACCACCGATGTACTGATCATGGGTGGTGGCCTGGCCGGCCTCAGCCTGGCGATCCAGCTCAAGCAACGTGACCCGGGCCTGCAGGTCACGGTGATCGAACGCCGCAAGCATCCGGTACGCGAAGCTGCCTTCAAGGTGGGCGAGTCCACGGTGGAAATCGGCGCACATTATTTCGCCCATACCCTGGGTTTTGCCGGGCACCTAGAAAGCGCGCAGATCCGCAAGTTCGGCTTCCGCTTCTTTTTCTCCGAAGGCCAGTCCGATATCCCGGCCTGCACCGAAGTCGGCGTCAGCCAGATACTGCCGACCCCGTCCTGGCAGCTGGACCGCGGCCGTTTCGAAAATTTCCTCGGTGAGCAGGCGCGTGCGCTGGACGTGGAGTTCATCGATGACGCCGTGGTCCGCGAGCTGGAAATCGGCCGCGATGGCGCCCTGCATCAACTGCAGTACGTCCGCGCAAGGACCCGCCATGCCCGCCAGGCACGCTGGCTGGTGGATGCCAGTGGACGTGCCGGGCTGATCAAACGCAAGTTCGACCTGGCACAGCCCAACGACCACGACGTCAATGCGGTGTGGTGGCGGGTGGATGGCCATGTGGATCCCAACCAATGGGGCAGTGACCCGGCCTGGCTGTCACGCTGCACCCCGCCGGACCGCTGGCGCTCGACCAACCACATGTGCGGGCCGGGTTACTGGTTCTGGCTGATCCCCTTGAGCTCGGGCGCGCACTCGCTGGGCATCGTCTGCGACGCCCGGCTGCACCCGCTGCAAACCATGGACACGCATGAAAAGGCCATGGCCTGGCTGCGCCAGCATCAGCCGCAGGTAGCCGCATCGATCGACACCCCGGCACATGCGCTGCAGGATTTCATGTCCATGCGCCATTTTTCCTATGGCTGCAAACAGGTGTTCTCGAGCGATCGCTGGGCACTGACCGGCGAGGCCGGGCTGTTTCTTGACCCGTTCTACTCGCCGGGCAGCGATTTCATCGCCATCAGCAACGGCTACATCTGCGACCTGATCGACAAGGACCGGGCCGGAAAGTCCTTCGCGCCCTATGCCGACATCTACCAGCAGCTGTACTTTTCCTTCTACGCAAACACGCTGACGCTGTACCAGGACCAGTACCCGCTGTTCGGCGATGCCCTGGTGATGCCGTTGAAGGTGATCTGGGATTACACCTATTACTGGTCCGTGCTGGCACCGCTGTTTTTTGCCGACAAGCTCACCGACATCGCCCTGCTGGGCAGGCTGCGCCCGGCACTGGAGCAGGCCAACACGCTGAACCGGAGCATGCAGGCCCTGCTGCGCGACTGGGGCCGGTGCAATGGCAGCCCACGGCCGCCGGACCAGCGCCTGCTGGACCAGTACCGCATTGATTGGTTTCACCAGCTCAACCAGGCGCTCAATGCCAATGATCCAGACGATGCCCTGCGCACACGCATCACCGGCAACGTGCAACACATGGGCCGACTGGCAGCCGAACTGCTGGCCGCGGCGCGACTGCATCACCCGGATATCGACAGCCACGGCCTGGACACCTGTCTGGCCGGCAGCGATGCGCCGCCACAACCGCCCTTGCTGCAACCGCACTGGTACGGCCACTGATTGACCCGCTGCCCCGAGGCCTGCATGTCGCACTCCCCGCTCCTGCTGCAACTGGTGGTGATCCTGGCAACCGCACGCCTGTGCGGCCTGCTGCTGCGCCATGTGGGCCAACCGCCGGTGATCGGCGAGATGGCCGCCGGCATCGTGCTCGGGCCGATCATCCTGGGCAGCGTGTTCCCGCAGTTCCATGCCGAGCTGTTCACGGCCGACTCGCTGCCGGCACTGTCATCGCTGTCGATGCTGGGGCTGGTGCTTTTCATGTTCATCGTCGGGGTGGAGCTACGCGCCCCCCAGGGTGTGCGGGCGCAGTTCAAGAGCGCCGGCTGGGTCGGCATCCTCAGCGTGCTGGCGCCGATGGCGCTGGGCATCGGCATCGCCCCGTGGCTGCATCCCACCCTGGCACCCGAAGGGGTGGGTTTCTGGCCCTTTGCGCTGTTCATGGCTGCGGCCATGTCGATAACGGCCTTCCCGATCATGGCGCGGATCCTCAAGGAACGCGGCATGACCCACAGCCGCATCGGCCAGCTGTCCTTGTCGGCGGCCGCCATTGCCGATGTCTTTGCCTGGATCATGCTCGCCCTGGTGGTGGCCCTGATCGGCTCGGGTGACGGCTATGCCGGCTTTGCCAAGACCACGCTCGGCCTGGTGGTGCTGTGCGCGGTGGTGTTCGGCGCCCTGCGCCCGGCCTTTGCCTGGTTGCTGCGGCGCTACGCCGGCGATGGGCAGCCCTCGGGCATGGTGCTGGCGGCCTTGCTGATCGGTGTGTTTGCCTGCGCGGCAACCACCCAGTGGTTGCACCTGCACCCGGTGTTCGGCGCGTTCCTGTTCGGTGCCTGCCTGCCGCGCGATGACCGCCTGCTCAAGAGCCTGATCGAGCGGCTGGAGCATGTGGCGATCATCGTGCTGATGCCGATCTTCTTCGCCCTGGCCGGGCTCAATACCACCGGCGATGCCTTTGTCGGTGCGGGCCTTGGCGCCTTGGCGCTGATCATGGCCGCCGCCGTGCTGGGCAAGGTGCTGGGTGGTGCGGCCGGTGCCCGCATCAGTGGCTTCGGCTGGCGCGATTCATTGGCCGTGGGCTCGCTGATGAATGCCCGCGCCTTGATGGAGCTGATCGTCATCAAGGTGGGCCTGGATGCCGGCTTGATCGGCCAGGAGCTGTTTACCCTGCTGCTGGTGATGGCCATTGCCACCACGGTGATGACCGGCCCGCTGCTGAGCCTGTTCTCTGCCCGCCCGGCTGCCCCTCAACCAGCGGCCGAGCCTGCCCGGCGCAGCAGCGCAAACGAAAACTGATGGCGCGGGGCCGGCCGTGCCTTCAGGCCATGCCGCCGTTGATCCCGATCACCTGGCCGTTGATGTAGCCGGCCGCATCGCTGCACAAAAATGCCACCAGTGCGGCCACTTCTTCCGGCTTGCCGGCACGCCCGGCCGGCACGGTCTGCTTGATCATCTCCGGCGGGAAGGCCTCGGCCGCCATCTGCCCGGTAATCACCCCCGGGGCCACCACGTTGACGGTGATGCCACGGCTGGCCATCTCCCGGGCCAGCGACTTGGACGCCCCGTGCAGGCCGGCCTTGGCCGCGGCATAGCTGGTCTGGCCACGGTTGCCGAGCACCGCCGCCACCGAGGAGATATTGACTACCCGGCCCCAGCGCGTGCGCGCCATCGGCAGCAGCAGCGGCTGGGTCACATTGAAGAAGCCGTTGAGCGAGACATCGATGACCCGGCCCCAGCGCGCGGCGTCCAGGCCGGCCATCGGTGCGTCATCATGAATGCCGGCATTGTTGACCACCACCTGCACCGGGCCATGTTCCAGCAACGCGGCCAGGGCCTGATCGCAGGCCTGTGCATCGGTGACATCAAAGGCCAGCGCCTGGGCCTGGCCGCCGGCAGCGGTGATCGCATCCGCCACCGTCTGCGCCCGGGCCAGGTTGCCGTTGGCATGCACGATCACCTCCATGCCCGCCGCTGCCAGGGCCACGCAGATCGCTCCACCGATATCGCCACTGCCCCCGGTGACCAGGGCGCGTCGTTGTTTTTGCATGTGCGTTTCCTCAGGCTTGCGCGTTGGGCAGCTGCAGCATCACCGCCGCCCTGCCCTGGGCCAGCAACTGCTGGCCATGGTGGATTTCAAACTGGTACTGCTGGCTGCCTGCGCCGGCGGCCAGCAAGGTGGCGCGCCCAAGCAGCGGGCCGTCCAGGTCATCGATGCGTGCGCAGTGCAGCTGCACATCGCGCAGGGCCACCAGCATGCCGGCCGCACTGGGCTGGCCATCGGCCAGCAGGCCGCCGTGCACGGCCATGGCCTGGGCACCGTACTCGCACAGGTGCACCGCATGCAGCGCATCACCCAGACGCAGAGGGTGGCGCGGATCGGTATGGTTGCCGGCCTGCAGGGTGATGCTCTCGTTATCCCAGGCCAGCACCGCATCCCACAGGCACATGTTGCCCTGGTGCGGCACCAGCTGTTGCAGTTGTTCGCGTTCAATGCGCATGGGCGACTTCCTTGTGCAGATGGCGCGATACCAGCAGGGCCAGCAAGAAATTGCAGGCTACGCCCAGGGCCACCGTGCTGCCGATTGCCCGCAACACCGGGATCGACGAGGTGGCCAGCAGGCAGAACACCAGCAGGGTCATCGCACTGCACACCAGCAGGCCGTGCAGGGTACGCAGCTGGGCGGCGCGCTGGTCGCCGGCATGCTCGAAGAACAGGCCGTAATCCAGGCCCAGGCCGGCGGCCAGGATCAGGCCGATCAGGTGGAACAGGTTCAACTCGATGCCCAGCCCACGCAGCACTGCCAGCACCACCAGGGTGGTCAGCAGCATCGGCAGCAGCACCCGCCAGACCCGGCGCCGGTCGCGCAGGGCCAGCCACACGGTGGCGGTGAGCAGCAGCATCGCCACGCCCAGGGCCAGCAGTACCCGCACGCGCCAGGCGGCAACCAGCGATTCACTGGCCTGTTTCAGGTCCACCCAGGTGCCGCCGTGGGCGGCCACCGCGGCGGCCAGCGCATCGGGCTGCTCGACCCCGGTCAGGGTGATCAGGGCCAGCGTGTGCTGCGGGCGCTGGATCAGCAGTGATTGCACCGCCCCGGCCAAGGGGGTGCCCTGGATATCCGCCACGCCCAGCGGTGGCGCGGTACGCGCGCGTTCCACATCGGCCAGGAACGGGGCAAAGGCATCGGCACGGAACGGCGAATCCGCCACCGCCTCGGCCAGGGCCGCAGCCAGGGCCGGAGCCTCGGGCAGTGCGGCCTGGCGCTCACGCTGCAGCGCGGCGCTGGGCAGCCAGCGCGCGGCCATGTCGAAATTGACCAGGTTGCCCTGCTGGACCTGGGCCTGCAGCAGGGGCAGCAGCGCCTGCGAGCGGGCCAGGGCCTGCTCGGCATCGGTGCCATCCACGCTGATCAGGTAACGGGTATCGGCCGCGCCCAGGGCATTGCGCAGCTGCGCATCACGGGCCAGGTCGACCGGGTCCACCGGGGTCAGGCGCGACAGGTCGTTCTGCCAGAACGCGCCGGGGGCCAGTGCGCTCACCGCCACGGCCAGCACGGCCAGCAGCCACAGGCTGTGGCGTGGACGCGGCAGGCGCTCGATGCCCAGCCACAGGCGCTGCAGCCAGGCCTGGTCGGCCATGTCACGGCGGGCCGGGTCGACCAGGGCCGGCAACAGGTAGCGGGTGGCCAGGGCCGCGGTGAGCAGCGCGGTGATGGTGAACACCGACAGCTGGCGCAGGCCGTCCACGCCGGAGAACAGGAAGGTCAGGTAGGCGATGCAGGTGGCCACCACACCGGTGCCCAGGGTCGGCCACAGGGCGCGCACGTTGGCCCACGGCGACAGGCCCGGGCGCTGGTGGCTGAAGAAGTGGATCGGGTAATCCTGCACCACCCCGATCAGGGTGAAGCCGAAGGCGATGGTGATGCCGTGCACGCCTTCAAAACCGATGGCCACCGCACACAGGCCGGCCAGGCCGGCACTGGCCAGCGGCAGGAAGCCCAACAAAGGATATTTCCAGCCGCGGTAGGCCAGCAGCAGCAACAGCACCAGGCCCAGCGAATCGATGCTGCCGATGGTGCTGGCCTCACGGCTGGTCTGGTTGCCGATCTTCACCGCAAAGGCGCCCGGGCCGGTCATCTCCAGCTGGGTACCGGTGCCGGCACTGACCGCCGCGAAGGCCGCATTGACCGCATCCACCGCCTGTTGCTGGCCGGACGGATCAAACCCTGCGCTGTGGGTCTGCAGCAACAGCAGGGCCTGGTCGGCCTGCTCGGTGAACCACACGCCTTCGATCACCGGCGGGGTGCGCGGTTGCTGCTCCAGCAGGGTCAGCAGCTGCAGGGTCGGATCACGCGGCAGCAAGGCCTCCAGCTGCCCCCCCACCGGTGAGGCCAGGTCGGCCACGCGCTCGTCCAGGGCCTGGCGCAGGCCATCGGCCTGCAGCTGCCCCGGCGCCACCGGTGCCAGCAGGTAGCGGTACGGCAGCAGCGCATCAGGCAGGTCTTCCAGTGCCATCGGGCTGTCGCCGTTGAGCACCCATTCGAAACGTTCATCGCCACGCAACTGGCTGGCCAGCTGGCGCGACTGCGCGGCCAGCACGGGCACATCCCCGCCGTGGATGGCCAGCATCAGCAGGCGCGAGCCGGGGCCGTCACCGAGCTCCTCGATCAACAGCTTCTGCTCGGCGGTGCGGGGTTCGGGCATGAACTTGCGCAGGTCACCACTGACCTGCAGCTGGCTGGCCAGCAGCCAACCGGCCACGGCCAGCAGGGCCAGCCAGGCCAGGGCCAGCGCCGTGCGCTGGGTCGATGACAGGTTCAGGACGCGGCCCCCTGGCACAGCGCCTGCAGCGCCTGGCCATCGACCACGCCCTCGGCCAGCGCCGCCTGGGCGGTGCCACCGACCAGGGTGCGCTGCACCTGGCCCTGCACCGGCTGGGTTTCGATGCAGCGCAGGTCACCGCCACTGCCATGCAGCACCAGCTGGCGCAGGCGTGCGGCCACGGCCGGGGCACGCGGGGTCAGCTGCAGCTGCCATTGCCCGTCATTGCCCAGGCTGCGCAGGGTGAAGGCTTTTTCCAGGGTAGCCAGGTCACCAGCCAGCAGGGCGGCAAAACTGTCCTGCAGGCTGGCCAGTTCGGGCGCACGGCTGATCGCAAACACCCGCTCGCTGCGCCCTGCACGCTGCACCCGCACCTGGCCGGCGGCGATGGTCGAGGTCTCCTGGTAGGGCTGCTGCACCTGGCGGACCAGGGTGGCCGTATCCGGACGCCGGTAGGTACCGCTGACCTGCAAGGCCTGCTTGAGCATCGGCGACTGGCGCACCTCGACAAACGGGGTCTGGCTGGGCACCGGCTGGGCCAGCCTGGCCACCAGCCGGGCCGGGCTCGGGGCAGCGGCGCGGGCGGTGTCAGTGCCGAGCAGGCCGCTGATCAGCGCGATCGTGCTCAGCCACGGAAGCAGGAAGGTTGACCGGGTCATGCCAGAACTCATAGAAGTTGAACCAGTTGTAGGGCTGTTGACGCAGCTGATGTTCCAGCCGGGCGGCATAACGGGCGATGAGCTGCGGCAGCAGCTGGCTGCGTTCGCGCCGCGGGATGTGCAGGGTATCGGCAAACGGCTCGAACACCATGCGGTAGCGACAGTAGCCGGTGTACAGGCCAAAACCCAGTACCACCGGCACCTTCAGGCTGGCCGCCAGCAGCCACGGCATCGCCGCAAAGCGCGCCGGGCTGCCCAGCAACGGGGCCTGCACGCCGGCCTCGGCAGGCCCGGCACGGTCCACCAGCAGGGCCACCAGGGCCCCCTGTTCCAGCGCCTGGGCCACCGCCAGCACGATGGCCGGCCCATCCTGCCCGGCATCGATGATGCCGGCGGCCAGTTGTGGGTCCAGCTCGGCCATCAGCTCGCTGATGGAGGGGTTGTGGGAGATGTCCAGCAAGACCCGGATGCTGATGTCCGGGCGTTGCCGGCCAAACGCACGCAGGGCATCGAAGCTGCCGATGTGGGCCCCGAACAGCAGTGCCCCGCGGCCCTGGTCCAGTGCCTGCAGCAGCACCTCGGTGCCCTGGCTGTCGATGGCATAGCCCCGGTCACGGCCACCGAGCAGGTAGATCCGGTCCAGAATGGTGGCAGCGAAGGTGTGCACATGCCGCGCCACCTGCCACAGCGTGGCAGGCCGGCCGAACACCCGCCCCAGGTAATCACGCGAGGCACGGCGCTCGGCACCGCGCACGATCACGAAATACAGGGTGATCGGGTACAGCAGCAGCCCGGTCAATGCACGCGGGCAGTGCCGGCTGATCCAGCCGATCAGGCGGATCGGCCAGCGGCCGCCGCCTTCCGGGCGCTGCTTCCATTGCTCCGGATGCTCAGACATCTGCGGCATCGATGACCAGTTCGCCACGCACCAGGGTGCCGGCCGGGCCGAGCACCTGGAACTTCCAGCGCGGTGCCTGGCCCTGCAACACCACTTCGGCGCGCTGCTGCGGGTACAGCGGGGCCAGGAACTTGACCTGGGGCAGGCGCAGACGCCCGGCCGGCAGGCCGTGCTGGCGGGCCACTGCGGCGATCACCTGCTCCAGCACCACCACGCCGGGAACCAGCGGGTGACCGGGGAAGTGCCCGGGCAGGCAGGGATGGTCGGCAGGGATGGAAAAATGCATGGGCACGGCGATCGGGCAACGAGTACGGCAATGATGCGGCCTTCAGCGCAGCAGGTCACGCCAGAAGGCCGGGCCCAGGCCGGCCATCAGGCGGGCGAAGTGCCACAGGTTGCGGTCCGGCCGCACCGGAAAGCGCCAGCTGCGCCAGGCGTACTCAAGCAGGCCGAAACCACCGAGCAGGCCCCAGTTGGCCACATTGGCCAGCCAGGACCACTGCACCGCACTGACCGGCCACCACGGCTGCAGGCCCAGGCCGGACAACAGCCCGCCGGGCACCACCGACAAGGCCAGGACCAGGTTGATGGCCGCCAGCAGCACCAGCACCAGTGCCCAGGCCGCGGTCAGACGCCGCACATAGCCCTGCAGGGCAGGTTCCACCGGCATGCCGGCACGCGCATGCACCGCATCGACGATGCGGGCGATCAAGGGCGTGCGCCGCGCCGCCAGGGTGCGCGCGAACAGCCAGGCCACCCACAGCGGGAACACCACCGGCGGCGCCAGCAACAGCATCCAGGCCCAGGCGCTGCCGGCCAGCAGCACCAGCCCCGCCACACTGGCCAGCAGCCACAGCCAGGCCGACAGCCGGCGTTGCCACAGGCCATCGAGCAGGCACCACAACAGCAGGCTGGCCAGGGTCAGCGCCGACCACAACCCGGCCGTGGCCGGTGCGGCCACGCTGGCCACGTGACACAACAGGGGATAGGCCACCACCAGGCCCAGACGCAGCGACACCGGCGCGTCAGGCAGCGCCGCGCTGGCCATACTTACAGGGTCTTGTTGGCTTGGACGTGGGCGCTCAGGGCGCGCAGCGAAGCGAAGATGCGGCGGTTTTCCTCGTTGTCCGAACGCAGCTGGAAGCCATAACGCTTGCCGATGGCCAGCGACAGTTCCAGCGCATCGATCGAATCCAGGCCCAGGCCGTCATTGAACAGCGGGGCTTCCGGATCGATCTCGCTTGCCTGGATGTCTTCCAGGTTCAGGCTTTCGATCAACAGCTGGGCAAGTTCAAGTTCGGCAGGCGACGCAGTAGACATAGAAGTAGGTTTCCGACAGGACAACACGATGGGCGCAACAGTCAGCCATTCGCGCCGCCAGTGCAACTGGCACAACAACCGCGCGACGGCCTGCACGCTATCATGCCAGCCTGCTTACCTAGATCTGTGCGCCATGTCTGTTGCCTGCCTTTGCCCGCATCATCGATCCAGCCTTGCCCTGCCGGCGGTGCTGGCGTGATGGTGGCAGCCGCACCGACCACCCTGCAGATCGGTTTTGCCCCGCCGCAACAACGCCAGGCCCTGCTCGACGACCCGCATACCCTGGCCGTGATCGGCTTTGCGGCCGGCGCCCGCCCCGGCCCACAGGATGACCCGCGCTGGCTGCAGGTCGGCCTGCAACCGCTGGATGGCCCGGTACTGGAAGTGTGGCGCAGCTCGGCCCCGGTACAGCACGGGGTGGATGCCGATGGCCTGGCCTGGGCCTGTGACGGCACCCATCAACTGGGCGTGCTGCAGGTGGACGAGGCCGATTTCGATGGCGACATCGCCCTGGCCGCCACCCATGCCTACCGCCTGATGCAGGACAGCCTGGGCCGGCATGGCTACCCGCACCTGTTACGGATCTGGAACTACCTGGACGGCATCGTCGACGGCGATGGTGACCAGGAACGCTACCGCCAGTTCTGCCTGGGCCGGGCCCAAGGCTGGGGCAGCCTGGACAATGCCCGCCTGCCGGCGGCCACGGCGATCGGCCGCATCGACGGGGTACGCGTGCTGCAGCTGTACTGGCTGGCAGCGCGCGAACCCGGCCAGCCGGTGGAGAACCCGCGCCAGGTCAGCGCCTACAACTATCCGCGCCAGTACGGCCCGCAGCCGCCCAGCTTCGCCCGCGCGATGCTGCCGGCGCCCAACTCCGCACTGCCGCTGATGCTCTCCGGCACCGCCAGCGTGGTCGGCCACCAGAGCCTGCATGCCGGCCAGACCCTGCGCCAGCTGCAGGAAACCTTCGCCAACTTCGATGCCCTGATCGACAGCGCACGTCGGCAACAGGCCCGGCTGCCGGCCCGTTTCAACGACAGCAGCCTGCTCAAGGTCTACCTGGAAAACGCCAGCGAACTGGACCTGATCCAGCAGGCCCTGCCCCAGTACCTGCCCGATGCGGTGCCGCGCATGGTCCTGCATGCCCGCGTCTGCCGGCCCGACCTGCACGTGGAAATCGACGGCTGGCACCGCTGAGCCACATCCCGCAGCTGCAGTGAGCCCGACCCGGATGCCTGCCCTGCCCGGCTCAGCCGGCGGCGGGCTGCAGCATGGCCAGCAGGGCATCGCGCGGCAGCTTGCCGGTCTCGTTGCGCGGCAGCGCACCGACCAGACGCAGCGGCCGCGGCAGGAACACCGGGTCCATCAACGGGCGCAATGCAGCCATCAGCGCTGCCTCGTCCAGCTGCGGTGCCACCACCAGGGCGGCAATGCGCCCGACCCGACGCCCGGGCTCGGCCGGCAGCTGCAGCATCACCCCGTCCTGCACGCCCTCGATGGCCAGCAGGCGGCGGGTCAGATCGCCCAGCGAGGCCCGCTTGCCGGCAATTTCCAGCAGGTCAGCCCGCCGGCCACGCAGCAGGAAGCGGCCATCGTCAGCGCATTCGACCAGGTCGGCCAGCACCACCGGCTGGGCCAGGTGCGGCGCCATCACGGTGGTGCCATCGGGCTGCGGCAACAGCTTCACCCCGGGCAGGGGCGTCCATGCCGACTCGTGCGCGGTGCGCCGGCTGGCAATGATGCAGGTCTCGGTGGAACCGAACATTTCCTGCACCGCACAGCCCAGCTGCTGCTCGGCCGCCAGCGCCAGCTCGGCCGGCAACGGTGCGGTGGCGGTGACGATGGCCTGCATTGACGGTATGGCCACACCCGAGCGCAGCAGGGCATCCAGATGCAACGGGGTGGTCACCAGCAGGCGCGGTTCCGGGGCCTGGGCCAGCGCACGGGCCACGTCCTCGGCAAAGAACGGGCGCCCGGCATGGACCAGGGCCGGGCCGAGCAGCGGCAGCATCACCGACATCTCGATGCCGTACATGTGCTGGGCCGGCACCGTGGCCACCACCGACGCGCTGGCCTGGCCGAACCATGGCCGCAGTGCCGCCATGTTCTGCGCGGTACTGGCCTGGAAACTGCCCCAGGTCTTGGCATTGGCCGAGGGCTTGCCGGTGCTGCCGGAGGTGAAGCCAATCAGCAGCAGCTGCTGCGCCGGCAACTGCGGCATCGGCCCGTCCGCTTCGGGCAGCGGTGTGGGCAGGCGGTAATCGGCAACGCAGGCCTCCTGGGCCTGATCACCGATGGCCGGGCAGCCACCATGGCTGGCCTGGATGTCGGCCACCACCTGCGGCGCACGCGAGGGCGGCAGCAGGGTCACCTTGCCGCGCACCGCCGCGGCGCAGAGCAGGACCAGGAAGTGGTAACGGTCCTCGCACAGGTTCACCACATGGGCCGATTCGGGTAGCCACGCGGCCACCCCGTGCACATGGCGCAGGAACCCGGCTACATCGATCCGGCGCTCACCGTCCAGCGCCAGCAGGCGGGTCAACGGCCCGGCCAGCAGCGGGTAGGCAACAGCGGAAGAGGCAGCAACAGCAGCAGGCATGGCAACAGACCGGCAAAGCGACAGAGGCGGGCAAGCCGCCCGGCGGGGCTCCATTGTAGGCGCTGGGCCTGCCCATGACCTGTGGCCCGGCCCTGGACGGCAGCAGGCTGCTACGCTTGAACGGATCAACTTGCTGGAAACCATCATGACCCGACTGTTGTCCCTGTCCCTGCTGCTGGCCCTGGGCAGCGCCGCCCAGGCGGCCCCGACCCCGATCACCCTGGAACAGGCGATGGCCGAGCCGGACTGGATCGGCAACCCGGTCGAATCGGCCTGGTGGAGCTGGAATGGCCAGCAGGTGCAGTACACCCAGAAGCGTGATGCCAGCCCGGTGCGCGACACCTTCCAGATCGCCAGCAGCGGCGGCCCGGCCAGCCGGATCGAGGGCGCCGCCCGTGGCGACCTGGATACCGCCAGCCGCATCCACAACGCCAGCAACACCCAGGCCGTTTTTGTCCGCGATGGCAACGTGTTCCTGCGCGACCTGCGCAACGGCAGCCTGACCCAGCTCAGCCACGGCAACGAGCGCGCGCGCGGCCTGGGCTTCTCGCACAACGGTGGGGTGATCTGGCACGTCAACCACACCTGGTTCCACTGGACCCAGGCCGCCGGCACCCGCCAGGTGGCCAACCTGCGTGCGGAAAAGGACCCCAATGCCGCACCGGCGGCCGATGGCCTGCGCGAGCAGCAGATGGCCACCCTGCAGACCCTGCGCCGCGACCGCGAGCAGCGCGACGCGCTGCGTGAGCAGGCCGAGCAGTGGCGGGCCACCGACCCCACCCGCGCGGCCGCGCCGGTCTACCTCGGCGATGACGTGGTGATCGTGGACAGCGCCCTGTCGCCCGATGCCAACCACCTGCTGGTCTCCACCCGCAGCAAGAAGGCCGAGACCGGCCAGGGCGGCAAGATGCCGCTGTACGTGACCGAATCCGGTTACGAGGAATTTGAAAACGTGCGCACCCGTGTCGGCCGCAACGACCCGGCCCCGCAGACCCTGTGGCAGGTGGACCTGGCCAGTGGCAAGGCCAGCAAGGTCAGCCTCGACGCCCTGCCCGGCATCGCCAGCGACCCGCTGGCCGAACTGCGCAAGGCCGCCGGCAAGGACGCACTGAAGGGCAACCGTGATGTCCAGGTCGGTGCCGGCTTCGGCGCCCCGTCGATGGTCTGGAACGCCGATGGCAGCCAGGCCGCCGTGATGCTGCGCTCGGTGGACAACAAGGACCGCTGGATCGCCACCCTGACCCCGGGCAGCGACACCCTGTCTCCACGCCACCGCCTGACCGATCCAGCCTGGATCAACTGGAACTACAACGATTTCGGCTGGCTGGCCGATGGCCGCACGCTGTGGATGCTGTCCGAGCAGTCCGGCTACTCGCACCTGTACACCCAGGCCGGCAACGCCCGCCCCAAGGCCCTGACCGGCGGCAACTGGGAAGCCTCGATGCCGGTGCTGTCCCACGATGGAAGCAGCTTCTACTTCCTGTGCAACCAGGCCTGGCCGGGGGATTACGAGGTCTGCAATGTCTCCGTCAACGGCGGTGCCGTGCGCGAAGTGACCGCGCTGGACGGGGTCGAGGATTTCAGCCTCTCGCCCAATGGCGAGCAGGTCCTGGTGCGCTGGTCTGACAGCTATATCCCGCCGCAGATTGCCGTGGTCCCGGCCGCCGGCGGCCAGGCGCTCAAGCTCACCGACACCCGCAGCGCCGAATTCAAGGCCCGCAACTGGATCGAACCGCAGATGGTGCAGGTGCCCTCAAAGCACGGTGCCGGCGTGGTCTGGGCCAAGTACTACGGCCCGGAAGTGATGGAGCCGGGCAAGCAGTACCCGATCGTGATGTTCGTCCACGGCGCCGGTTACCTGCAGAACGTGCACGCGCGCTACCCGAACTACTTCCGCGAGCAGATGTTCCACAACCTGCTGGTGCAGCAGGGTTACATCGTGCTGGACATGGACTTCCGCGCCAGCGAAGGCTATGGCCGCAACTGGCGTACCGCGATCTACCGCAACATGGGCCACCCGGAGCTGGAAGACTATCTGGACGGCCTGGACTGGCTGGTGGAAAACAAGCAGGGTGACCGCGAGCGGGCCGGCATCTACGGCGGCTCCTACGGCGGCTTCATGACCTTCATGGCCCTGTTCCGTGCCCCGGGTGCGTTCAAGGCCGGCGCCGCCCTGCGTCCGGTCGGCGACTGGATGCAGTACAACCACGCCTACACCTCCAACATCCTCAACACCCCGGAAATCGACCCGCAGGCCTACCGCACCTCCTCGCCGATCTGGTACGCCGAAGGTCTGCAGGACAACCTGTTCATCGGCCACGGCATGATGGATGACAACGTGTTCTTCCAGGACTCGGTCAACCTGAGCCAGCGCCTGATCGAGCTGCGCAAGGACAACTGGTACATGACCGCCTACCCGCTGGAGCGCCACGGCTATACCCGTGCCGACTCCTGGTATGACCAGTACCGCCGCATCCACAAGCTGTTCGAGCAGACCCTGAAGCCGTGAGCCAGACCACGCGCACGATCCGCACCGTGGCCGCGGTCATCCTTGATGACCAACAGCGGGTGCTGGTCGTGCGCAAACACGGCTCGTCCACCTTCATCCAACCCGGTGGCAAGCGTGCCGCCGGCGAGGATTCGCTGACCACCCTGGCCCGCGAGCTGGACGAGGAACTGGGCGTGGCGCTGGATGCCGGCAGTGCGCGCCGGCTGGGAGAATTCCAGGCCGGCGCGGTCAACGAGCCAGGCTTCACCGTCAGCGGTGAAGCCTTCATGGTCAGCGTGACCGGCATGCCGCTGGCCGCCGCCGAGATTGCCGAACTGGCCTGGATTGCGATCGACCCGCCAGCCGGTTTCCCCTTGGCGCCGCTGAGCCGCCAGCACATCCTGCCCGCCGCCCGCGCCGTCCTCGGCCTGGCCTGATTCCGGATCGCCCATGTCCCTGCTCACCCACTCCGCCCAGGCCGGGCAATTGAACCGCATCTGTGCCTGGACCCTGCTGGTGCTGAGCGTGCTGACCCTGGTCTGGAGCGTGTTCCAGCTGGTCGGGGTACTGGCGCTGGAAGCCTGGGATGTGCGCAGCTGGTTTGCCACCTACAACCTGGTGCCCAGCGGCCTGCTGGGCTGGATTGCCGCCCATGCCACCGGCCTGAGCGCACTGCAGCTGCTCAGCTGCATTCCCTGCCTGGCCATTGCCGCCGGCATGCTGCGTGGGCGCAACTGGGCCCGGCGCGGCTTCATCGTCCTGCTGCTGCTTACCGCACTGTTGAACCTGGCCGCCGTGCCGCTGCTGGACCGCCTGCTGATGGGCATGCTCGACATGCTGCTGGCGCAGAGCAGCGAGTTCAGCAGCCAGGACGATCTGGCCCAGATCAAAAGCGAGCTGCGTGATACCCGGATCATGCTCTGGGTCAGCTCCTCACTGCCGATCCTGGCCCTGTCGGCCATCCATGTCTGGCTCGCACAGCGTTACCGCAAGGCCGATATGCGCGCCCTGTTCGGCTGATCGGCAACGCCTACTGGCCAATGGCCGTGCATCGGCTAAAGTGGCGCCATGAACGAATTTGAACGCGTACGCGACTACCTGACCGGCCTGCAGGACCGTATCTGCGCCGCCATCGAAACCGCCGACGGCAAGGCCCGTTTCGTCGAGGACCTGTGGCAGCGGGCCGAAGGTGGCGGCGGGCGTACCCGCATCCTGCGCGACGGCGGCGTGTTCGAGCAGGCCGGCATCGGTTTTTCCGATGTGGCCGGTACCCGCCTGCCGCCCTCGGCCTCGGCCCACCGCCCCGAGCTGGCCGGCGCCACCTGGCGCGCCTGCGGAGTGTCGCTGGTCTTCCACCCGCACAACCCCTACCTGCCCACCACCCACGCCAACGTGCGCTACTTCCAGGCCGAGCGTGACGGCCAGATCGTGGCGTCCTGGTTCGGCGGCGGCTTCGACCTGACCCCGTTCTACCCGTTCGACGAGGACGTCCAGCACTGGCACCAGGTCGCCGCCGACCTCTGCGCCCCGTTCGGCCCGACCCGTTACGCCGAACACAAGCGCTGGTGTGACGAGTACTTCTTCCTCAAGCACCGCAACGAGACCCGTGGCGTGGGCGGGCTGTTCTTCGATGACCTGCACGGCGACTTCGACACCGACTTTGCCTACCTGCAGGCGGTCGGCCAGGGCTTCCTGGACGCCTATCTGCCCATCGTCGCGCGCCGCAAGGACACGCCCTACGGTGAACGTGAACGCGAGTTCCAGCTCTACCGCCGCGGCCGCTACGTCGAGTTCAACCTGGTCTACGACCGCGGCACCCTGTTCGGCCTGCAGAGTGGTGGCCGCAGCGAGTCGATCCTGATGAGCCTGCCGCCGCGGGTGCGCTGGGAATACGGCTTCCAGCCGGCCGACGGCAGCGACGAGGCCCGCCTGGCCCGTTACCTGGTCCCGCAGGACTGGCTGGGTTGATTGCCACCCAACCGCACGCCATCAGCAGACGCCGCGCCCAGCGCGGCGTTTTTCATGGCCGGATCTGGCTCTGGGCAGAAGGTTTCACTTAGCCGCACTTGTGCGCCGGCAAAGACGCAGGCAATAAAAAGCCCCGACGACCAGGGGGGGGTCGGCGGGGCTTTTTATTGCCTG
>NZ_LDJM01000028.1 GCF_001431485.1 Stenotrophomonas ginsengisoli | reverse complement strand
CGGGGAGTCCATTCGATCACTCAAGCCGAGCCCGCTTCGCGGCCACGGAAAAGCGCCGCAGGCTTGTCACTCTGCCGTGGCCGAAAATCCGAAACAACGGGGTCAGGTTCTTAGGTTTCCCCACGTTTTCATGGGTGTAGACACATCTGCTCCAAGACGGCCTGTGGCGGTGATCTGAGATGTTCAAGGCAGCGCGATGCTGGTCCCAGTGGCCAGCCTCTGGCCAATGCTTCGCGGCCGATACGCAGGGTGGAATACAGCTTTCGGGTGCTTTTGACCGGCCACAACCAGCGAGCGATATCCGCTGCTTCGCAGGCCATGCCGGCAAGCCAGCTGACGAAGCCGGCCAGGGTGCTGACCAGCAACAGGATCTGCAGCCGACCACCTTGGCGGGTCAGGCTGTCTTCCAGCGCTTGGCCATAGCGGTGTGATTTCAGGTCACGAAACGCCAGTTCGATCTGCATCCGGCGGGCATAGAGTTTCACCAATTGCCGGGGGCTGGCATTGCTCAGTTCCAGCGAGGCCACGATCAACCACGGCTCCCGCTCGCGGGCGGCTGCTTTCAGGCTCGACGAGGAACGAGACACCTTGCTTGGCGTACGCCGGTTGGCTTTTCCCCGGCCTTTTCGTGCTTTGGCATAGACCACCAACCGGCAGGCAAGTGGGGCACTGCGGTTGATCAGCATCGATGGCAACTCGTGCGGCGTTGCAGTGGCCATCGCATGCAGGTGCCTGCTGTCGGCCCATTGCTGTGGGTGATCGGGGACATGCTGAGGCTTGATGCAAGTAGTGCCACGCAATCGCCCAAGCCAATGCCAGCCCAGCGCTGAAACAGCCCGGAACCAAGGACTGCGGAAGCCGGCATCGGTGACCAAGATCGGCGTTGAATTTGCCGGCACAAGCTTGCTCAGCTGCTGCAGAAAGTGTTTCTCAGCGCCCGGTGAACCTTGCTCACGGCCGGGAAAGACCATGTCCAGCAGGGTCAATGTGCGGCCGCCGACAGGTATGGCCGCACGCAGCAGGCACCAGCTCTTGTCGGGCTTCAAATCCGACCAGTCGATCAGGATGACCGGTTGTGGCCCACGCAGCAGCCAGCGGGCCATGTCCTGCTCGATGCCATGGCGTTCACCATGCAGGTGCCGGTTGCCGAGCAGGCGGTCAAAGGCCTTGAGCGGAGCTCGCACGCGCAGGGCGCCAGGCCAGGATCGCGCAATGTCACTCAGGGTCAATCGGCGGCCCTGGATCAATGCCTCAACGGCTTGCAGCAGCGCCCGCCGCCGCAGCGCGTGCATGCTGGGTAGTGAGTTGCGCAGACACTTCTGCAATACTTGGCTGGCGCGCATGATCGTCAGTCCTTTTTTGGTTTAGTCACCTCCAAGGCTGCGTCATGCGCGCGTCTGTTTCTGCTGTAGTGATCACAAGTTGTTGATATCAATGGCAGAAACGTGGGGAAACCTCAGGGTCAGGTTGATTTTCTGGCTCAGAACAACACAGGATCAGGTTGCATTGGAGGATGAGACTTTTCACCACCGATAACAACGAGGCCACTGTTGATCGTGCCGCAACCGCTGTGAATCGCCAGAATTTCAATAACCACCAGCATCCACACTCGGCAATCAATTACCAATCATCTGTCCAGCCGGAGTGTGCAAACGCCTGACCAGCAGGCGTCCACTTTTCGAAGGGAGCCCCTGCCGCTTCGCGACTCGTCTTGATTCGGGCGCCAGGCCCCACCCACACTGAAAGGAGTCTCTGTGAGCGACCCATACAATTCCTACGGATCATCTGCACCACCCATCAGCCAGCCCACCACAACAGTTCCGCCCAGGGCCAAGGCAGACTCTATCGCACGATTGCAAGTTTCAGAGTCATGGAAGCGCAAGTTCAGGCTAATCGAAAAAGCAGGCGGCCCAGATCTGCCACATTTCCGGGACCTTCCATTCGGGGAGCGATTTGGCCTCACCTTCAACGTCCTTGCCTTGATCCTTGGCCCGTTCTATTACTTGGCCAAGGGACTGTGGCGGCAAGCCCTGTTCTACTTCATCATCGCCGTAGCCTTGATTCTTCTTCTGAATGCAGTAGGCCTAGGAAGTTTTTCACGAAGCATTGGCTATGGCCTCGGTGTTGCGTATTCGTTCCGCGCGAATATCAGCTACTACAAGAAAATCGTCCTTGGCGATGCGCCTTGGCTGTGATCCCCAGCCATTTTCCCAAGCCAACAGGAACAAAGGGGTCAGGTTGAGTTCCTGCAATGAGCTTCAAGCTATGCCTGCCAGATACCTGGCATAGCCCCACCCAAAAGCAGCGGAAGCTGCTGTGCGATAGCCAGCCTCCCGACAGTTCATTCATACCGAACTGATTTCGACGACCTGCTTATCTCAGACATTGAATATGAAAGGATATCATCGTGACTGAAGACCAAGAAAAGGCGATACGCGGAAAGTTCATAGGCACCGGCATAGCCCTTGGTGTCGCGATCGGTGCCGGCATTGGCATTGCCATTGGAAATCTGGCGCTTGGCATCGCCCCGGGCATAGCGATCGGCGTTGCTCTTGGTGCCGGCCTGGGCGAAAAGGAAGTCCAGGCAAAGAAAGGCAATGGAGATGACTCCAAGCGTGACACTTGATTGAATCCGGATCAGAGTGCATTTTCATAAATAACCCCCATACCTACCCCCCGATCAATCCGGGCTTGCTGCTCGCAAACGATTTTTGCCAAAGCACCATCCGCCGAACACTCCAATCCAGGGCGAGCAAGACACGAGCAACCCAACTTTTCTGGAGCGAGCGTTGCTCACCTACCTTGTTGCATGTGCCATGGGTGTGTTCTTGGTCGTCGTCTACCTGTATGGATCCCGACGCAGCCCCCTGCAAAAGTCACTCTCCCCACTTGTCCGCAGCGCGTTATTCCTCGTATTTCTTGCATTCGGAGCCGGGCTTCTGTGGCATTGCTACGGTGCGCTTGAAGAAGGCCAGATCAGCTGCGGCCGCCAGTCCTACAGGCGCATCTGCACCCAAGCTGGCGATGCGTTTTCGTTCGGAGTTTCCTGGCTTTTCTTCTTTGCTGGCGGCATCTGTACAGTAGCATGCTCAATATTCATCCTTACCCGGCCGAACCCGGAGGATGAAGCGTGAGTCAGACATACGTGTGCAACCAGAAAGGCTTCGCATGGATTCCTTCATCCCATAAAAGCTGATAAACAACGAGGTCAGCATGAGCAGTTGCCCAGAACAATAAGGGGACAAGGTAGCGTTGAAAGCTGGCAATTATCGCCAAAGAGAACATCGGAGAATTATCGATCATGCCGAACTCCCTGATCCTGCCGATGGTGGCGCACGTTGCGCTGGCTGGCCTGTTGTATACGCTGCTCACCGTCGCGCGGGCACCGGCGATCTGGGGGATTGGCCGGCGGGCCGATGGCAGCAACCCGTGGGCCGCCGTGGAGCCACGCATCAGCGCCAACCTGTCCAACCAGTTCGAGTGGCCGCTGTTTTTCCATGTGGCCTGCCTGCTGTTGATGCAGCTGCAGCCTTCGTCCATGGCCGTGGCGCTGGCCTGGCCCTTCGTGGTCGGCAGGCTGCTGCACAGCGCGGTGCAGATCCTCACCGGCAATGTGCGCCTGCGCGGCGTGGCCTTCACCCTCAACTTTCTGGCGGTGATCGGCCTGTGGCTGTGCGTGTGGATTGCCGCTGCGCACTGAAGCATGCGGCAAGCACGGCGCGCGAGACCGTGCGACTAAACACAACCAATCTGCAGTAACGGCATAATCCAAAAAACAAACACAACAGGGGGCTGTGTGCGGACGTTGTTGATGATGCTTGTATTGCCCGGAAGTTTTGCCGCGATGGACCCTGCTCACGCCCACCCGGGCGGGCTCAACCGCGAGGGCTGCCACAACAACCGGCAGACCGGGGACTACCACTGCCACCGTGGCGGCGGGGGTGCCACGCCGGCAAACCTGGCGCCTGCCGGCAACCGCCTGGCACCGGCGCAACTTTCCCCGGCACGCAGCAGTGGCCATGGCGTGTTCGCCAATTGCGCCGAGGCCCGTGCAGCCGGCGCGGCACCGGTCCGCCGTGGCGACCCAGGCTATGGCCCGCACCTGGACCGCGACAACGACGGCATCGGCTGCGAGCCCTATCGCGGCCGGCCTTGAGCGGGAACCGCAGTATGTGACCGCCCACACAACCGATGTGCTGGCAGCACCCGCACAAAACGCTAGGCTTTACGCCCCTGATTTTATTTCACCCCACGGCCGCATCACCGCGGCTGGATACGCCATCACTGCAAGGATGATCAACATGCTCAGGAACACCCTGTTTACCCTCCTGCTCGGCACTACCCTGGCCGCATGCGCCAGCAGCGGTAGCGAAAAAGCAACGCTCACCCTGGATGCCAGCAATGCCGCCACGGCCGAAGCTTCCTACAAGCAAATGCAGCGTTCACTGCCGCAGGCCAAACAAGTGGAACTGGCCATGGCCGTGATGGCCATCAATTTCATCGGCGTCAACAGCGCCTATGAGGTGGTCAACAACCCGGAACTTCAGCAACCGGGCGTGGCCCGCATCAAGGACCGCATCGCCGGCATGTCGGCCGAGCAGATCATTGCCTATGCCGCCAGCAACAGCACCACCAAAGTGGAAGTGGTCAGCCCGTAAGCCCCCTGCACCGGGTTGCATGCGCAGCAGTACCCGGCGCTGGTTTGGAACGGATGTTCATGGCAACCGCTGCCGGAACCAACAAAAAACAGGGCAGGATGCGCAAGCACCCTGCCCTGTTGCCCACCATCTTGTACCACCCGCCAGTGCCGCTCAGGGCAGCTTGCGGAAGGTCACCCGGGTAGCCACGTCGATGTTGTTGGGGATGATCGACAGGTCAGCCCAGTCGCCGGCGCCGATGTCGAAATCCAGCCGTTTGACCACCGCCTGACCAACCAGCACCGGGTTGTCACCACCGCTCAGGGTGAAGGTCAGGCTGACCGGCTTGCTGATGCCGCGCAGCTGCAGGGTGCCGTCGGCGCGGTAGCGGTCACCACCCAGTGCAGTGAACCCCTCGGCGCTGTAACGCGCCGTGGCAAAGCGGGCCACGTTGAAGAAATCGGCCCCTTTCAGGGTGCTGTCGCGCTCGCCGTTGCGGGTGTCGGCGCCTGCCAGCGGAATATCCACGTCCAGCTTTGCGGCAGCCGGGTTGGCCGGGTCGAACTGCAGGCGGGTGGTAAAACCCGGGAACAGGCCGGTGAAGGTCTCGCCCTGGTAGCTGCCGACAAAGCTCAGGCCGCCGCGCTGCTGCACATAATCGGCCGCGGCCGCCGGGGCGGCCTGCAGGCCGGCAAGCATCCCGGCGCTGGCCAACAGGGCAAGACGCAGGGTGGTATTGACGGTATTCATGGGCAGCTCCTTCAAGGCTGGGGGCGATAACCGGGCAACATGCGTCGCAAGGTGTCATCGCCCTGGAAAAGATGGTGGTACAGCGCTGCAGAGGCGTGCAGGGCCACCAGTGCCAGCAAGGCCCAGAACCCCCACTCGTGAATGCTGATGGCCAGCTCGGCCAGGCCCTCGTCCTTGCCGGCCAGGGCCGGCAAGTTGAACTGCTTGAACCACTGCAGCGGGTAACCGGCAGCCGAATTGAACAGCCAGCCGCTCAAGGGAATACCCAGCAGCAGCACATACAGCGCCACGTGGGTGAGGCTGGCAATGCGCGCCTGCCAGGTGGGGGTGCCGGGCACGGCACGCGGTGCGCCGGCATACAGGCGCCAGGCCAGGCGCACCACCACCAGGACGAGCAGGGTCAGGCCCACGGATTTGTGCAGGGCGTAGGTATTGATCTTGGCCGGGGTGGGCGGCATGTCCACCATGGTCAGGCCCAACCAGGCCATCCAGGCAATCAGGGCCACGATGCCCCAGTGCAGCAGTTGACTCACGGCGCCCCAACGCTGGGCGGTATTGCGTAATGACATGCTTGGCTCCCCATGAAGACGATGGACACCGGGCTGGCCGCCTATCCTGCGGCCAGGCCCATTGCGTGCCTGTGATGTGGCACAAGTCTGCACGTGGCCCTGCGCCGGCACCACCGTCGCGACCACGTCGAACTGTTCCAAAAATAAAACGTGATCGCGGGAACCCTGGCGCACACGGGCGGTCTGCGCCCCGCCCCGCTGCCCCGCCCACGCCCGGCGGGGCACAAACAACAACGGGCCTGACGGCCCGTTGCTGCTGCATCCGCTTGGCAGGCAGGAAGGCTTACTCCGGCATGGCCAGGTTGGCTGCGCCCAGCGGCTGGCCGGCACCACGCGGCGTGGTGCGGATATGGGCATCGGCTGGCAACGCGGCCTTGCCATCCAGACGTGCCTCCACTGCATCCAGCGCGCGGTACACATAGGGCAGCAGCGGCAGGTAACGCGCCGCGTAGTCAGGCAGTGCGAGGAAGCCATCGAAATGCTGCACGTGGTCGATCTGCCACAGGCTCAGTTCACGCCCTGCCGCCTTGGCCGCGGCCGCGTACGGCGCCGAGCTGAAGGCAAACGGGATCAGGCCATCGGCATTGCCGTGCACCACCATCACCGGCAGCCCGGCGCTGGGCAGGCCCGCCTTGGTGGCGGCGATACCGGCCTGTACGCGCTGGGCAGCGGCGTCATTGCCGGCCCACAGCTGGCGCAGGCAGTGTGTGCCGGGGGCCAGGAAATCCGGCGCGGCCATACGGGTATCCACGATGTTCACCCCGGCGCCCGGCGGGATGCCGCTGCCATCGGCCAGCCATGCACCGCGCTCGGCCTGGGTGGCCGCACGCGGGGCGTGCTGGGCGGTGGTGGCCGAGAAGGCATAATCGCACGGATGCTCACCCACGCCATAACGGCCATAGGCCGAGGCATAGGTCACCGCAACCGCACGCCAGAGGTCGAAATCCACACTCAGTGCGCCGGCCTGCAGGGCCTGGGCGGTCCAACCGGTGGCCTGCAGACGGGCCAGAGCATCGGCCGCCTGCGCGGCCTGGTCGGCCCCACTGATTGCGCCGGAGGCAGCCAGGCTGGCACAGCGCAACTGCCCCAGCGCCTTGCCGGCCGCACTGAGCGGACTGGCCGGCAGGTTGTCGATAGCCAACAACGCGCAAGGCATCAGCACCGCCGCCTCGGTGGTGTAGTCGTACAACGCACGCGAACCAGCGCCGTCGCTGTAGACATTGGGCTCACCGGCCACCACGCCATCGAGCCAGCCATCGGCATCCTCGGCCGCACGCAGCACCGCACCACCACCGTTGGAGATGCCCACCGCAATCACCCGCGTATTGGCATGGGTGAAGGGCGCGGCAGCCGGCACGGCGCTGTCCAGGGCCTGCAGGGCGATGTCGGCCGCCTGACGTACATGCCGGCCCCAGTCGCTTTCCGGGTTGTCCTTGGAGTGGGCATGCTTGACCGCCACACCGCTGGCATTGATCGGCGCATCGGGCAGGAAGGCAAAGTCATCGGCCGCGTCCAGCGCGGCGGTGGTGCCATCGGCGCGCACCCCGGCCTGGGCATCCAGGTCAAAGTAATCACTGCCGGCACCCTTGTCGGTATAGGCCAGGGCGCAGCCACGCGGCAGGGCCCATGGCCCGGCCACGGCCACCGCGCCATACACCCCGCGCGAACCGGAGGACGGGGCCACCACCACGCAGCGCTTGGCAGCATCGAAGTTGTCCGGCACCTGCACCACCACGCGGTGCGGCTGGTTGGCACCGGGCAAGCGCACCAGGGTGGAGAACTCACGCCCGGGCACGTCCTGCAGGGTGCCGTAAAGCTGGCCAAAACCACCGCCGGGCATCAGGTCGGCGATGCCGCGCCAGCTGGCCCACAGGGCACGTTTGCGCAGCTCGGCCGGGGTCGGCGCGTTGGCATCGGCAAAGGCCGGCGGAGCCGCGGTGAGCAGGCCGGCATGGCCGAGCCCGGCACTGAGCAGGTCATCGCCCTGACGGTGCGCACTTTCCTGCAGCACTGCCAGCGAGGCCGGCGCGGTGGGAGTGGAGTCGATGCTGGCACAGCCGGCCATCACCAGACCCAGCGAAAGGGCGCACGCAGCGCTGAGCTTGGGCATGTTCATGGCTGCACGCTAACAAACCTGTGCGGCCGCGCTCATCGTACTTTCGTACCAAAGGCAAGCACGGCCATCGCTGCTAGCGTGATGGCATCGACTCATCTGCGTGTGGAGCCCCCCCATGGACACCTTCCTTTCCGGCCGTACCGCCCTGGTTACCGGCAGCACCTCGGGTATTGGTTTGGGCATTGCCAGCGCCCTGGCCGCTGCCGGTGCCAACGTGGCCATCAATGGCCTGGGCAGTGACGAGCAAATTGCCCAGGCCATCGCCACGGTCAAGGCCGCCGGCGCCGCCGAGGTACGCCACTTCGGCGCTGACCTGCGCGATGCGCAGCAGATCGCCGACATGATGGCCGCCATCAATGCCTGGTCGCCGCTGGATGTGCTGGTCAACAACGCCGGCATCCAGCATGCCGCGCCGCTGGCGCAGCAACCGGTGCAGAAGTGGAATGACATCATTGCCATCAACCTGTCCTCGGCCTTCCACACCATGCAGGCCACCCTGCCCGGCATGGCCGAACGCGGCTTTGGCCGGGTGGTCAACATTGCCTCGGTACACGGCCTGGTCGCCAGCAAGGACAAGGCCCCGTATGTGGCCTCCAAGCACGGCATCATCGGCCTGAGCAAGGTGGCCGGGCTGGAATACGCCGCTGCCGGCGACCGTGCCAGCGGCGGGGTCACGGTCAACTGCGTGTGCCCGGGCTGGGTGGAAACCCCGCTGATCGAGCCGCAGATCCAGGCCCGCATTCCGGCCGGTGGCAACCGCGATGACGGCGTGCGCGCCCTGCTCGCCGAAAAGCAGCCGTCCCTGCGCATGTCCCTGCCCGAAGACATCGCTGCAATGGTGGTTTGGCTTTGCCGCCGCGAAGCGCACAATGTCACCGGCGCCAGCCTGCCGGTGGACGGCGGCTGGACAGCGCAGTAAGCGAGAAACGAGTAAGTGGAGCGAGTAACGAGAAACGAGTAGGGGCGCATCACTCGTTCCTCGTTACTCTCCACTCGTTCCTCGCTTCCAGCCACTCGTTCCTCTTTCCTCACCACTCGTTGCCAGCCGCTCTCACTCGTTCCTCGTTACTCCACACTCGTTGCTCGCTTCCAACCACTCGTTGCCCGCCATTCCCTTCACTCGTTCCCAGCTCCCACTCCATGCCGACCCTGCTGATCGCCGATGACCACCCGCTGTTCCGTGCTGCCCTGCGTCAGGCGGCCAGCGATGCCATCGACGCCATGACCGTGCGCGAAGCCGCCTCGCTGGACCAGGTGCTGGCCGCACTGGACGAGCAGCCGGACATCGACCTGATCCTGTTGGACCTGCACATGCCCGGCAACCATGGCCTGGCCGGCCTGGCCGCCATCCGTGCCCAGCATCCGGGGGTGGCGGTGATCGTGGTCTCGGCCAATGACGACCCGCGCGTGGTGCGCCGGGCGCTGGACCACGGCGCGGCCGGTTATCTGCCCAAGAGCTCGGGCCTGGACGAACTGCGCGATGCGATCCGTGCGGTGATGGATTGCGAGCAATGGCTGCCGGCCTCGCTGCGGGCAGCAGTCAACACCGCCCAGTCCTCGCCGCATGACAGTGAACTGGCCGCGCGCCTGGCCAGCCTGTCCCCGCAGCAATTCCGGGTCCTGGTGCTGGTGGCGCAGGGCCTGCTCAACAAGCAGATCGCCGACCGCCTGGATGTACAGGAGCGAACCGTCAAGGCGCATCTGTCGGCCATCTTCGAACGGCTGGGCGTGCGCAACCGCACCCAGGCCAGCGTGGTGTTGCGCGAGCTTGAACTGAGCGATCCGTCACGCAAAATCGATACCTGGGTGGATTGACCATCTCCTTGATTTGACTCCAAATAGCGGGGCAGTAGAACCATTGCCCCACGCAACAGGAGTTACTCATGGATGACCCCACCATCCAACGCGATCCGTGCTGCCAATCCGCCTGGCGGGCCATGCAGCACGCCTGGAACCTGCACGGAAATTCAGCCCCCTTCTGGGATACCTACCAGCACCTGCTCACCCAGCATTGCGATGCCGGCCTGGAGCCGCAGGCGTGTGCCAACCACATCGCGCGCATGGCCCAGCGCCTGGGCGCGGTGGAAGAGGCGATGATGGTCTAGGCCCCACTTGCAACCGCACCGTGCCGGGCGGCCAACAGGCGATCGAGCACCGACTTCAACGCCAACGGACGTACCGGCTTGTGCAGCAGGGTCAGCCCCTGTTCGAGCACTTCACGCCGGGTGGCAAGGCTGTCATCGGCACTGAGGATCAAGGTCGGCCGCGGCTCACCACTGGCGGCCAGACGCTGACGCAGCGCCGTACCGGTGTCGCCGTCATCCAGGTTGTAGTCAAACAGCCACAGCGCCACCTCGGCCTGGGCCAGACGTGCCCGTGCCTGTGCTTCGCCATCGGCCTCGTGCACCACGCAGCCCCAGCCACGCAACAGGCCGGCCAGTGCGGCCAGCGCCTGCGGATCATTGTCCACCACCAGTACCGGCACCCCGGCCAGGCCACTGCGCTTGCCAGCTGACGCCGGCAGCGCCGGCTGCGGCGGCCGCACCACGCCGGCCAGTTCCACACTGAACACCGTACCCACGCCCGGCGTGCTGCGCAGGCCCAGTGGCAGCTGCAGCAGGCGGGCGATGCGCTCGGCAATGGCCAGGCCCAGGCCCAGGCCCTGCCCGGCCGCACCCTCGCCACGGCGGAATTCCTCGAAGATGGCCTGCTGGTCGGCCAGGGCAATGCCCGGGCCGCTGTCATGCACTTCCAGGCGCAGGCCGCCACCGCTGCGGCGCGCGCCCAGCACGATGCCGCCGCTGCGCGTATAGCGCACCGCATTGGCCAGGAAGTTCTGCAGCACCCGGCGCAGCAGCTGCGGGTCACTGTGGACCCAGGCCTGGCTGCGCACATAGCGGAAATCCAGCCCGTTGGCCTTGGCCAGCGCGGCAAACTGCGCGGCCAGCGGGTCCAGCACCTCGGCCAGGGCAAAGGTGCGCGGCTGCGGCACCAGGCCACCGGCTTCCAGGCGTGACATGTCAAACAGGCCGGTCAGCAGGTCAGTGGTGGAATCCAGCGCACCACGGATCTGCCCGACCAGCTCGGCCTTCTCCGGCGCGGCCACCTGCTGGGCCAGGGTGTCGGTGAACAGGTGCGCTGCATGCAGCGGCTGCAGCAGATCATGGCCAACTGCCGCAAGGAAGCGGCTCTTGGCATCACTGGCACGCTCGGCCTCGCGCTTGGCCGCTTCCAGCAAGGCGGTGCGCTCACCCACGCGCTGCTCCAGCAGTTCGTTGCTGCGCTTGAGCTCGCGCTCGTTGCGGCGGAATGCGGTGACATCGGTGAAGGTGGCCACAAAGCCACCGCCGGGCATCGGGTTGCCACGGATTTCGACAATGCTGCCGTCCGGGAACACGCGCTCGGACAGGTGCGCGGTGCCGGCGCGCATGAAGGCCAGGCGGCGCTCGGTGGCACGCTGGCCATCCCCGCGTTCGGGCATGCGGGCCAGCGCCCAGGCGGTGATCTGCGCAATCGGCTGGCCCACCTGCAGCAGCTCCGGCGGCAGGCCGAGGATGTCGGCGTAACGCTGGTTCCAGGCCACCAGGCGCTGCTCGCTGTCGATCACACTGATGCCCTGGTCCATGTTGTTGAGCGCCGCTTCGAGCACCTTCTGGTTGAAGCGCAGGTCCACGCTGGCCTCGCTGACGATCGCCGCCACCGTGGCCAGCTCGCCCTGCTCGTTGCGCGCGGCATCCAGCAACAGGCGCGCCGAGGCACTGCCCAGCACTGCGGAGAGCTCGCGCTCCATGCGCTCCTGCATCACGGCCGGCACCGCGCCCTGACGCGGGGCGCCGGCCAGGATCTGCTCGACCTGGGCCGGGGCCAGGAAACGGCGCCCTGCCTCGCGCAGGCCGTCGGCATCCAGGCCACGGTCACGTCCGGCCGGGGTGGCGCGGCGCCAGGTCATCACCACCAGGGTGGTCAAGGTGCCCACGAACAGGCTGGCGCCCACCGCCCGCCCCAGCGCCGTCCAGCCGGTCAGGCCGAACAGGCCTTGCGGCGACAGCGCGGCGATGCCGAACGGGCCACTGCGCAGCCATTCGGCCTGGGCCCAGCCCAGCACCAGCACGTTGGGCACCAGCAGCACCCAGGCCCAGGTGACAAAGCCGGCCAGCACCCCGGCCACCGCCGCACGTGGCGAGGTCTGCGGGCGCAACAGCGCAAAACCGAGCACCGGCAGCAAGGTGGCCAGGGCCGAGAAGGACACCGCGCCGATATCGGCCAGCACATCGCTGTCACCGATCACCCGGCTGTAGCCCCAGGCCAGCAGCATGGTCAGGCAGATCACCACCCGGCGCAGCCACAGCAGCTCGCGGCGGTGGTCGCCATCGCCGCGCCGCGACCAGGCACTGCGCAGCAGGCCCGGGGCAAACCAGTGGTTGCCGATCATCAGGCTCAGGGTCAGCACACTGACCACGACCATGCCGGTGGCCGCACTCAGGCCGCCGAGGAAGGCCAGCAACGCCACCGCGTGCTGGCCGTTGAGGGCAGGCAGGGCCAGGGTGTACATGTCGGTGGGAACGCCGGCCGGCAGCAGGGCATTGCCGGCCCAGGCCAGGGGCAGCACCGGCAGCGCCATCAACAGCAGGTAGATCGGAAACAGCCAGCGCGCGGTGCGCTGGTCACGCCGGTCGCGGCACTCCACCACCGCCATGTGGAACTGGTGCGGCAGCAGGAACATGGCCAGCGCGCCGAGCAGCACCAGCGGAATGAAACCACCACCGCCGCTGCTGGTGAGCAGCGGGGTCTGCCGCAGCACATCGATGCTGCCGGCCTGGCGCGGCAACCACCACAGCACGAAGCCGGCCAGCACCAGCATGGCCAGCAGCTTGAACACCGATTCCACCGCCATGGCCAGGACCAGGCCGCGGTTGTGCTCGGACACATTGGCCCGGCGTGCGCCGAACAGGATCGCAAACACGGCCATGGCCAGGGCCACGTACAGGGCGCTGTCGCCCAGCACCGGCGCCGGCTGGGTACCGACCGAGCCGGTGGTGATCATCGAAAAACTCATCGCCACCGCTTTGAGCTGCAGCGCGATGTAGGGAATCATGCCCAGCGCCGCCACCGCGGTGACCGCTGCCGCCAGCCACGCATCGCGGCCCAGGCGGGCGGCGATCAGGTCGGCCAGCGAAGTGGCGTTGGACTCCCGCGCCAGCTTGACCAGCCAGCCCATGAAGCGGGCGGCCAGCAGGTAGAACACGATGGCCCCGACCAGGGTGGGCGGAATCCACCAACCGTGGCGCACGGCCTGGGTGACCGTGCCATAGAAGGTCCACGAGGTGCAGTGCACCGCCAGCGACAGCGCATACACATGGTGCCAACGCCCGGCCAGGGCATTGGGATGGCGCTCGCCATAAATGGCCGCGGCAAACATCAGCACCAGCCAGGCCACCCCGGCCACGGCCACCGTCACAAGACTCAACATTGCAGCACTTCCCCCGCCCGCCGGCGGCTACACGGTTCCCGGCAACGGAAACTCCCGGGCCAGAGGATAAAGAAACGGCAGCCAGCTTGCGCTGGCTGCCGTGTCCGTCAGTCACTCAACGGGCATGCTCAGAAGTTGTAACGCAGCGAGACATACCAGTTGCGCGGCAGGCCGTAGTAGGCGGTCTGGATATTGCCCACCGAAGCGAACTCCTGGCCTTCGGTCATGTAGGACTTGTCGGTGATGTTGCGCACGCCGGCGCGCACCTGCCACACCAGCTGCGGCGAATCCCACACGCCGTAGGCGCCGGCCACGGTGTAGGCCTTCTGCATCAGCACGTCGCGGTTGTCCACGCTCAACCAGGTGTCATCGCGGTAGTTCACATCACCGCCGATGGTCAGGTTGGAGCCGTTGGCCAGGCCGAACACGTGCTGCAGGGCCAGACGGGCGGTGATTTCCGGCGAGAACGGCACGTGGTCGTGGTTCACGTTCGGATCGAAGCCCGGGTAGGACGGATCCAGACGGAAGTCCTCGAAGCTGTCGTACTGCGCATCCAGCCAGGACACCTGGCCACTCAGGGTGGTGGCATTGCCCAGCAGCATGGTGCCTTCCAGCTCCACGCCCTTGATGTTCATCTCGGCGGCATTGAGCACCGGGAAGGTGCCGACGTCCTGCGAGACACGGGCCTGGAAGTCCGAATACTTGCTGTAGAACGCGGTGGCACCACCACGGAAGCGGTTGTCGGCCGAGCTGCCCTTGATGCCCAGCTCGTAGGTCCACACGTATTCCGGATCGAACTTGGCGTGCTGGGTGTCATACACGGTGTTGGCGCGGCCGTTGAAACCACCGCTCTTGAAGCCACGGTTGGCCGAGATGTAGCCCATCAGGTTGTTGCTGAAGGCCTTCTGCAGGCTGATCGACGGGGTGGTCGCGGTCCAGTCGGCCTGGGCGGCAAAGCCCACGGTCTCGTTCAGCGCGGCAAACGGCGCGCCCCAGTAGGTGCTGGTGCTGCGGTCGTAACGCTTGCTGTCCTCGGTCCAGCGCACGCCGGCGGCCAGGGTCCAGGTCGGGATGAACTCCCAGTTGACGTGGGCAAAGGCGGCCTTGGAGGTGGTACGCAGGTCGTCCTCGATGGTGCGCAGGAACGGGATGCCGGCGCCGAACATCTGGAACAGGTCGTCGGCGTAGGCTTCCTGGTAGGACGGCACCTTTTCCTTCATGTAGTACGCACCGAAGGTGGCGTGCACGTTGGAGCCGTTGTCGTAATGCAGCTGGAATTCCTGGCTGTTCTGGCTCTGGTCCAGGGCCACCAGCACGTCACCCAGCTCGTACTGGGAAGCGTCGATGTCGATGTAGGACTCGGTGTCCAGGTTGCGCACCGAAGTGATCGACTTCAGCTGCCACTGCTCGTTCAGATCCAGCTCCATGGCCAGCGAGGCACCGGTGTGCTTGAGCTCCTGGCCCTTGCCCGGGGCAAAGGAGGTCTGCGCGGTGTGGTCCCAGTCGCCGGTCTGGGCCGGGTTGAGCACCACCACGCCGGCCGGGGCCAGGCTGGTGGCACGCAGGTCGGCCATCGGGCGGCCCATGGTCAGGGCGGCATCCTGCTTGGTGTGGTCAAAGCTCAGGGTGGCGCGGAAGGCGTCGTTGGGCGCGAAGGCCAGCTTGGCGCGCACCGCGGTGGTGTCATCGTCGTTGAAGCGACGGCCGCTGGCCGGGTCGCGCACGTAGCCATCGTTGGTGATCTTGGCCCCGGCGATGCTGGCTGCGACGGTGTCGCTGAGCTGGCCGGAGACATAGAAGCGGCCTTCCAGGCGGCCGTAGTCACCAGCAGTGATCTCCACCGCACCGCCCTCGTTCTCGAACGGATTCTTGGTGGTCAGCTTGATCGCGCCGCCGGTGGAGTTCTTGCCGTACAGGGTGCCCTGCGGGCCGCGCAGCACTTCCAGCTGGGCGATGTCGAACAGCGAGAACAGGGCGCCGTTGACGCGCGAGTAGTACACGTCATCCACGTACATGCCCACGCCCGGGTCGAAGGTCTGCAGCGCGTCGGGCTGGCCGATACCGCGGATGGCCACGTTGACCGAGTTGGCCGAACCACGCCCCTGGGCGATGTTCATGTTCGGCACCGCGCCCTGCAGGCCTTCCACGGTGTTGGCCTGCAGATCCTTGAGCTGCTCCTCGCCGAAGGCGCTGACGGCCACAGGCACGTCCATGATCGATTCGGTGCGACGGCGTGCGGTGACAGTCAGCTCGTCCAGGGTGGTGGCCTGCTGGCTGCCAGGCGCAGAGGCTGCGGCCGGCTCACTCTGGGCCATCACCATGAACGGGGCCAGCAACACACCACCAATTGCGGTGCAAAGCATCTTGCGCTTCATAAGGTCTCCCCTCCTCCCGGGTATGACAAGGCAGCAAACAGATGCCGCCTGATGATGCGCAAGGTAACGAGACGGCGATCACCTTCGTACTGTCCGTTCGTACAGTGGGCCCTGCCCGCCGCGCTCCGGATACTGCCGGGCATCCCATTGCCGGAGAGGCACGCAATGTCGTTTCTGATTGTCCTGGCCGCGCTGTGCTTTTTGATGTTCGTGGCCTACCGCGGCTACAGCGTGATCCTGTTCGCCCCGGTGGCCGCCCTGGCCGCCGTGCTGCTCACCGACCCGGCGCTGGTGCAGCCGATGTTCACCGGCTTGTTCATGGACAAGATGGTCGGCTTTCTCAAGCTGTATTTCCCGGTCTTTGTGCTCGGCGCGGTATTTGGCAAGCTGATCGAGATTTCCGGCTTTTCCAAGTCCATCGTCAGCGCCACGATCAAACTGGTCGGTGCGCAGCGGGCGATGCTGTCCATCGTGATCGTCTGCGGCCTGCTCACCTACGGCGGCGTGTCGCTGTTTGTGGTGGTGTTTGCGGTCTACCCGTTTGCCGCCGAGCTGTTCCGCCAGTCCAACATCCCCAAGCGCCTGATTCCCGGCACCATTGCCCTGGGCGCCTTCACCTTCACCATGGACGCGCTGCCGGGCAGCCCGCAGATCCAGAACATCATCCCGACCAGCTTCTTCGGCACCACCAGCTGGGCCGCGCCGACCCTGGGCGTGCTGGGCACCGTGTTCATCCTGATCATGGGCCTGAGCTACCTGGAATGGCGCCGCCGTTCGGCCCTGAAGGCCGGTGAGGGCTATGCCGGCAGCGATGCGCTGCTCAACGAACCCGAACCCTTCCGTGGCGAGAAGCTGGCCCATCCGCTCATCGCCCTGCTGCCGCTGGTGCTGGTGGGCGTGTCCAACTACCTGTTCACCGTATGGATGCCGGGCTGGTACGGCACGGTGACCGAATTCATCCCGGCGGTGATCGGCAACCCGGCCCCGGTGGTGCAGGAAACCGCCAAGCTCGGCGCGATCTGGGCAGTGCAGGCCGCCCTGCTGGTGGGCATTGTGTCGGTCATCGCCCTGGCCTGGGCACCGGTGGTGGCCGCGTTTGCCGAAGGCACCAAGAGTGCGATCAGCGGCGCCATGCTGGCCTCGATGAATACTGCTTCGGAGTACGGCTTCGGTGCGGTGATTGCCGCCCTGCCGGGCTTTCTGGTGGTGGCCAATGCGCTGGGCTCGATCCCCAACCCGCTGATCAACGAGGCCATTTCGGTCACCGCCATGGCCGGCATCACCGGCTCGGCGTCGGGCGGCATGTCGATTGCCCTGGCCGCGATGGCCGACAGCTTCATCGCCAACGCCCAGGCCGCCGGCATCCCGATGGACGTACTGCACCGCGTGGCCGCGATGGCCTCCGGCGGCATGGACACCCTGCCCCACAACGGCGCGGTGATCACCGTGCTCGCCGTCACCGGCCTGACCCACCGCCAGTCCTACAAGGACATCTTCGCCATCACCGTCATCAAGACCCTGGCCGTGTTCTTCATCATCGGCGTGTACTACGCCACCGGCCTGGTCTGAACCCGCTGCCGCCCTGCCTGCCGGGACTCTCTCCCCCGGCCGGCAGGGCCGGACAAAACAAACGCCGCCGGCGCCCTCGGCGGCGTTTTGGCGTCCAGACAATCATCCCGGTCTCGCCCCAAGCCCCCCCGACCCGTTTACCACTCGCTCGCTCTGGCCCTCGGCCCTCGGCCCT
>NZ_LDJM01000027.1 GCF_001431485.1 Stenotrophomonas ginsengisoli | reverse complement strand
GCCTGGATGCCGCTCTGCTCCACCACACTGGTGTAGCTGCTATCCATCGTCTGCTGGCTGTAGCTGCCACCGCTACCCGACCCTGTTGCAAGCGTAAGACTCGCCTGCTGCTGCTTGCTCTTGTACTCGTTAGTGTCCTGCTCCGTTCTGATCAGCAGGTTGCCACCGATATCGGCGATCACCCTGTTGCCGATTGCCTGGGCACCCTGGATCGTGGTGTCGTTGCCGCTGATCAGGGTAAGGGTGTCCCTCGCCGTGACTACGCTCTCGGTGTGCAGCTCACTGTTGCCCTTGGCCTCACCCTTACCGGCGTTCACGGAGAGGTAATAACCTGTCGTGGCACCGACACTGATGCCGATCTCTCCTCCAGCGTTCTTGTTCTCCGACTTGCTGGTATTGCTTTCCAGGTTGCTCAGCAGATTGAGGTTATTTGCCGCTGCCAGTGCAACGTTCTCCCCACCGATCTGGCTGCCAATGACGTTGATGTCACCATCCGTTGCCACAATGGTGACATTGCCATCGCTGAAGATGCGACTGCCACCTGTGCTTTCCTCATGCGTGACTGTCTTGCTCGATGCGCTACTCGCACCAATGCCCAGGCGCAGGCTTACACCCGCCGCTGCACCTGCGGTCGAGGCACCTGCTCCATTTGCGAGCACGTCTATGCCATTCGCCGCAGCACCTGCCCCGTCACTGACGGCATACGCTGCTTTGGCTGCATACAGCGCCTTGAGTCGGTCATCCTCGACCTCGCCACCGCGCCTGGTCGCACCGTAGGCGGCCATCGCCGCATCGACGGCACCACCACTCAGCCCCAATGTAATGCCCGCACTCTGCTGCTTGGAGGTCTGTACCGTGTCGATGCGATTTTCGGCCGCAGCGATGGTCACCTCCTTGCCAACAATGGTGGTGCTGGTGGCACTGAGCACGTCGCTGCCGGTGATGGCGACCTCGTTGCCCGCTATCAGCGTGACCGAGCCTTCGGTACTACCGATCAAGCTACCGCTATGGCTGATCTCGATTGCATCCAGGGAGTCATTTCTCTTGGTTGTGCCAAGGCTGACACTGAAGCCACCACCGCCATAAAGCCCGGATTTCTTGACCTGCCGTTCATGGGCCTCGCTGTACTGGCTCTGCGCAGTTTCAAGGATCAGGTTATTACCGGCCGCGACAATTACGTCGCCGGTACTCGCCACCTGCGCTCCCTGCGACAGCACATCGTTGCCCGCCACGATCGACACCGTCTCAGCACTGAGCGTGGATACCACCGCCAGGCTTTCATGCCACTCGTCGTGCGTAGTCGTGGTTTTGCTCGACAGCGTTCCCTTATCTTTGGTCTGCTTGTCGACCACCACGTCATGCTGCTCTTGTGTGGCCAGCAGCTTGATGTCGTTGCCCGCCGCCAGTGCGATGCCGCCTTCCAGGCTCGCCGCCGACGTCGATGCCAAGGTCATGTCGCGCCCGGCCTGCAGCGTGATGTCACCGCCCGCGCCGAGCTGGGTGCCGTGTACGGTTTCATCGTAGGTCGAGCTCGCCAGTGAATTGCTCTTGGTAACACTGCTGCGATCGCGCGAACTGCTGTCCACCGCGGCCTGGCTGTTGATATCACGCCCGGCCTGCAGCGCCAGTGCCTCGCCGGCGCCGATCTGTGCGGCGGTAAGATTGATGTCCTTGCCGGCCGCGAGCGCCACGCTGCCAGCGCCGGATACCGTGGTACCAACGTGGGTGATATCGCTGCTGCGGGTAAAGTTGCGTGCGTCGCCGGTAATGTCCGTGCTGCGCGACAACGTCTGCGTGGTCAGGTTGAGATCACCACCGGCTACAACGGCGGTCAGGCCATTGGCAGCCGCATTGCCCAGCTGCGCGGCCTGCAGGGTCACATCACCGCCTGCATCGACGCGCAGCAGCCCGGCACCGTCACTGTTGGTCACATACAGGCCAGCCACACGGTCAAGGCTGACCTGGTGATTGCTCTGCACCGTACCCGCTGCATGGCTCTCGGTCACGGTGGAGGCAACCGTGATGTTGCCGCCGGCCTTCAGCGACAGCGCATCGGTGGCGGTTACGGTGCTGCCGATGATGTTGATGTCCTGATGCGCCTGCAGGCCGACCTGTTGCCCACTGATCTGGGCACCGGCGAGGTTGGAAATGTTGCCGGCCGCGATGCTGACCAACTGGCGCCCGGCAATCGAACCACTGTTGACCAGGTCGCCACGCAGCGAGATATCCACGGCCGCACCGGCCAGCAGGGCGCCGTTGTTGTCCAGATCACCCGGCAGCACGCGCAGGTACACCTGCGGTACCAGGGCACGGGTGACGGAGCCATCGGGCAGGGTGACCTCCTGCTCGACCAGCCAGACAATGTCGCTGGTGAGGCGCGCCATCTGTTCGGCCGTCAGGGCCACGCCGGGAGTGAGATTCCACTCACTGGCGATGGTGGCACCGGCCTGGAGCAAGGCTCGGTACTGTTCTTCGTCGCTGGCGTGGCCGGTCAGGAAGCGGCGCCCGGTAAGCTCGCCAATCTGCTCACGTACCAACTTCTGCTCGTAGAAGCCATCACCCAGGCGCTTCTGGGTCAGTGCGGGATCGTAGCCGGCACGCTCCAGCAGGTAATCCGAACTGAGCCAGTTGCGGTAATTGGCAAAGCGCGGATCGGTTTCCACCAGATAGCTGCCACGGTTGGCATCGACGACGAACAGGCTGGCGGTGGGCGGGGTCGCATTGGGCGTGGTGGTGACCACCACACGCTGCTGCTCATCGGCAGCCGCGCCGGCACGGGTGGCATCCAGGTTGGCGACGCTGCCGCTGCCAGCCTGGCTGCCTTCCTGTACTTGGGCCGGCCCGGTGGCCGTGGCCTGGGTGGCCTGCCCGGCCGAGATGTCCTGCACCGGGCCATTGCCCGGGCCAGCCGAGGCTACCGGTGCCGGGCCATTGCCGATGGCGCTGTCCACGACAAGACCGCTGCTCTGGCCAGGCCCCTGCACACTGCCGGCCCCGGGCCCGACAGCTCCAGCACCGGGGCCTGCGGTATCCAGATCGGAAACACCCCTGCCTCCACCAACATTCGGGTTGCTGCCCCCGGTGTTGTCATTGCGCAGGTCACCCACATCAATGCTGAGCGTGCCACCAGCAGTAATGCCGGAACCCAATGCATTGACTGTCTCCTCATGACGCACTTCCGGCATCGCCAGCCGGTTGTTGGCATAGGTGATGTGGTAACCAGTGAAGGTGGTTTGGCGCGAAAGTTCACGCGCATTGTTGGTGACCAGCGCGGTGGCCCGGTTCAAGCCAACAATGGCCAGGTCACCGCCCGCGGCAATGTTGGCGGTTTCATTGAGCAGGCTGTCGGTGGTGATGCGCATGTGGCCACCGGCGTTGATCACCGCGTTCTGGCCTGCCGAGACCAGCACGTCTTCGATCGAGGTGCGGGTGACCACCCGGGACTTTTCGTTGTCGCTGGTATCGCGGCTGTCGCGATACATGTTGGTCAGCGTGGTATCCGGGTCGGTGTAGTCCAGGTAAGTAAGCAGTTGCACACAGTTGGTGGTGCAGGTCCCGTAGGCACTGTTGTAGGTCAGGTTGTCGCTGTCATAGCTGAAGGCCGGGGTTCCCGGAGGCATGACGGTGACATCCCGGAACGGATCTTCCGCAGCGGCTCCCAGCTGATCAGGATTGTTGCGGTTGTCCGACCGGGCGATGTAATACAGGGTGACCGTGCCGTCCTGCAGGTTGAGCCTCGAGCGCTCGCCACGCGCGGCATGCAATCCTCCGCGGCCGAAATAATACGCACTGGTGTTTGCGGTCAGCTTGACCACCGCCTTGCGGATCTTCTGCCCGTCCGGCGTCACATACTCATTGTCTTCGAGGATGTCATCCGGATTGAGGTAGTAGATTTCGTACGGCTGGTAGTTGGAGGTGGTGCTCAGGTCACGGTTGGTGTTGCTGCCATTCTTGAACCAGGCAGGCTGATGCATGGTTACCGGGGAACTGACCGTAGTGACATCCTCCTGGATCACCAGGTTCTGGCGGATGTTGTTGACTGCCAGAGCGGACAGGTCAAGGTTGCCGGTGATTTCGATGGTGGAGCCGAGATTGTTGACCACCTGGGCACTGCCCACAGCGGCCAGGCCATTGAGTGCACCACCGATAACCGCATCACCATCACTGAAGATCAGGCTCTGGCCACTGTTTTCCAATACTTCCACGCCAATATCGAGGCGTTCACGGGCAGCAATGGTGGCCGAGCGCACCACACCATCAATCGTCTCGGCCCTGTTGTTCAGGCTGCCGGTCTGAATGGCGATGTGCTCACCATAGAGGCGGCCACTGCCGTTGTTGTTGATGGTATCGGCAGTGAGATGGGTAACCTGCCCATCAATCAGGCCGTAGTTGTGCAGGGTGCCATCGGCCGCCACGCGCGTCATGCCGATACTGCTGATTTCACCGTTGATGCGGTTGGTGATGTTGCCGGCACTGATATCCAGATTGGCAGCCTGCAACTTGCCGGTATTTTCCAAATCCCCCTGGATGGATACGGTGAGCTTTCCATTGGCCGCCAGTTCGCTGTTGTTGCTGTAGCTCTGGCCCAGCTCAAGGGTCATGTCACCCTGCGAGAGCAGCCTGCCATCCCCGTGCAATGCGCGCGCCCGTACGATCTGGTGCTGGCCGGCCACCATTGAACCGGCACTGTTGTTGATGCTGTCGGCACGTACTTCGGATACTTCCGCAGCGGATATCTGGCCACCACTGTTGTCCAAGTGCTGGCTGACCTGCAGCAGCAGGTTGTCGGCCAGTATCTGGCCATTGTGATTGGCCAGGCTATCGGTGGTCACCTGGAGATTGCCGGCCTGCAGGCCCAGCGCCGGGCCATTGGCAGCCGCCTGCGTATTGCTGTTGTCGATGCTGCTGGCATGCAGATCCAGCTTGCCAGCCGCAGCCACCAGGCCACCTGCGTTGTCCAGCGACCCCTGCAGCGTGATATCGGCATTGCCACCGGCGCTGAGCGAGCCACCGGCATTGCCAAGCTGCTGTGCACGCAGCAGCAGGTTGCCTGCGCTGACCAGCGAACCGCCGTTGCGGTTGTCCACGCTGGTGGCGTGCACTTCGCTGGCGCCTTGGGCAAAGATCGAGCCGGCGCGGTTGTCGATGCTGCCGCTGCGGATATCCAGAGCACCGCTGCTGACAATGCCATTGCCATTGGAGCTGGCATTGATGAGTGCCTGGCCTGCGGTGTTGATGCTCAGCGCAGCTGTCGATTGCAGCAGGCCGCCGGTATTGTCCAGCGCACCACTGCGCAGGTCGGCACTGCCGGCCAGGCTGGCGATGATGCCGGAACGGTTATCCAGTGCAAGGCCGCGGGTATCGACCTGGAGCGTGCCGCCGAGGATGCGGCCGTTGCTGTTTTGCAGACCATTGCCGGCAAGATCCAGCGTGCTTCCCGCCTGGATCAAGCCCGCCTGGTTGCTGACCATCGCCACAGCATCCACCTGCAGGCCCTCGCCTGCGGCAAGCGTGCCGGCATCGTTGTTCAGGCCATGCACCGTGGCCTGCAGTGCACCTCCGGCCGACACCGTGCCTTGTGCGCTGTTGTCGAGCAAACCATCCACGGTGACCGAAAGCCTGCTGCTGCCATCGGCGTGCAGCGTGCCACCACGGTTGTCCACACTGGCGGCGGTGAGCGCAGTGCTGCCGGTGGTGAGGATGCGGCCACCGCGGTTGTCCAGGGCCGTACCAATGGCCAATGTGTTGTTGCCTGCACCGCCGGCCTGGATCGTGCCCTGGTTGTTGAGCAGGTGCGCGGTGCGCAGGTCCAGCGTGCCATTGCTGGCCAGGATTCCGCCACTGTTGTCCAGGTAGTCCCGCACATCCAGATCGAGCACGTCCGAACCGGCCGCGGTGAGCGTGCCACCGGCGTTGTCCAGCGTACTGGCCTGGATCGCCACGCGCTGCGCAGCCGTGGTGGCGTTGCGCAGGTTGATGGATTGGCCGGCCAATTCCAGGGAACCGTTGCTGAGCAACTTGCCGCCCTGGCCATTGAGCGTATCGGTGTTGACAGCCAGTGTGCCGGTGCCAGCATGCTGCACCGTACCTCCCGCATTGCCCAGATGGGCAGCGCTGATGGTCAGATCACCATTGCTGGCGATGGTGCCGCCGTTGTCGTTGGCCAGAACCTGCTGCACCAGCAGCGTGCTGGCATCAGCTCCGGTAGCCAGCAACGTGCCGCCTTCGTTGTTGAAGGAATCGGCCGTGATGGTGAAACTTTCGGCATTCAGGCTGGCACCACGGTGATCGACCGTATCTGCACGCAGCACCAGAGCACCTGCGCTGCTGATGCTGCCGTTGCCCCCTTCCAGCTGGTCCGCCGTGATGGCCAGCGTACCCACACCGCCGTGGCTGATGTTGCCAGAGGCATTGAGCAGGTGCGCAGCATCCAGATGAAGGTTGTCACCATTACTGGCAACAGTACCGCGACTGTTGTCGAAGCGACCACTGACAGCAATATGCGTATCAGCGCTGCCAGCCGAGCTGAGCACACCCGCCACATTGGACAGCGTACTGGCCTGGATATTCTGCGTGCCATTGGTGGCGATGGTGCCGGCATCATTGGCCAGGTGATCACGTACCTGCAATGACATCTGTCCGGTGCCAGTAGCACTGAGCATGCCCCCGCTGTTGTCCAGGCTCAGTGCATCAATGCCGACCTGTTGTGCACTCACTTCACCGTGGCGCAGGTCCAGCTCGCCGCCCTGCAACAGCAATGTCTGGGCAGTAACAATACGTCCTTGGGTGTTAGCCAGCATGGCAGCATCGAGCAGCACATTGCCGTTGGCAGAAATTGTGCCGCTCCTGTTGTCCAGTTGCTGCGCAACACGGATGCTGGATGCCGCCTCGCCTGCGGCTATCAGGATGCCGTGATCGTTGATGAAACTGCCTGCATCGATATGCACCGCGCCATTGCTGGCCAGGGTGCCACCGCTGTTGTCGAGCAGGATTCGGGCACTGAGCTGCAACTGTTGCTGACCCAGTGCACTGAGGACACCGCCAGCAGTGATCAATCGATCACTGTCGATACTGATCTGTTGTGCGCTGGTGGTACCGTTGCGCAGATTGATGTCATCGCCCCGCACATCAAGCAGACCGTTGCTGAGCAGCGTTCCGCCTTCACCGGCGAGGTTGTCCACCTCAAGCTGCAGGACACCGCTACCCGCCTGCTGGATTGTGCCGCCTGCATTTCCCAGCGTCTGCGCGCTGATGATCAAATCGCCATTGCTGGCCAGCATGCCGCCATCACCGTTGTCCAGCCAATTGCGCAGAACCAGCGTGCTGGCCGCAGTGCCGCTGGCAATGATGCTGCCACCACGGTTGTCCAGCGAGTGCGCGTCCAGGGTCAATTGCTGCCCTGCCAGCGTGGCTTCACGGTGGTCGATGGATCCAGCCGTCAATTGCAGCGTGCCTGCGCTGCTGATGAGGCCCTTCTGCCCCTGCAGGTCATCGCTGACGATAGTCAGGCCGGAAGTTCCCGCGTGGTTGATCACACCGTCTTTGTTGACCAGTGAGCCACTGCGCAGCAGCAAGGAGGCGGCATTGCTGGCGATACTGCCGCCGGAATTGTCCAACATCTGCTGAACCAGCAACTGGCCATCCGTGGTGCCAGCAGAGCTCAGTGCACCGCCACGGTTGGACAATGCGCCGGCCTGAATATCCTGCGCACCATTGGCGATAACGGTACCGCCGTCATTGCGCAACAGTCCGCTGACCTGCAGTTGCATGACCTGTTCGCCAAGCGAAGACAGTTGGCCACCGCTGTTGTCCAGTGCACCAGCACTAATCTGTATCTGTTGCGCACGCGTACTGCCAAGACGGACATCGTGGCCCTGCAGTTGCAGCAGACCATTGCTGGCGATGCTGCCGGCACCTTGCAGCGAAGCTGTGGTGATCTGCAGCCTGTCGCGTCCTGCATGATCAATGCTGCCGCCACTGTTTTTCAGTGTGTTGGCAACAATATCCAGATTGCCATTGCTGGACAAAGTGCCATCTGTGTTGTCCAGCGTGTCGTCAACGTGCAACGTTGTTGCATCGGCACCTGCAGCGACCAGCTTGCCGCCGTTGTTGCGCAGATTCTGACTGCCGATATCCAATGTGCCATTGCTGCCCAGGGTCCCGCCGCTGTTGTCCAGCGTACGCGCCACCTGCAGGCGCATTACCTCTGCACCGGTTGCCGTAAACGATCCACCTGCGGTAATCAGATCGCCTGTCTGCACATCTACCCGATGCGCCGCAGTGTTGCCGCCACGAAGGTTGGTGATATCCCCGCTCAGCAGCAAACTGCCATTGCTGACGATGTTGCCACCCTGGCCTTGCAGGTCCGCAGCGCGGATATGCAGCCGGCCATTGCCGGTCTGCTGCACATTGCCTGCGGCATTGCCGAAGTGTTGCGCACTGATTTTGAGATCGCCATTACTGGCCAATAAACCACCAGCGCCATTATCCAGTGAGCCCAACACATCTATGCTGCTGGCCTGGGTGCCGCTGGAAATGATTTGACCGCCACGGTTGTCAAACTCACCTGCCTGCAGTGTGAGCTGGCTGGACACCAACTGTGCATTGCGGTGATCGGCGCTGCCCAGTGACAGAGTAGCCGCACCGGAGGTACCGATGACGCCCTGCACACCATCCAAGCGGTCTGCGCTCAGTTGCAACCCGGCGCTGCCTGCGTGACTGATGCTGCCGCGGGTATTGAGAAGCTGCCCAAGATCAAGCCCGAAGCCGGCCGCATTGCTGGCAATGTGGCCATCGCTGTTGTCCAGCAGGCCGATGGACCAGGCCGTGTTGGCAGTACCACCGTGAGCCAGATCGCCGCCCCGGTTGAGCAGTGAATGCGCTTGCAGATCGAAGCTGCTGGCAAGCGTCATGCTCCCGCCGCTGTTGTCCAGCTGGCCAACGTGCGCCCTGGCCGTGCCCTGCACTTCCAGCAAGCCTCCAACGTTGCGCAGAACATCACCCTGCACCTGCAGGGTCTGTACGCCAAGCTTGCCGCCACTGTTGTCCAGACTGTTGCGGGCGCTGAGCTGCAGCTGTCCTGAGGCATCGATCAGGCCACCGCTGTTGTCCAGGGTGCCGGCGATGTTGAGCAAGCCGCTGGCCAACGGTGCAATTGGTGCAGTCGGCGTACCACCATTTCCGATGCCATCGCCGTTACCCGGGGATGGAGTTCCAGTGCCAGGCATTCCCTGGCCGTCACCTGGATTGCCACCACCGTTACCGGCGCTCTCTTCCGGTACGCTGGCCACTGCCCCGATCTGGCCTTGCACATTGCCGATGGTGGCAGCGCTGATCTGCAACCCCTGCATGCCTACCTGCTCGATCGAACCGGCACGATTGCGCAATGCATCGGCGTTGACCTCGATACGGCGTGCATTGAGCGTGCCGCCGCTATTGTCGACATCTGCCGGGGTATCCAGGCGCAGCTCGAGATCAGCACCGATGGTTCCGGCATTTGCCACACCGGCATTGGCCGTGATCAGCGAATTCTGTGCCGAATGCAGGGACCCAGTGTTCTCCAGGCGACCGTCAGCCGTAACCACAAGCTCACCGGCTTGTGCACCGATCTTGCCGGCATTGCGTACGCCTACACCCTGCTCGTTGCCAATCAACCATATCCGGTTGGCATACATGCCACCTAGCGCACCGACATCCAAGGCGAATGCCGGCCTGTCCACTGTGCCAGGCTGTGGAACCAGGTTTGCTTGGTCAGCACTGACAACATTCTTGCCCAGGCTGGCCTGCAACTGATTGGCCCAGATACCGGCATTGACCTGGAGTGAGCGCGAAATGATGTCGGTATAGTCAACCAGGCTGGTATCCAGGCCAGCGCCATTCACACCGATGACACCATCCTGGACACGATAACCCTCCAGAGCCCCGCCATTGAGGATAGGCGAACCTGTGGTCAGCGTGACCCGGCTGGCATTGAGAAAACCGGCACCATCGATCTGGATGCCGGCCGGATTGGCGATGATCACCTCGGCACGTGCGCCTGCCACCTCGATGTAACCGTTGAGCTGGCTGGGATTGCTGCTGTTGATCTCATTGAGGATGACGCGCGCAGTACCTGTGGCCAACCAAGGATTTGCCTGGACCCAGCCTCCGATCTGCGTCTGGGTGTCAGAGCGTGAGTTGTTGAGAATGGCGCCTTGATGGCCGACATCGAATTGCTGGTACTGGTTACGGGAAACACCGGCAGCGCTGGGCGTTGTGATGTTGACCTGCGGCGTACCGTTGGCCGAAGTGACTACCGTTGGCTTTTGCTGGGACGGTGCTCCGGGGTCGGAGACAATGCGGCCGCCATCAGGCCGCTGCTGTGCAGACAATGGCTGCACGATACCAACCCACCCAAGCACCATCCATAGTGCAAAGCTCATCTGCCGCAAGGCCGCTGTGGTTTTTCCACCACGCTTGTCACAGCCACCACGTGGCCCCGACGTCAATTCCGAAGCAACCTGCATCACACCCAGGGTGCGATTGAAGACCAAGCGATAAACTCGATTCACGACATTGCTTCCTTTCAGTATTCCGTGTGGTCAAGCGCAGCCGATGCGCTCAAGACAAAAATCCTGCTGTCAAAACGACATGCCCAGGCTCATGCCATAGGTGGTATAGGCGGAATTGAAACCATCAGGCTTGTGCAAGGGGCTGCCTAAAAATCCTTCCCATTGCATGTGTCGCGACCCACCACGCAAGCCCAGCGCAACACCGGCCAAACGATCACCCAGCAACCACTGCGCGGAGGGACCACCGACCCGGCCATGATCAACCGCCAGGAAGCTTTCAACGCCCCCGCCCATTGCCAGAGCAAGCTCATTGCGCAGCAGCCAGCCACGCTCACCGGTCAGCGACATTTCACCGTCAAAACCACGCACCGTGTAACGACCACCAATGGAGAACCTGTCCTGCGGCACAAGCCGGGAGCGGTTCCACTGCGCCCGCCAGCTGCCGGTGTAACGCAACACCTGCTTGCCCCACTGCAGCGGCATCGTGAGCTGCATGTCAGCCGTCACTACCTTGCCGCGGGCGGTTCCCTCATCAAAACCCTCTTCAGGCGCCTGCAACGCATTGAACGCGCCAGTGCCACGACGGTAAGACAGGTTGGCATCCAGGGTAGCCTCGCCAACAAACTGCCGGTGCGTCACCCCCAGCTCCCAGCCGGACATACGTCGTCTCTGCACCTCAATCTCGGTGTCATCGATGAAGTTGTCAGATTCGCGATACCAACCCCGTGTGTGCATGCTGGTCTTCGCATGCGCATTGCGGAAGAGCATGCGGGTCAAACGCAACTCCGCATTCCTGCTGGAACCGCTGTATTGGTATGTTTCATAGGCGCCAGCAACAGCCTGACGGTATTCGTATTGACTGGCATTGGCACCCAGCTGCCACCACCCCAAAGGCAGGCTGTAGTGCGCCGACCAACTCTCGGTACCACGGTCGCTGCCGTTGAACACAGATTTGCCAGCATTGAAGTAGAACAGGTCACTCAACCCTGCAAGGTTGTCCAGCGACACGGTCGCTCCGGACTGCAGCTTGCCGGTGGATTGACTGCCCGCATCGTCCAGGGTCAGGTTGAAACGATACGGTGCACGTTGGGCCCAGCTGATCACCAGATCACTTTCGCCGGGCTTACCAGACGCCTCCTCTGACGGAGGCGCTATCTGGATATCAACCGTCGCTGTGGGCACCCGCTGCAGGTTTTCCAGTGACTGCTCGATGTCACGCAGGTTGAGCAGGTCTCCACTGCCTACCGAGAGCGCGTTCCATAAAGCCGGAGTGGACCCGTCGTTGCTGGCAAACCGCACTGAACGAATCAGGCCAGGAACAACGGTCAGTGTCAGCGTTCCCGTCTTCAGGTCCTGCGGAGCAGCCAGGACGCGCGTGGTGACAAAGCCTCGTTCAACAATTGCGTTCTGCACCCGGCGCATCACCAGGTCCACGCCCTTGGTGCCAAGGCAACGGCCAGTGGCAGGATCACCTGCAGGATCTGCGGCCTTCAAGGCCCAGCGAAAGCGATCCGCCAGCTCACCATCCAAGCCAATCCGCTCGATCACAAAACACGGTGCTTCATCGCGCGGCAGGGGCCCTGCCGGCTCATCGACTGACGCCTGCAGGCGTACATCCGTCGTGCTTTCCTGTTGCTCACGCAACGCACGCTCCCGCTCCTGCTGACGCAGGAGCTCCTGCTCGAAGGGGGTCACCTGGGCATACAACGAGGCAGGCAAGACTGCAATGGCCAAGCCTCCGCCTACTGCCAACCAACTACGCCACACACCGCCACACCGGATACGTCCCTGATTCAAATTCACAAGCTTCCCTGGCCTTTCCCCATACCCACTACACCAATGCGTGGCCGGCGGGGGAAAGATTTTAAAGGCACAGCATCAAGCAAACCCTCCGGCATCCCCCCGATTCCTGTAAGAAAATTCCGTACAACCAACAGATTTGAGACGCGCGTCAAACAAAACCGGCGACCCGAAGGCCGCCGGTGGTGATGTTGCTGCAGATGGATGTCCCGGGCGTGGAAACCACCCGGAATGCAGGCCGTGGATCAGGGGCCGTAGGCCGATTCGCCGTGGCTGGCAATGTCCAGGCCCTTGCGCTCGGATTCCTCGTCCACACGCAGGCCACCGAACAGCACCTTGGCCAGCAGCAGGATCAGCACCGTGACCACGGCGCACCAGACCATGGTGAACACCACGCTGACCAGCTGCACCCACACCTGGGCACCGATAGCCACGTCCAGGCCGGTACCACCCAGCGAGGCATCGCTGAACACGCCGGTGAGCAGAGCACCGATGATGCCGCCCACGCCGTGCACGCCGAACACATCCAGGCTGTCATCGGCACGCAGCAGGCGCTTCAGGCCGGTGACTGCCCACACGCACACCGCACCGGCCAGCACGCCGATGACGATGGCGCCCATCGGGCCCACGGTGCCGGCGGCCGGGGTGATGCCGACCAGGCCGGCAATCGCGCCGGAGGCCGCACCCAGTGCCGAGGGCTTGCCCTTGCTGATCGCCTCGATCACGGTCCAGCCAACCACACCGGCCGCGGTGGCCACCATGGTGTTGAGCATGGCCAGCGAAGCGGCGCCGTCAGCCGCCAGGGCCGAACCGGCATTGAAGCCGAACCAGCCCACCCACAGCAGGGCTGCACCGATGAAGGTGAAGGGCACGCTGTGCGGCTTCATTGCTTCCTTGCCATAGCCCAGGCGCGGGCCCAGCAGCCAGGCACCGACCAGGCCGGCCACACCGGCGTTGATGTGGACCACGGTGCCGCCGGCGAAGTCGATCACGCCCTTGTGGGCGAGGAAGCCACCTTCGCCACTCCACACCATGTGCACCATCGGCAGGTAGGCCAGGGTGACCCAGGCAATGGCGAAGAACATCACCACCTTGAACTTGATGCGCTCGGCAAATGAGCCGATCACCAGCGCGGTGGTGATGCCGGCAAAGGTGGACTGGAAGGCCACGAACAGGAATTCGGGCAGGCCATTGGCCACCGAATCGGCCGTGATGCCGCGCAGGAAGGCGCGCTCGGTGAACGAGCCGAAGAACGCATTGCCTTCGCTGAAGGCGGCGCTGTAGCCGTAGCCGACCCAGACCAGCACCACCACCGAATACACCACCAGCACCTGCATCAGCACCGACAGCACGTTCTTGCTGCGCACCATGCCGCCGTAGAACAGGGCCAGGCCGGGCACCACCATCAGCAGCACCAGCAGGGTGGAGGTGAGCATCCAGGCCACGTCGCCGTGGTCAAAGGCCGGCTCGGCCGCCGCTGCTGCCTCGGCCACGTCGGCCACCGGTGCCTGCAGGGTGCTGACCACCACTTCGGTGTCGGGCAGCGGGGTGATCTCCACCACCGACTGTGCAAATGCCAGCGGCGAGGCCAGCAGCAGGGCGAAAAGGCCGAAAAACAGCAACAGGGCAGCGCACCGGGCGTTGCGCCCGGCAGGAGGAACAATCTTCATGGGGGAGCTCCGTGAAAGGTTAGAGCGCGTCGACGCCGATTTCGCCGGTGCGGATACGGATGACCTGGTCAACCGTGGTGACAAAGATCTTGCCGTCGCCGATCTTGCCGGTGCCGGCCGTCTGCTGGATCACCTCGATCACCGCTTCCAGTGATTCGTCGGCGACCACGGTTTCCAGTTTGATCTTGGGCAGGAAATCGACCACGTATTCGGCACCGCGATACAACTCGGTGTGCCCTTTCTGACGCCCGAAGCCCTTGACCTCGGTAACGGTGATGCCGGTGACACCAACCTCGGCAAGGGCCTCGCGGACCTCGTCGAGCTTGAACGGCCGGATGATGGCGCTGATCAATTTCATGCATGTATCCCGATGGTGGAGGTGCAGGCAGTGACCGTGCCGGCCATGCCTGGCAGGCCGCGCTGTGCCCGAAGGCACAGGCGGGACATCGGAAGTGCTGTGTGTGCATCACGGCGCGTGCTTGCCCGCCGCCGACGCCACGTCCCGCAAGCGCGGAAAGCACGTCCGGATACGGCTACACCCACGAGGGGTGGCACTGCTCAAAGCCCTTGCCCCGGCTCCCCGGCCGGGGCAACGGCAGCATCCAGACAGACGGAGGGAGGATTCAGCCGTCTGGATGTGTTGCCGCGACCTGCAATCAGATCGCGTAGTACAGCTGGTATTCCAGCGGGTGGGTGGCGGCGCGGAAGGAGGTCACTTCCTTCATCTTCAAGGCGATGTAGCCATCGATGAAGTCATCGCTCATCACGCCACCGGCCTTGAGGAACTCGCGGTCCTTGTCCAGTGCTTCCAGGGCCTGGTCCAGCGAGGAGCAGACCTGCGGGATCAGCTTCTCTTCTTCCGGCGGCAGGTCGTACAGATCCTTGTCGCTCGGTGCGCCCGGGTCGATCTGGTTCTTGATGCCGTCCAGGCCGGCCATCATCAGCGCGGTGAAGGTCAGGTAGCCGGACTGGGTCGGATCGGGGAAACGCATTTCGATGCGACGGGCCTTCGGGTTGGCCACGAACGGGATGCGGCAGGAGGCCGAACGGTTGGAGGCCGAGTAGGCCAGCATCACCGGGGCTTCGAAGCCCGGGACCAGACGCTTGTAGGAGTTGGTGCCGGCGTTGGCGAAGGCGTTGATCGCCTTGGCGTGCTTGAAGATGCCACCGATGTACCACAGGGCCATCTGGCTCAGGCCACCGTAGCCGTCACCGGAGAACAGGTTCTTGCCGTCCTTTGCCAGCGACTGGTGCACGTGCATGCCGCTGCCGTTGTCACCGACGATCGGCTTGGGCATGAAGGTGGCGGTCTTGCCGTTGCGGTGGGCCACGTTCTTGACCACGTGCTTCAGGCGCAGCAGCTCGTCGGCCTTCTTGACCAGGGTGTTGAACTTGGCACCGATCTCGCACTGGCCGGCATTGGCCACTTCGTGGTGGTGCACTTCCACTTCGATACCGACAGCGGCCAGGGTCTTGCACATTTCGGCACGGATGTCGTGCAGCGAATCGGTCGGCGGCACCGGGAAGTAGCCACCCTTCACGGTCGGACGGTAGCCGGAGTTGGCGCCGCCCATCTTGTCGCCGGTGCCCCAGGCGGCTTCTTCGGAGTTGATCTTGAAGAAGGTGTTGCCCATCTCGTTGGCAAAACGCACCGAGTCGAAGATGAAAAATTCCGGTTCCGGGCCGAAGAAGGCCAGGTCAGCCACGCCGGAGGACTTGAGGAAGGCTTCGGCGCGCTTGGCGATGCCACGCGGGCAGCGGTTGTACGGCTGCATGGTGGCCGGGTCGAGGATGTCGCAGGTGATCACCAGGGTCGGATCGGCGTAGAACGGATCGACATAGGCCGACTCGGTGTCCGGCATCAGCACCATGTCCGATTCGTTGATGCCCTTCCAGCCGGCGATCGAGCTGCCGTCGAACATCTTGCCTTCCTCGAACAGGCTCGGCTCGATGATCGAGACCGGGAAGGTGACGTGCTGTTCCACACCGCGCATGTCCACAAAGCGCAGATCGACGAACTCGATCTGGTTTTCCTTGATCAGCTTCTCAACGTTTTCAACGGACATCGCGACAACCTCGGTGGGGTGAATTTGTCGTAAACAAAAGCAGGTTCCGTGCCAACTTTTCAAAACCACTCAACATATTGATTCAAAAGGAAAGTCACAAATTCGCACGGATCGTTGCACCACAACAGTGCACCAAAAAAGTGCGTCCTTGCTGCGCCGCACCGCACAGGTGCAAACTGAACGGACTCCCGCACTCCTGGCGTTCGCCCCACCCTCCATGTCCGACCTGCTCAGCGCCCTGCTCCTTGGCATCATCGAAGGCCTCACCGAATTCCTGCCGGTGTCTTCCACCGGCCACCTGTTGATCGCCCAGCATTGGCTGGGCAGCCGCTCGGACTTCTTCAACATCGTCATCCAGGCCGGCGCGATCGTTTCTGTCGCCCTGGTCATGCGCCAGAAACTGTGGTCGCTGGCCACCGGCCTGCACCAGGCCGACAACCGCGACTACGTGCTCAAGCTGGGCACCGCCTTTGCCGTCACCGCCCTGGTCGGGCTGCCGGTGCGGCTGCTCGGCTGGGAGCTGCCCGAGACGGTCACCCCGGTCGCCATCGCCCTGATTGTCGGCGGGCTGTGGATGCTGGCCGCCGAAAAGCGCGCCAGCCTGCTGCCGGACCGTGCCACGGTGACCTGGACGGTGGCCGTGGGTGTGGGCCTGGCCCAGGTGGTGGCCGGGGTGTTCCCGGGCACCTCACGCTCGGCCGCGGCCATCTTCCTGGCCATGTTCCTGGGCCTGAGCCGGCGCTCGGCGGCGGCCGAGTTCGTGTTCCTGGTCGGCATCCCGACCATGTTTGCCGCCAGTGCCTACGCCCTGCTGGAAATGGCCACTGAAGGCGGCCTGGGCCAGGAGGCCTGGGACCAGGTGGCACTGGCCTTCCTGGCCTCGACCCTGACCGGTTTTGTCGTGGTCAAATGGCTGCTGGGCTACATCAAGAAGCACAGCTTCAACGGCTTTGCCTGGTACCGCATTGCGCTGGGCATCGGCCTGTTGCTGTTGCTGCCTGCCGGCAGCTGATCACCGCCGTTGCCGGCCATCCACCCAACGCTTGCTCACCCACGCTGGAGGTTGTCATGTTGCGCGCTGCCTTGTTGCCCTTGCCCCTGGGCCTGTTGATCGCCTGCTCGGCGCCCACCCCGCCGGATACCGGCAGCCAGCCGGCCGCCACCACGCAAGCCACGGCGGCCATCGCCGACCCGGCACAGCCGACGGGCCTGAGCATCGATGCCAGCCATCTGGGCAACAACCACTGGCTGCTGACCTCGGCGGCCACCGCCGGCAACCAACCGATAGACGTGTTGTTTCCGAACGAGGAAACACCGCTGCAGCTGGACTTCAACGACGGCCGGCTGAGCATTTCCGGCGGCTGCAACCGGCATTCGGGCAGTTACCAGATCCAGGGGGAAACGCTCAGCGTTGGCAGCCTGGCCTCCACCCGCCGCGCCTGCGCCGCGCCGCTGATGGACGCCGACCGCGCCATCGCCGCACAGCTGGCCGCACCGCTGCAGATCAAGGCCATCGACAGCGGCCAACTGCTGCTGGTCAGCGCCAGCGGCGACACCTTGAGCTTCCGTAGCGAGCCCACCGCACAGACCCGCTTCGGCAGCGCCGGGCAGACCGTGTTCTGGGAAGTGGCCGCACAGACCGTGGCCTGCCCGCAGCAGCCCACCCGACAATGCCTGCAGGTGCGCCCGGTGCATTACGACGACAAGGGCATCAAGCAGGGCGAGCCGGGGCCGTTCAGTGCGTTTTCCGGCACCATCGAAGGCTATGAACACCAGCCGGGCACGCGCAACATCCTGCGCCTGAAGCAGTACACCCTGTCCGCCGCCGATGCCGACGGCAACACCCATGCCCAGGTGCTGGACATGGTGGTGGAAAGCGGCAACGGCTGACGCAAGCCCAGGCACTGCCCCGGTCCGCCACGGCCCGGGGTGTCAGGCAAACGCCACCTGACTGGCTGAATACGCGTTAGCGCTTTCTTCAGACATCCAGCACAGCGCTGCCGTTAGGGTGGTGGTCCTTTTTTCGCAATGGATCGCCACCATGCTGCGTGCCGCCCTGACCCTCGCCCTGCCGCTGGCCCTGCTCACTGCCTGTGCATCGACCACACCCGGCAGCACCGACAACAACGGCAGCAGCAACGACAGCTCGGCCATTGCCCTGAATGCCTATCACTGGCAGCTGAGCGCGGCCACCGACAAGGCCGGCCAGCCGATCACCGCCCTGCAGGCCACTGCCGGGCAGAAGCCGGTGCAGCTGGATTTCGGTGACCGGATCAGCGCCTATGCCGGCTGCAATCACCTGTCCGGCGGCTACACGGTCAACGGCACCAGCCTGAGCATCGGCAACATGATCAGCACCATGATCGGCTGCCCGCAGGAACTGGCCCTGCGTGACCAGGTGCTGGGCGCGGCACTGGAAAAGCCGCTGACCATCCGTACCCGTACCAGCCAGCAGCTGGTGCTGGTCACCGCCAACGGTGACGTGCTGGACTTCAAGGGGGTACCGACCGCCGAGACCCGCTACGGTGGCCCCGGCCAGACCGTGTTCCTGGAAGTGGGGCCGGAGCTGAAGCCCTGCACCCACGGCGTGATGGCCAATGCGCAGTGCCTGCAGGTGCGCCCGGTCCACTACGACGAGCACAGCATCAAGCAGCCCAGCAGCGAGGCCTTCAGTCACTTCTACGGCCAGATCGAGGGTTACCAGCACGAGGCCGGCGTGCGCAACGTGCTGCGGGTCAAGCGCTATGACATCGCCAACCCGCCGGCCGATGCCCCGTCCCAGGCCTATGTGCTGGACATGGTGGTGGAAAGCGAAAACACCCGCCCCTGAGTACAGCGGCCAATAAAAAAACCGCCGGTCTGCACCGGCGGTTTTTTTTGCCCCGCTTACAGCGCCGGGTTGAGGCTGTAGGTGGCGTGGATGGCCGCCTCGGCCAGCACATGCCCCTGCATGGCCGCATGCACCTGGGCGGCGGTGAAGTCACCCTCCACCGGCAGGCGTGCCACATCCAGCGCGAACAGGCGGAAGAAATAGCGGTGCAGGCGCGCGTCGTTGGCCGGCGGCCAGGCACCGTCATAACCACGGTAGGTACCGGCCATCTGTGCGTGCCCGGCAAACCAACCGGTGTAGTCGTTGATGCCCTGGCGTGCACCGGCCGGGCCGGCCGGTGCCTGCTTGCCACCGACCACAAAACCATCGGAGCAGGCCCCTTCGGCGATCTGGCGGACATCGGCGGCGATGTCCACCATCACCCAGTGGCTGAAATCACAGCGCGGCTGCTCCTGCGGGATGGTGACGCCTTCGGCACCGACCATTTCCGCCACCGTGGGTACATCCGGATCCACACACAGCAGCACGAAGGAAGCCGTACCTGCGGGCACCTGTTCCCAACCCAGCTGCGGGTTGCGGTTGGCGGAAAAACCATCGGCCTTGCCGGCAGCCAGGGCTACCGGCAGCGGCTGGCCATTGTCGAAACTGGTACTGGTCAGTCGCATCACTGCACTCCTGTGATCAATTTTCGGGATAGCCCAGACGCACCGCGACCGGGGTCAGGTTGTTGAAGGCGGCACCCAGCACATCGCGGTACTGGCGCCAGTGGCCGGCCGGCAGACGCGCCGGCGGCAGCTGATTGACCACCGGGAAGGCCGTGCCAAAGACCTGGCCCAGCAACTGGGCCATGGCCTGCGGATTGTTCTCCACTCCGTCGATGCGCATCAGTGCCACCGGATACAGCGACTGGTCGTGCAGGTTGGCCAGCTGTTCCAGGCTGCGCTGCAGCCAGCCGGTGGCTTCGGTGATGGTGTTCAGCGCGAACGGATAGGAACCACCGAAGGCCAACCATTCCAGCAGCATGTCGCGCGGGTCACGCAGCACGGCCAGCAGACGGCCCTGCGGCAGGTGCTGGCGCAGCGACCAGAGCAGGCCGTTGTCCCACCACAGCAGGCAATCGATGATGTTGCCGTTGGCAATGCCACGGCCCGGCAGGGCGTCGCGCCACTGCTGCACCAGTGCTTCGGCCGACAGCTCGCCGCTGGCCAGCTGGGCCAGGGTGTCAAAGCGCTGGAACGGATCATTGGGCGGGGTTGCGCCGAAACGATCGGTGCGCACCACCGGGCTGGCGGCACCGAGCACGCTGAGCACCCGCTCCACGCCGGAGCCGGGCAGGCCGGTCACAAACAGCGGGCGGTCATGGGTGTCTTCGCCGATCTCGGCCATCTCCGGCCAGTTCATCGGGCTCTTGGCCTGCGGCGGCAGCGCCAGGCGCTCGCCGGCTTCTGCCTGGCGGATATCCAGCCAGGTGGCCACGGCATCGGCCGGACGCTGGGCCCCGTCCTGGACCACGCCCAACCAGGTGCGCAGGTTCGGGCGGGCGGCCTCGTCGGCGCGCTCGATCATCGCCTGCACATGGGCAACGGCAGCATCGGCCTCGTTGCGCTCGAGCAGGGCACCGACCACGCGCTGCTCGCCACTGACCCGGCCCGGTTCCAGTTCGATGATGCGGCGGGCCACAGCCTCGGCCTGCTCGGGCTGGGACAGCATGTCATGCAGGCGCATGCGCACTTCCCAGGCCGGCACGTGTTCGGGCATGGCCTCGACCCAGCGCTGGGCCACAGCCGCAGCCGCTTCACTGCCGACCTGCTCCACCGCCAGGCGGGCCAGCCACAGGCCGTGGTCCTGGGCATGGGTTTCCAGCAACTGGTCCAGCACCTGGCGGGCCTGGTCATCGGCGCCGAGCTGCTGCCAGGCCATCAGTGCCACCTGCAGCACGCGGCGGTCGATCTCGCCCTCCTGCAGGCTGGCCACGGCGTGTTCAAGCGCGGCCTGCGGCTGACCGGCCTGCAGCTGGATCATCGCGGCCAGGCGGCGTACCCCGGCGGTGTTGCCCTTGCCGGTGGCCAGCATCTGCTCGAGCATCTTTGCCGCGTTGTCGGCATGGCCCTGGCGCAGGCACAGGTCAGCCACCAGCGCCATCATCGGCAGGCTGTCCGGCTGGACGGCAATGAGCTTGCGGAAGGTCTGCTCGGCAAAGGCCAGGTGGTCCTTGGCCAGGAAGGCAAAGCCCAGGCCGTAGAGGATGCGCGGATCGTCCGGCAACTGTGCGGCGGCCTGGTTGAGCAGGGCCAGGGCCTTGTCGGCCTCGCCCTGCTGCAGGGCGATCATGCCGTCGATGGCCAGCAGCTGCGGGTGTTCCGGGGCCAGGCGCGAGGCCACCCGGCTCAGGCTCTGGGCGCGCTCGAAATCACGCTGGGCCAGGGCCATGTGGGCCTGGATCAGGTAGCCGTCCAGCTGGTTGGGGTCCAGCTCGGTGGTACGCGCCAGTGCTTCACTGGCTGCCTCGAACTGGCGGCCGGTCAGCAACAGGGTGGCGCGCTGCAGGTGCAGGCCGGCATCTTCCGGCTGCAGGGCCAGGGCCTGGTCCAGTGCGGCCAGCGCGGCATCGATGTCACCGCGCTGACGCAGCGCGGTGGCCAGCCAGCCCAGCGGCGCGGCCTGGCCCGGGGATTGTTCAACCCACTGCTGTGCCAGGGCGAGGGCTTCGTCGTTGGCGTTGCGCTGGAAGGCCTGGAGGATCTGTTCTTGCATGGCGTTCAGGAATCAGTGGGCAATTGTCCATTGTAGCCACCCTGGCCCTCCTGCTTGGCCGCTGATCCGCTTCAATCCGGCTTTTGTTGCAAGCGCTCGCAGACCCAGCGCTCGGCCCAGCCATCCCCGTGCAGGTTCTCGATGAAGCCGCAGTGGCCACCCCAGGGGCTGACCAGCAACTGCGAATGCGCCGGCAATGCCCAGTCACGGAAGCTGTGCAGCGGGATCACCGGATCATCGGCGGCCATCAGCACCGAGACCGGCACCTGCAGCCCGGCCATGCGCGTGCCGGCAATGGAATAGGCATCGAAGTAATCCTCGACCCGTTCAAAACCGGCATAGCGGGTGGCCAGCCAGGCGGTCAGGCTGCGCAGGTCCTGGCCCAGCACCTGTTCGTCACAGGCGGCCATCAGCTCCGGAAACAGGGCGCGCTTGCGCCGCAGCGAGCCGGTCCACTTGCGGTGGAAGTAACGCGCATACAGGGCGCTGCCGCGTTCGAGCTGGTCCATGGTGCGGGCCGGGTCCAGCACCGGGCACACCGCCGCCACCCGTTGCAGGGCAATGCCGGCCTGCGGCGCGGCGCGGGCCAGACGCAAGGCAAAATTGCCGCCCAGGGAAAAACCGGCGGCCGACAAGGGCAGGTGCGGGTAACGCCGGGCGATATCGGCGGTGGCATTGACCACTTCATCCAGCCGCGCCGAATGGAACAGGCCGGGATTGAGGTGCAGGGTGTCGCCGTGGTCGCGGAAATTCAGCCGCACCACCGCAAACCCGGCTTCCAGCAGCCTTGCACTGGTCATGCGCATGTAGCCGGACTGGGCACTGCCCTCCCAGCCGTGCAGCAATACCACAAGGGCCTGCGGGGTGCGCCCGGGCAGCTGGCTGTACCAGCCCTGCAGACGGACCCCGTTGCCACCATCAAGCAGCAGCTCGTGATTGTCCGCCCCCAGCTGCTGCAACAGGCCGGCACCGCGGCGCTGGCGCAGGCGGCTGGAGGACAGCAACGACTGCAGGTGGCCGTTGCGCAGCCAGGTGGGCGGGCGGTAAGCCGGTTGCAGCATGGCTCAGGCCGCGGCCATTGCCTGCACTACCCGCTGGCGTGCCAGTTCGGCAATCTGCCGGCGTCCTTCCAGCTGACCGGGTGCGATCGGCTCGAGGAAGTGCACTTCGGCCCGCCGCGCCGGCTCACCGAGCAGACGCAGGAAATTGGGCACGAAACCTTCGCGCTCGCCGAAGGCCACGACACTCTGCGCCCGGCCCTGTTCGCCGTAACGGATGGCCACCGGCTGCACCGGCACCCCGGCCTCCACCGCACAGGTGAAGATGCGCGCGTGGAACGGGCCGACCTCGTGGCCGTTGCGGGTACGCCCTTCCGGGAACACCGCCACCGGCCGCTGCTGGCGCAGGCGGGCGCTCATCTCGTCCATCACCCCGCCCAGCGACTGGGTATCACCACGCTGGTGGAAAATGGTCTGCCCGCGTGCGGCCAGCCAGCCGACCAGGGGCCAGCCGGCAATTTCCGCCTTGGCCACAAAACCGACCATGTGCTGGCTGTGGATCATCTGGATATCCATCCAGCTGACGTGGTTGGCCACCAGCAATACCCCGCCGGGCAAGGGCGAACCCAGCGCCCGCACGCGCAAGCCGAATACCCGCAACAACCCGGCCGACCACAGCCGCACCAGCTGGTGTTCCAGCGGGCGTGAGCCGACCTGCCAGTTGCGCCACGGCGGCAACATGGCCAGCAATACCAGGGGCAGCCCCAGCAACAGATGCGCCAGCAACCACGGAGTGCGGTAAAGATAACGAAAGGTACGCGCCATCCGGGGGGCGGCGACAGGGCGAGGATTCATCCGGCCACGATACCGGATCGGCCAGAGTGTGCGCCAGCAACCCCTTGTTCAAACAGGGGCGGTTGAGTAAAACAGTGCGATTGCATCCAGATGCGGGGGGAGCTGCGATGGAACTGCTGGACACCGGGCTGGAAAACAACCCGGAAGCAATAACCATTGCCGCCGAGCAGGCCGATCAGGGCATCGTGCTGCTGGATGCCCAGTTGCGTGTGCGCTGGCTCAACCGTACTGCCGAACGGCTGTGTGGATGGCGCCGCCGCCATGCCATCGGAAAATCACTGGCCGAACTGGTTCCAGAAACCCTTTCCCGGCGTTTCATACCGCGTGGCAAACACGGACGCAGCCGCCTGGATGCCATGCTGCGTCATCCCGGCGATATCCAGCTGCAGCGTGCCGACGGCAGCCGCGTCTGGGTCAGCCTGTCGCTGCACAAAATTCCCGGCACATCGCTGCGCGCGGTGTATCTGACCGATATCCAGATCCAGCGCAATGCCGAGGCACGCAGCAACCTGCTGTCCATCGGGTTTGACCAGGTCAACGCGGCGATCCTGATTACCGACGCACAGGCGCGCATTCTGCACGCCAACCGCGGCCTGCGCCATCTGCTCGGCTACAGCGACAACCAGCTGGTGGGCCAGTCGTTGCCCGCGCTGGTGGCCGACAACGCCCAGCCCGGGCGCAGCACCGAGCAATTGTTCGAACCCTTGCTGGCCGGCCAGCCGGTGCGCAGCGAGGTTTACCTGACCCATCACAGCAGCAGCGGGGTGTGGTGCGAGATCAACGCCAACCCGGTGTTTGACGAGAACAACCAGCTCAGCCACCTGGTGGTGGTGATGACCGACATCAGCGAAGCGCGCGTGCATGCGATGTTGCTCAACCGCATCCTGGAGGCGATGGCCCGCGAGGTTCCCACCAACGAGGTGATGCAGCTGCTGTGCACCGAACTGGAGCGCGTCGCCCCGGACATCCTGGCCTCGGTGATCCGCATCGACAACGAAGGGCGGATGCGGCCACTGGCCGGCCCCAGCCTGCCGCCTGCCTACATCGCCCTGATGGAAGGGGTGCCGATCGGCCCGGCCTGCGGCTGTTGCGGCACCGCGGCCTGGAGCGGCAAACCGGTGATCAGCAGCAACATCGCCACCGACCCGAACTGGGAAGGCATCGCCGAGCACGCCCTGCGCCACGGTCTGGCCGCCTGCTGGTCCACCCCGGTGGAGGCCAGCGATGGCCGCATCCTGGGCACCTTCGGCTGTTATTACCGCAAGGCGCGCGAGCCCGAAGCGCGCCATCTGCGCCTGATCCAGACCTGCGTGCACCTGTGCGCGGTGGCCCTGGAGCGCGACCTGTCGCGCCAGCGCATCCACCACCTGGCCTACCACGACAACCTGACCGGCCTGCCCAACCGCAGCCAGCTCATTGCCCGTGCCGGCCAGGCACTGGCCGCGGCCGAACATGACGACCATGGCATGGCGGTGATGTCGCTGGACATCGAGCGCTTCAAGCAGATCAACGAGGTCATGGGCCAGGGCAACGGCGACAACCTGCTGCGCGAGATTGCCCAGCGCATCCAGTCGGTGCTGGGCGCGGCCGATATTGCCGGGCGCCTGTCCGGCGACGAGTTCGCCCTGGTCATCGCCCACTGCGATGCCGAACACGCACGCAGCATCAGCCAGACCCTGCTGGACCGTCTGCAGGCCCCGCTGACCCTGGGCCAGACCGAACTGCGCCTGCGCGCCGCCGTCGGCATCAGCCTGTTCCCGGACAACGCCAAGACCATCCCCTCCCTGATGCAGCAGGCCGACCTGGCACGGATGCAGAGCAAACTGCCCGGCGCCACCCAGGCACGCTTCTACAGCGAGGCCATGGACCACGCCATGCAGCAACGGCGGGCACTGGAGATCCACCTGCGCCAGGCCCTGCCGGACAACAGCCTGCAGCTGCATTACCAGCCACAGGTGAACCTGCATGATGGCCAGCTGCACAGCGTGGAGGCACTGGCCCGCTGGGATCACCCCGAACTGGGCAGCATCAGCCCGGACTGCTTCATCCCGCTGGCCGAGGAATGCGGGGTCATCGGTGAGCTGGGCATGTGGGTGATCAACCAGGCCTGCAGCGACCTGCGCCAGTGGCGCGAGCAGGGCCTGAACGTGCCGGCGGTGTCGGTCAACCTGTCACCGACCGACTTCCGTGACCCGGCCCTGCCGACCCGGGTCAAGCAACGCATCGATACCCACGGCCTGCAGGCCGCCGACCTGGTGCTGGAAATCACCGAGGCGGTGCTGCTGGACCGCCACCCGGATACCCTGCGCACCCTGCGTACCTTGGCCCAGCTCGGCGTACGCCTGTCACTGGATGATTTCGGCACCGGCTATTCCAGCTTCAACTACCTGCGCGAGCTGCCGGTATCGGAAATCAAACTGGACCAGAGCTTTGTGGCCGACATGGACAACGACCCGGTCGCCGAAGCCCTGGCCGAGGCGGTGTGCCGGATCGGTGCGGCACTGCAGCTGGCGGTGGTCGCCGAAGGCGTCACCACCACCGCGCAGATCGACAAACTGCGCCAGTTCGGTTTCACCGCCGCCCAGGGCTTCCACTACGCCTGCGCCCTGCAGGCCCAGGCCCTGGCGGTATGGCTCAAGCAGCGCCGGCTGGCCCAGTCGATATTGAGTGCCTGAGCGCTCAGCGCTGCTGGATCGGCACCACGGCCAGGGTCAGGCGCGACACACAGACACGCTTGCCGGCGGCATTGCGGATGCTGATTTCCCAGACCTGGGTGCTGCGTCCCACATGCACGGCGGTGGCGCGGCCGGTCACCACCCCGCTGCGCTCGCCGCGCAGGTGGTTGGCATTGATCTCCAGGCCCACGCACATCCAGCTGGCCGGATCCACGCACAGGTTGCCGGCGGTGCTGCCCAGGGTCTCGGCCAGCACCACCGAGGCGCCGCCGTGGAGCAGGCCATACGGCTGATGGGTACGCGCATCCACCGGCATGGTCGCTTCCAGCCAGTCCTCACCGGCGGCGGTGAACTCGATCCCGAGATGGGAAATCAGGCTGTCGTGGCTGAGCGCATTGACTGCGGCCAGATCCACCGGTGCCAGGAAAACACTCGCCATCGTCAACAACTCCCGTCAAAAGCGTCGAAAACCAATCAAAGAATCGGCACCAGGCCGGCGCCGAAGGCGGTCAGCATGCGTACCAGCACCCACTTGCCACCGAGGTTGACCTCGGGGAAATCACCCAGCGCGCGGTAGCAGTCGTAAAAGCCCGGATCACGGCTGGACAGCGGCTGCGCGCACTGCGCCGAGGGCTGGTATTCAAACACGGTGGCATAGCGCCAGGGCCACACATCCAGCACCGGCAGGGCTTCGGATGCCTTGCCGACGCTGTAGTTGAGCTGGCCCAGCACCGGCATGCGCTGGCGCGGCGCCACCACCCAGGAGTTTTCCGGCTGCATGTCGTGCTCGATGCTGCGCGCCAGGGCCTGGGCAAAGGCCTCGTCGGCAATCACCACCATCGCCTCGGTGTTGTAGTTCTCGCTGCGCGGGTCGAAGTTGTGGGTACCGATCACACCGATGCGGCGGTCGATCACCAGTGACTTGGCATGCAGGCCCATGCGCACACCGTCGCGGGTAACCGGCAGCGGGCGGTTGGTGGCGCCGGAGCCCAGGAACGAGGGCCGGGTTTCGGTACGCAGCACATCACGCTCGATCTCGCTGCCGCCGGGCTGACGCCGGCGCAGGTCACCGCGGGCATTGGGGGTGCTCGATTGCGGCGCCAGCACCCAACCGGGCAGGGTATCGGACAGCGCGCCCGGCTCCTGGTTCACCGGGGCCACCGGCGGATCGAGCGGGAAGGGTTTGTACTCGTGGATTTCCATCCCCAGCTCGCGCATGTTGCGGCGCTTGTACTTGTAGGACAGCGCATACACGATCGGGTTGTCGGTGGCGGCCAGGCTGTTGGTGGACACCCGCACGCGCACCTTCTGCTCGCGCTGGCGCAGCTGGCCGAACAGTTCGCGGGCCGCGTCGGACATGACCAGGTACGGGGTCTGCAGCAGCACATCCTGGCGGGCATTGCTGATCAGCCGGTCCAGGCGGAAGCTGGCGTGCTGCTCATCCACTGCGGCTTGGTGCTTGTCCGGCAGGTCGGCCACGTAATGGACCTGCCCCACCTCCAGCGCGGTATCGACAAAGCGCGCCTGCACCCAGGCCGGGTCATCGGCCAGGCGCTGTGCCCGTGCCACCCGCTCCGGGTTGCGTCCGGGCAGCGGCGGCAACGACGGCACCCCCTCACGCAGCAGCAGGCGGCCGACATCATTGAGCTTTTCCACCGCCACCGCGCGCGGCGCCGCCCAGTAGGCGTCGAAGTTGGCGGCCATTTCGCGCACCTCCGGCCCGCTGATGATGACGTCACGATCGCGGAAGTTGTACTCCGTATCCCAGTCGTAATAATCATCCTGGTAATTGCGGCCGCCGACCACGCCAACCGCGTGGTCAATCACCAGCAGCTTGTTGTGCATGCGCTGGTTGAAGCGGCGGAAGCAGCAGATCACGCTGGCCGCATAGTCCAGGTAATTGGGATCGGCCTTGCCGAAGGTCGGGTTGTAGACCCGCAGCTGCAGGTTCTGGTGGGCACCGGCCAGGGCACCCAGGGTCTGCAGGTCGGTGATCGCCGAGAGCTGGTCGATCAGCACGCGCACCTTGACCCCGCGCCGGGCCGCGGCCAGCAGCTCGTCCAGTACCAGCCGGGCACTGTCGTCGGTATCGAAGATGTAGGTCTGCAGGTCGATGGAGCGGGTGGCGCTGCGCAGCAGGTTGACGCGCGCCACCAGCGAGGCCTCGCCCTCGTCCAGGATGGTGGCGTAGTGCACCGGCCGGTCCGGCTGCGAGCGCACGAAGGCCTGCCCGGCCAGCGCCCGCAGCGGTGAATCAAGGGCGCAGTTGTCCTCGCGCTGGCATTCGCGCAGATCCGAACGGGCCTGCAGCGCAATGCCCGCAGCACGTTCGCGCTCCAGTTGCGACAACGAGCTGCAGCCGGTGCCCAGCAGCAGCACCGCCAGTGCCAGTACGCGCAGGACGCTGGTCACGACGGGTCGGCGCCATCAAGGCGGATCTGCAAGAGGAAAGTCACCCGATCACCCACAACCAACTGCCAGCCATCCATTCCATAGGCGGTGCGCGAAACCGTTCCGCGCCCGGAAACCGGGCAATCATAGCCGGGCGCCCCGCATTCAGCTGAATCGACGTGCATCTGGATTGCCCCGGTATGCCCGCGCAGGGTCAGTTCACCGGCCACCGAGCCGCCCTGCCGGGACAGCCCGGCGGCATGCGGCTGGGAGCGGAACACGATCTGCGGATGATGGGCCACGTCGAAGAAATCCTCGCCCAGCAGCCAGCGGGTGTAGCGCGAGGGCCCGTCCATCTGCGCGTGGCGGGCATCGATGTCCAGCACCACCTGCTGACGCCCGTCCGGCAGGTTCAGCAGTTGCCCGCTGAATACCGGGAAGCGCCCACTCAGGCGCTGCCCGTAACGGGTGCGGATCTCGAACCCGATGACACTGCGCTCGGTATCAATGGCAACCGGCGCGGCGCTGGCCCATGCCATCGGCGACAGCGCCAACAGGCACAGCCAGCGCCAGTTGCGCATGCCTCACGGCCACCAGAACTGGGTCAGGGTGGCCACCCCGGGCTCCAGCGCAGCCCCGGCCGGCACCGACAATACCGCGATACCGGCCGGCGGCATGCCGCGGTATTCGCCGGTGCGGCCGCTGTGCAGCAGGGCCACCAGCTGTTCCAGGCCCGGGTTGTGGCCGACCAGCATCAGCCGCTCGACCTCCCCGTGCTGCTCGACCAGGTTGATCAGGCTGCCCGGCATGGCTTCGTAGATGCGCTCTTCCAGCCGCTGTTCGACATAGCCGGTCTGGCCCAGCACCGCTTCCAGGGTCTCGCGGGTGCGCCGTGCCGGTGAGCAGATCACCCGGTCCGGCAACAGGTGGTTGTCACGCAACCAGCGCCCGGCCGCCTCGGCCTCGGCCTGGCCCACCGCCGACAGCGGACGGTCCATATCGGCCTGGCCGGTAGCCGCGGCTTCGGCATGGGCGTGACGCAGCAAAATCAGTTCCAGCATGGTGTTGCCTCCAGGGCGCCGTCAGGCGCGTTCAACCCAATCCAGCAGTGGCTGCCAGTCCGCCTGGTGCTCACGCACGGCGGCATTGTTGTAATCAAACAGGCTGCGCCCGTGGCTGGTCATCAGCACATAGCCCTGGCTGTCACGCAGCTGCGCCAGCACCGGATAAGGCCACTGCGCGAGCAGGCCGATGGCGGCCTGGCTGGTCTGGGTCCAGGGCTTGGTCCGGTTCAGCACCAGACCGACCGGCAGCGAGCCATTGCGTACACGCTCGTCCTCGGCCAGGGAATCCAGAAAGCCGATGATCGCCTCGATATCCAGCACCGACGGCAGCACCGGCACCACCACCGCATCGGCAGCGGCCAGAAACGGCGCCAGGTCCTCGGCATAGGCGCCGGCCGGGGCATCGATGACCACGGTATCGGTGCCATCGGGAATCAGGCCTTCCCAGGTTTTCTTGCGGTAGACATTGACCGGCAGCACCGCACTGTCCAGCTCGACCCGGCGCTGGGCCCAGCGGCTGGCCGAACCTTGCGGGTCGGCATCGGCAATCACCGTGTTGCGGCCCTGCAGGGCACTGTATGCGGCCAAATGGGTCGACACCGTGGTCTTGCCCACGCCGCCCTTGGAACCGGCCACCAGGATCGTCTTCATCCGTCTTCCTCACATGGCAACCAGCCGAGCCTACACCGTCGCGCGTTGCCGGCGGTAGAGCGGCGCGCCGATTGCCGGCTCTGCTATCGTGCCGGTTTGATTGCCGTTGCCGCTGGCCATGAGTGAATTGCAGGACCTGTCGGCACTGATCCGTGCCAATACCCCGCTGATCGTGATCCAGAGCGCCGACGAGGCGCAGGTGGTGGACCTGTTCCGGCAGAGCCTGATGCAGGTCTGGCGGGCCCTGCACCGCTGGTCCATCACCGAGGGCCTGCGCCGCCTGGACATCGACCGCGAGGACGAGGCCGAGGGGCCGACCGACCCCAGCTCGGTGCTGCGCCACATCCATGGCGCCGACCAGCGCGGGGTCTACCTGCTGCTGGATTTCCACCCCTACCTGGGCTATGCCAGCCACCAGCGCCTGCTGCGCGACATCCTGCTGCGCCGCCACTGCCAGCCACACGTGGTGGTGCTGGTCGGCACCAAGGTCGAGCTGCCGGCGGACCTGGAAGCGATGGCCACCCGCTTCAACCCGCGCCTGCCCGATGCCGCCGCCCTGCTGCGCATGCTGCGCGAGGAAGTGGCCAGCTACGCCCGTGAACACGGCGGCCGCCGGGTCGAGGTGGATACCGAGGCGGCCAAGGCGATCCTGCGCAACCTGCAGGGCCTGAGCCTGGGCGATGCCCGGCGCATCGCGCGCCAGCTGATCCATGCCGATGGCGCCCTGGCTGCCAATGACCTGCCGCAGCTGGCGCGGCTGAAGTTCGAACTGCTCAACCGTTCCGGCCATCTGCACTACGAGTTTGATACCGCCCGCTTTGCCGAGGTGGCCGGGGCCAACCGGCTCAAGCGCTGGATCAACCAGCGCCGGCTGCCCTTCATCGGTGGCAATGCCCCGCCCGGGCTGGACCCGCCCAAGGGCATGCTGCTGCTCGGTGTGCAGGGCTGCGGCAAGTCCCTGCTGGCCAAGGCCACGGCGGCCGGCTTCGGTGTGCCCCTGCTGCGGCTGGATTTCGGCACCCTGTACAACAAGTACCACGGTGAAACCGAGTCCAACCTGCGCGATGCGCTGGCCTCGGCCGAGCAGCTGGCACCGTGCGTGCTGTGGATCGATGAAATCGAGAAGGGCCTGGCCAGTGGCGGTGAGGATGGCGGCGTCTCACGCCGGGTCCTGGGCTACCTGCTGACCTGGATGGCCGAGCGCAAGGCGCCGGTGTTCATCGTGGCCACTGCCAACGCCGTGCACGAGCTGCCACCGGAACTGCTGCGCAAGGGCCGCTTTGACGAGATCTTCTTTGTCGACCTGCCCGGCGCCGATACCCGGGTCGAGCTGCTGCAGCTGCACCTGTCAAAGCGCGGCCTGGATGCCGAACAGTTCCAGCTGCCGGCCCTGGCCGCGGCCAGTGACGGCTTTTCCGGCGCCGAGATCGAGCAGGCCGTAGTCTCCGGCCTGTATGCCGCCTTTGCCGAAGCCAAACCGCTGGATACGCAACTGCTGATGGACGAGATCCGCGCCACCCGGCCGCTGTCGGTACTGATGGCAGAACAGGTACAGGCCCTGCGCGCATGGGCCCTGCCCCGCACCGTGCCGGCCGATTGAACCCGCACCGGAGCATCCGGCGCTGCCGGACAACACCCGGTCGCGCCCGGGTGCGCTCCCACAACATCCCCTAACCGCCCCGGCCTGCCCCCGTGGGAGTGGCCCAGGCCGCGATATACCGCCGCCCCGACACAAGCACATCGCGCCCGGGTGCGCCCCCCCCTAACCGCCCAGGCCTGCCCTGTGGGAGTGACCCAGGCCGCGACGCCGTACCCGGGGAACGTCAGTAGCCGGTCGGTTGGCCGGGCTGCCAGTGTGGCGGCGGGCTCAGCGGCAATCCGCGCTGGCGCAGCAGCCAGGTGATGGCTCCGCGCTCGCCCAGGCGTGCCACCTGCTGCGCATAACCCGGCTCGGCGTCCTGCCGCGGCGCGGCCAGCGCCGCTTGCCAGTACAACTGCCGCAGCTGCTGCCGCCACAGGGCCGCCTCGGCCGGGGACAGCGCCTGACGCAGCAATAGCGCCATGCCAACGCCGGCACTGGCATGGGTCGGGCTGTCGGCCATCCGCAGGAGCAACTGACGGCACTGCCGCACCCGCTCGGTCACCCGCGTGGTCGCCGGGCAACGCTGCCTGATCGTGTCCACGTCAGACATCCCCATCGCCGAGATGATGGCAAACGCCTCTACGGTGCGCAGCAGGTCGTTGGCCGGGCTGGTGGCCAGCGGCGCTGTGACCGCCATCAGCACCTCCAACTGGGACTCGAACGCATCGACGTAATACGGTGCCTGCACCGCTGCCACCCAGGCCGCCTCCTGCGCATCCGGCGCACTCAGGCGCAAGCGCAACAACTGCAGGTAAGCATCGTCCCGGGCCAGGGCGGCGGTCGCCACCAGCACCTGTTCCCGCGGGCAATCCGGCCACCGCGCGCAGGCGGCCAAGGCCTGGGAGGCCAGCGCCGGTTCGGCTGCATCACCGGCCAGCAGCAGCGCCACCAATTGCGCGTTACGCGCATCGTCGGGGAGCCCGTCCTGCAGCATCAGGGCCGCCAGCCGCTCCCGCGTCGAGCCAGCCGCCAGCAACGGCAGCAGACGCTGCTTGCTGGCCTGGTACGAAGCGATCTGGTCTGGACTCGGCAGGGAAGCCGGTGCCGACGACGGTGACACGGTGGCGGGTGCTACCGATGTCCTCCCAGCAGTTGCGGCGTTGTTGAGGCGGGCCACCCGCTCGGCGGTGCTCCCTGCTTGGTCTGTACCTGCCGATGGGGAACGCCCGCCGGTGCAGGCCGCCATTCCCAGCACAAGCAAGACTGCGGCAACTACATCCACCCCATATCGCATCCGTCATCCATCCGTGCATGAGCAGCTGCCGACGATGGCACAGGCGCCCGCAGGCTGTCTACGTCAGCCCAGTTGCTGCAGCAGCCACACCCAGGCCGGCAGGGTGAGCAGCGAAAACACGATGCCGTAGGCCACCAGGGCAGCAGCCAGGCGCGGGGCCAGGCCCTGCATCATCGCCAGCGCGGCGGCGGTGATCATGGTCGGCATCGCCGATTCCAGTACGTTGACCTGCAGCGCGGTGCCGTCCAGGCCGAACAGCAGACCCAGTGGCAGGGCCAACGCCGGCAGCAGCACCAGCTTGAGCAGCAGGCCATAGCCCAGGGCCGGCAACTCGGCCCGCGGCAGACGCAGCTGGATGCTCAGGCCCACGGCAAGCATCACCAGCGGCAGCATGGCATCGGCCAGGGTCTTCAGGGCGGCGCCAATCCAGTGCGGCGGCTGCGCCGGCATCAGGGTCAGGGCAAACAGCAGGGCCCACACCGGCGGGAAGCGCAGCACCCGCGCCAGCATGTCGTGCACGCCGGGGCGGCTGTCGCCGCCATGGCTGGCCAGCACATACAGGCCGAAGGTGGACAGCAGCACGAAGGTGCCGAACTGGTCGTACACCACCGCATACGGCAGGGCCGGCTCGCCCAGCAGCGCGCGCACCATCGGGTAGCCGATGAAGCTGGTGTTGCCCAACGCCACGCACAACAGCAGCACCCCGCGCTGGTCACGTGTCATCGGCAACACCCTGCTGCCCAGGCCCACCAGGGCCACGCTGGCCAGCATCAGCAACCAGGGGGTCAGGGCCAGCCCGAGCAGGGGCAGGCTGAACTGCAGGCGCGGCACATACAGCAGCACCGCGGCCGGCAGGCACAGGTACAACACCACCTTGTTGAGGGTTTCGGCCGCGTTGCCGGCGAACACCTGCAGACGCGCGAACAGCATGCCCAGACCGAGCAGCAGCAACATCAGGGCAAACGCATCAACAGCCATCGTGGCAGGCACCGTGCAACGTGCGAGGGTCGCCCCTCAGGAGCCGGCCAGTGTGCGCCGCACACGCAGCCGGCTCAAGGCCGCAGGGCTCAGGGCCAGGCCGGCGGTGCGGCCACCCAGGCCTGCTGGATCTTGGCCAGGGCCTGACGCTCGGCCGGTGTCCAGGTCGGCAGCAGGCGCTCGAAATTGGCCGGGTCCGACCACAGCTGTGGCTCGGTGCGTACTGCCGCAGCAAACCACTTCACGGCCTCGGCACGGTCACCTTCGGCATCGCTGAGCAGGGCCAGGGTCGGCGGCGCCCAGGAAGGGTCACCACGTACGTTGTCGAGCGCTTCCACCCACAACTGGCGTGCCCGCGCATGGTCGCCCTGGCGGAAGGCAAACCAGCCCATGTTCCAGCGCACGCTGCGGCCCTGCGCCGCATTGGGCGCACTGGATTGCAGTGCATCCTTGTACAGCGACTCGGCCAGCTCGATGCGGTTGTCGCTGGCCGCGATATCGGCCAGCTGCACGGTGGCCTCGATCACCCGCCGGCCGCGGTTGCGCTGGCGGGCCAGCTGGTCCACCACATCCGGCAGTGCGGGATCCACCGCCTGCATCGGCGCGGCGGCCGGGTCGGTATCGAAGTAGAACTCACGGATCTGCGGCAGGGCCTGGGCCGAAGCCGTGCAGGACACCCCCAGCAACAGGCTGACCAGCAACCCGGCAGCGTATTTTTCAATGCGCATCACTATTCCCCTGTGACCTCAAACACCTCCCCCAACGCTGGATCGTAACCCTTCATCTGCCCTTCATGCGAGCGGGGGGAACCAATCTGCGACCGACATCTCCCTGAATACGCGACCGCAGTCGCGCACAATCCGGGCCTGAAGCACATTGCACTGCCCCGGGTTGAGCCTACGCACAGGGTTCAATCCCCGGCCGGCATCAGCGCCGGGGGGCCAGCAGCGGGCCGAGACGGTCGCTGCTGCCGGGGATACGGCGCAGCTGCGGGTAACGCAGGCCGTCGCGGTACTCGATGCGCAGTTGCTGCACGGTCTGGTCCTGGCGCACCAGCAGCTGGATCGGGACCCCGGCCTTGGCATCGGTCACCGCCTGGCGCAGGCGGCTGCCGCTGTAGACCAGGCTGTTGACCGCCAGCACCTGCATGTCACGCGCCAGCCCGGCGGCAAAGGCCGGGCTTTCCCAGCCGACCCAGCGCACCGTGCCATCGGATGACAGCTTCAAGCCCAGCGAGAACTGCAGGTCGGTGCTGCCATCGGCCTGGGCATCGGCCACCAGCACATTGGGCTGCTCGCTCCAGGCCAGCTCCCAGCCCAGCCGGGCCAGACCATCCGGGACGCTGCCGCTGCGGTCGCCCAGACGCTGGTCGATGAAGCCCTGCCAGTCGCCGGACACCTGGGCCTGCAGGGTGCGCGCCACCTGTTCCGGTTCGAACAACTGCACCTGCCCGGGCACGCTGCCCTGGTGGAAGGCGGCAGTGAAATTATCCAGGCCCTGGGCACCGGCCGAGCGCTGCTGCAGCTCGGCCTGGATGGCCAGCCAGAACAGGATGCCCTCGTCGTAGAAATCAAAGCCGCGCTGCCAGTCCGCCCAGGCCTGCGGCTTGTCGTTGAAGTCGGCAATGCCCTGGTACTGGGTATCGGCCAGGTCACGCCACCGGCGCCCGGCCTGGGTGCTGAACTGGGCCTGCAGCTGGGCCAGGCGGGCCATCACCTGCTCGTGGTTCCACAACCCGGAACGGGCCGCCAGCACCAGCGCCCAGTACTGGGTCAGGCCTTCGTAGACCCACAGCCCACGGTTGTCCATCGGCCCGTTGTAATGGGCCACCCAGCTGCCGGCCGGACGCCAGGCCTTGCCGATCCAGGCATGCACGTACTCGTGCGCCAGCAGGTCGTTGTCGGCCACCGGCGGCTCCCCCTGCAGGTAGCCCTCGTGCATGCCGTTCTCGCTGGACTGCGCATGCTCCAGGCCGATGCCGGTGAAGGTGTCCGACAGCGCCAGCAGGAAATCGTAGTGCGCATACGGGCGATGGCCGAACAGCACATCGGCCTCGGCCACCAGCGCCTTGTGTGCGGCCAGCACCGGCGCACTGGGCTCGAGCTGGCCGGCCTGTTCGGCCACCGCATGCAGCAGCACCGGCTGCGCCTTGCCCGCATCCAGTGGCAGGGCGCGGTAATGGCGGCCGGCATAGACCGGTGAATCGATCAGGGTCATCAGGTCCACCGGGCGGTAGGCCAGGCAATCGCCCTGGCGCTGCCCGCGCAACGAGCTGCCCGCCTGCCAGGCCGCCGGCAGGCACAAGGTGGCATCCACCTGCAGCTGGCGGGTATCGATCCCGGCCGGGTAGAACAGCACGCGGTGCCACTGGATGGACAGCAGGTTGCGGGTCATCGCCACCCGGCCCTGGTCGGTGGCCGTGGGCGAAAGGTAATCAAAGGACAGCTGCAGCTGGCTCACCCCGGCCGGAATCTCGACCTGGATGGCGTACATGTTGTGCGGGTCGCGCTGCCAGGCCAGCGGCTTGCCGTTGCCCTGCAGGCGCAGGCCGGCGATCTGGTTGATCGGCCCGGTCGGGGCGTGGTGGCCGGGTATCCATTGCGGATACCACAGGGTCAGCGTGCCCGGCTGCACCGGCAGGGTCTGCTGCACCCGCTGCAGGCGCCGCTGCACGTCGCTGGCATCCACCCGCAACTGCATGCTGCCGGGCCAACCCGGCCCGGGCGCCGGCACCTGGGCCTGTGCCGCTACCGCCGCCATCGTGGCAACTGCCACCCCCACCCGTGCCAGCCAAGTCCCCTGCCTTGCCATCGACCACCTCCGTGAAGATGTGCCGATGCTAGCGCGTTGTCAGCTGCCTGCGCCGCGCTGCCAGACCAGCAGCTCGTTGTTGGCCGGCAGCTGATGGCTGTGCACACGCTGCAGGCCATGGGCAGCGGCCTGCGCATCAATGGCCTCACGGTCACGGATGCCCGAGGCCGCATCGCGCGCCTTCAGCCAGGCATCGAAGTCACGGTTGCTGTCACTGGTGAACCGGCCATCGCGTTTGAACGGGCCGTAGGCCGCAAATACCCCGCCTTGCGGCAGCAATGCGGCCACACCATCGAGCAAGGCACATACCGCCTCCCAACCCATGATGTGCAGGGTATTGGCGGTGAACACTGCATCGAACAGGCCTGCCGCCAATGCCGGTTGCAGGCCATGTCCGGGCACAGCCTGCAAGGCGATCGGTGGTGGCGTGTTGGGCAAGGCTGCCTCGTCCAGCCACAGGCGCATGCCCGGCAGATGATCGGCATGGTCACTGCATTGCCAGACCAGCTGCGGCATGGCCGCGGCGAAATGCACCGCATGCTGGCCGGTACCACTGCCGATCTCCAGCACCTGGCGGCGGCCGGCCAACAAGGGCTGCAGCACGGCCAGGATCGGATCGCGGTTGCGCTGGCAGGATTGCGCGAAAGGTTTGGTGTCCATGCGCACAGTCTGCCAGTGCGCACATGACCATGGTCACTTGTCGGCATACCCCTCCGCTGTGGAAAGTCGGTGATTCACACCGCGCCGGAGTCGTTACAGATGCAACGTCGTCAGTTCCTCACCGCCGCTGGCCTGGGCCTGACCGCACTGGCGATCAGCCCGGCCCATGTCGCCGCCGCGCAGCGTTTGCTGCAGCCGGTAGACACCGCACGCCGCCGCCAGCTGGCCGATGTTGCCCTGCAGGCCGCGCGCGAGAGCAAGGCCAGTTACTGCGATGTGCGCATCGGCCGCTACCTCAACCAGGCGCTGATGACCCGCGAGCACAAGGTGCAGGACATCGTCCACGGTGAGTCGGCCGGTATCGGCATCCGCGTCATCGTCGATGGGGCCTGGGGCTTTGCCGCCACCGCCGACCAGCGCAGCGATGCGGTGGCCGCCGCGGTGCGCCAGGCCGCGGCGATTGCACGGGCCAATGCACGCCTGCGCCAGGCGCCGGTGCAGCTGGCACCGACCCCGGCCCTGGGCGAGGTGAGCTGGGCCACCTCACTGCAACGCAATGCGATGGCGGTGCCGCTGGAAGAAAAGCTGGCCCTGCTGATGGAGCTCAACAGCGCGGCGTTGGGCGCCGGCGCCAGCTTCATCAACTCGCAGCTGTTTGTGATCAACGAACAGAAGTATTTCGCCTCCAGCGATGGTTCCTATGTGGACCAGGACGTGCACCGCATCTGGCTGCCCTTCACCGTGACTGCGGTGGACAAGGAAAGCGGCAAGTTCCGCACCCGTGCCGGCCTGTCCGCACCGATGGGCATGGGCTGGGAATACCTGACCGGCCAGGCCGGTGACGAGATCGTGCTGCCCGGCGGCGTGCTGGCCTATGACCGCCGCTACAACCCGGTGCAGGATGCGGTTGCGGCAGCGCGGCAGGCGCAGGAAAAGCTGCGCGCCCCGTCGGTGAAGCCGGGCAAGTACGACCTGGTGATCGACCCCTCCAACCTGTTTTTGACCATCCACGAAAACGTCGGCCATCCGCTGGAGCTGGACCGCGTGCTCGGCTACGAGGCCAACTACGCCGGCACCAGCTTTGCCACCCTGGACAAGCGCGATGCCGGCTTCCAGTGGGGCAGCGACATCGTCAACTTCTTCGCCGACCGCACCGTCAGCGGCTCGCTCGGTGCAGTGGGATATGACGACGAGGGCGTGCAGACCAAGCGTTGGGACCTGGTGCGCGATGGCAAGCTGGTCAACTACATGGCCACCCGCGACGAGGTGCACATCCTCGGCGAAAACGCCTCGCACGGCTGCAGCTATGCCGATTCGTGGAAGAGCGTGCAGTTCCAGCGCATGGCCAATGTCTCCCTGGCCGCCGGCAAGGCCGAGCTGACCCCGGCCCAGCTGATTTCCAGAGTCGAAAACGGCCTGTACTTCCATGGCCGTGGTTCGTATTCGATTGACCAGCAGCGCTACAACGCCCAGTTCGGCGCGCAGCTGGTGTACCAGATCAAGAACGGTGAAATCACCGGCCTGGTCGAGGATGCGGCCTACCAGATCCGCACCCCGGAGTTCTGGAATGCCTGCTCGGCGATCTGCGACCAGCGCGATTTCCGCCTCGGCGGTTCGTTCTTCGACGGCAAGGGCCAGCCTTCGCAGGTCTCGGCGGTGTCCCATGGTTCGGCCACCGCCCGCTTTGACGGCATGGCGGTGATCAACACCGCGCGCAACCTGGGATAAGCAGACCAACCGTGTCGAAAGTCATTTGACGCGGGTTTCACCGCATCGCAAGAATCGACGGTCAACGTGCGCGCCACGTTGCTGCCATCCCCGCCCGTAGTTTCCTTCGAGTTGGAGAGCCGCCTTGCAACGACGTGATTTCCTTGCCCTGTCCGGGCTGACTGCCGGTGGCCTGGTGCTGCCGGCCTACTTCGGCAAGGCGATTGCCGCCGAGCAACTGATCGAACAGATCGACCCGGCGCTGAAGAAGCGTCTGGCCGATGTCGCCCTGCAGGCCGCCACCAGTGCCGGTGCCAGCTACTGCGACGTGCGTATCGGCCGCTACCTGCGCCAGTTCATCGTCACCCGCGAGGACAAGGTGCAGAACGTGGTCAACGGTGAATCCACCGGCGTGGGCATCCGCGTGATCGTCAACGGCGCCTGGGGCTTTGCCGCCACCAACCAGCTCAATGCCGATGGCGTGGCCAAGGCCGCCCAGCAGGCGGCGGCCATTGCCCGTGCCAACGCGAAGATCCAGACCGAGCCGGTGCGCCTGGCCGCCGCCCCGGGCGTGGGCGAAGTGCGCTGGGCCACCCCGATCAAGACCAATGCCATGGCCGTGCCGGTCAAGGACAAGGTCGAGCTGCTGCTCAGCGTCAACGCCGCGGCCATCGCCGCCGGTGCCAGCTTCGTCAACTCGCAGGTGTTTGCGATCAACGAGCAGAAGTACTTCGCCTCCACCGACGGCTCCTACATCGACCAGGACGTGCACCGCATCTGGGCACCGATGACGATCACCGCGATCAACAAGGAAACCGGCAAGTTCCGCACCCGTGGCGGGCTGTCCTCGCCGATGGGCCTGGGCTGGGAATACCTGGACGGCAATGCCGCCGGCAAGACCGTGCTGCCCACCGGCGACACCGTCTATGGCAACTCCTACGACATGGTCGAGGACGCCATTGCCGCCGCCCGCCATGCCCAGGCCAAGCTGCGTGCACCCTCGGTCAAGCCGGGCAAGTACGACCTGGTGCTGGACCCCTCGCACACCTGGCTGACCATCCACGAAGCGGTCGGCCACCCGCTGGAGCTGGACCGTGTGCTCGGCTACGAGGCCAACTACGCCGGCACCAGCTTTGCCACCCTGGACAAGCGCGAGCAGCGTTTCCAGTACGGCAGCGACAAGGTCACCATGTTTGCCGACAAGACCCAGCCCGGCTCGCTCGGTGCGGTGGCCTACGACGATGAAGGCGTGGCCACCAAGCGCTGGGACCTGATCACCGACGGCAAGCTGGTGGACTACCAGACCATCCGCGACCAGGCCCACATCCTGGGCAAGACCGAATCGGACGGCTGCTGCTATGCCGACTCGTGGTCCTCGGTGCAGTTCCAGCGCATGGCCAACGTTTCCATGGCCCCGGGCAAGAGCCCGCTGAGCGTGGCCGATCTGGTCAAGGACGTGGAAAACGGCATCTACATCATCGGCGATGGTTCGTTCTCCATCGACCAGCAGCGCTACAACGCCCAGTTCGGCGGCCAGCTGTTCTACGAGATCAAGGACGGCAAGGTCACCGGCATGCTCGAGGACGTGGCCTACCAGATCCGCACCCCGGAATTCTGGAACGCCTGCAGCGCCGTGGCCGACGAGCGCGACTACCGCCTGGGCGGTTCGTTCTTCGACGGCAAGGGCCAGCCGGGCCAGGTCTCGGCGGTCTCGCACGGTTCGTCCACGGCCCGCTTCAACGGCATCAACGTCATCAACACTGCCCGCAGCCTCGGCTGATCGGCCTGGAGCCCAACACCCATGAGCATCTACACCGAACAACAGGCCAAGGCCATCCTGGACAAGGTCATTGCCCTGTCCACCGCCGATGAGTGCAGCGCCACCCTGGAAGGCAGCATCGACGGCAACATCCGCTTTGCCCTGAACAACGTCTCCACCAGTGGCGTGGTCGAAAATACCTCACTGATGGTGCAGGTGGCCTTCGGCAAGCGCGTCGGCAGCGCCTCGATCAACGAGTTCGACGACGCCTCGCTGGAACGCGTGGTGCGCCGCGCCGAGGACCTGGCCCGCCTGGCCCCGGAAAACCCGGAGTTTTTGCCGGCCATCGGCAAGCAGCAGTACACGCCGTCGGATACCTGGAGCGAAAGCACCGCAGCGATCGACCCGGAATACCGCGCCCAGGTGGCCGCCGATTCGATCACCCCGTGCCGTGGCAACGGCCTGATCGCCGCCGGCTTCCTGGATGACGGCCGCGGCTTCACCGCCACCGCCAACTCCAACGGCAACTTCGCCTACCAGCGCCAGACCAACTTCAACTACACCTGCACCGTGCGCACCGAAGACGGCCGCGGTTCGGGCTGGGTCGGCCGCAACCTGCAGCACGCCAACCAGTTCGATGCCGGCGATGACATCGAGATCGCCAAGCAAAAGGCGCTGGATTCGGCCGAGGCCAAGGCCCTGGAACCGGGCAAGTACACGGTGATCCTGGAGCCGGCCGCGGCCGCCGGCCTGGTGAGCTTCATGATGAACTTCTTCGACGCACGCAGCGCCGATGAAGGCCGCAGCTTCCTGTCCAAGCGCGGCGGCGGCAACAAGCTCGGCGAGCTGGTCTACGACCCGCAGGTCAACATGGTGGCCGATCCGTGGCACGCCGATGCACCGGTGCTGCCGTGGGACGGCGAAGGCATGCCGCGGCAGAAGATGGACATCATCAAGGATGGCCGTGTCGCCAACATGCTGTATTCGCGCTACTGGGCGCAGCAGCAGGGCAAGGAGGCGGTGGCCCGCCCGGGCAACCTGATCATGAGCGGCGGCACCAAGTCCACCGCCGAACTGGTGCGCTCCACCCAGCGCGGCATCCTGGTAACCCGCACCTGGTACATCCGCATGGTCGACCCGCAGACCGTGCTGCTCACCGGCCTGACCCGCGACGGCACCTTCTACATCGAGAACGGCCAGATCAAGCACCCGGTGAAGAATTTCCGCTTCAACGAATCGCCGGTGATCATGCTCAACAACATCGACGAACTGGGCAAGCCGGTACGCGTGGCCGGTGACGAATCGCGCTACGTGATGGTGATCCCGCCGATGAAGCTGCGCGACTTCACCTTTACCTCGCTCTCCGACGCGGTGTAAGAGCGAGAAGTGAGTGATGAAGCGAGGAGTGAGAAACGAGAAAGAGCAGCAGGCACGCACTCCATGTGCAGCAACGCTGCCGCTTCCTCTCGTTGCTCACTCCTCTTCCCTCGTTGCTCACGCACTGCGCCCGTGAACCGCCGCGATTTCCTCACCGTTCTCGCGGCGGCTTCGGCCGCGCTGGCCCTGCCCCGTGCAGGTGCCAGCGCGCGCTACGACTTCCACTTCACCCGGCTCAAGTACGACAGCGGCGATTGGGATGTGGATGCGCGCATGCCGTCCAACATCATCACCTCGCTGATCGACTACACCACGCTGCGGGTGGACCCCAACGAGCATGTGGTCGCGCTGAGTGACCCGGCCATGCTGCGCGCGCCGTTCTGCTATCTGGCCGGCCACAAGCTGGTGGATTTCAACCCGGCCGAACGGACCAATTTCGAGCGCTACCTGCGCAGTGGCGGTTTCATTTTTGTCGATGACTGCAACCATGACATCGACGGCCTGTTTGCCACCTCCTTCGAGCGCCAGATGGCGCAGATCTTCGGTGCAAACGCGCTGAAGAAACTGCCCAACAACCATGCGCTGTACCGCAGCTTCTTCGAGTTTCCCGACGGCCCGCCGGCCACCGCCTTCGAGCTCAACGGCTGGGGTGATGACCTGGTCCACGATTATCTGAAGGGCATCACCTTCAACAACCGGCTGGGCCTGCTCTACAGCAACAAGGATTACGGCTGTGAGTGGGACTTTGACTGGCGCAACAAACGCTTCCTGGCCGAAGACATCACCAAGTTCGGCGTCAACATCGTGATGTACGCCCTCACCCATTGATCCAACCCGGTGCCCCCATGACCTCCACCGCTCCCCATCAACTCGATGCCCTGCTGCCCCGCCTGGGCGAACTGCGTGCCGCTCTGGCCCAGGCCATCGTTGGCCAGGCCGAGGTGGTCGAGCAATTGCTGATCGGCCTGCTGGCCGGCGGCCACTGCCTGCTGGAAGGTGCGCCCGGGCTGGGCAAGACCCTGCTGGTACGCTCGCTCGGCCAGGCCCTGGCACTGGATTTCCGCCGCGTGCAGTTCACCCCGGACCTGATGCCCGGCGACATCATCGGCACCGAGGTGCTGGAAGAAGACCCGGCCACCGGCAAGCGTCATTTCCGCTTCCAGCAAGGCCCGGTGTTCACCCACCTGCTGCTGGCCGACGAGCTCAACCGCACCCCGCCCAAGACCCAGGCCGCCCTGCTCGAGGCGATGGGCGAGCGCACCATCAGCTACGCCGGCAGCACCCACAACCTGCCCAAACCCTTCTTCGTGCTGGCCACGCAGAACCCGATCGAGCAGGCCGGCACCTATCCGCTGCCCGAGGCACAGCTGGACCGTTTCCTGCTGCATGTGCGGGTGGATTACCCCAGCGCCGCCGAGGAAGAACAGATCCTGGCCAGCACCACCGGCAGCAGCCAGGCCGAGGTGCCGCAGGTGATGGATGCCGATGCGCTGATCGCCCTGCAGGCGGCCACCCGCCAGGTGCACCTGGGCCCGGACCTGCTGCACTGGATCACCCAGCTGGTGCGTGCCACCCGCCCCGGCGAAGGAGCCCCGGCGCGCATCAACCACTGGGTGCAGTTCGGCGCCGGCCCGCGTGCCGGGCAGTCACTGGTGCTGGCGGCCAAGGCCCGCGCCTTGCTGCAGGGCCGGCTGGCCGTCACCCGGCAGGACATCAGCGCACTGGCCGCACCGGTGCTGCGCCACCGCCTGCTGCTGTCCTTCAATGCCGAGGCCGAGCAGGTCAACGCCGATGCCGTGGTCGCCGCGCTGCTGGCCGATGTGCCGCACCCGCGCTGAGCCATGAGCACCCCCACCCCGCTGTTTCCGCTGCCGGCCAGCCTGCGTGCCGGCCTGCGCGGCCTGAGCCTGCGCCCACGGCGCGGCCGTGGCGTGCGTGGCCTTGGCCTGCATGCCAGCCGCCAGCAGGGCGAGGGGCTGGAGTTTTCGCAGTACCGCGGCTACCAGCCCGGCGACGAACCACGCCGGGTGGACTGGAAGCTCTACGCCCGCGCCGGAAAGCTGTTCGTGCGCCAGAGCGAGCGCGAGGCCCCGTTGACCATCTGGCTGCTGCTCGACGCCAGCGCCTCGATGGCCCAGGCCGACCGCGCCACGCCGGCATGGCGGCGCTGGGATGCGGCCTGCCAACTGGCCGCCTGCATCACCGAGCTGGCCATTGCCCAGGGCGACAACCTCGGCCTGGCAGTGGTCGGCCCGGGCGGCTTGCAGCTGTTGCCGGCCACCAGCGCCCTGCGCCAGCGCGATGCCCTGGCCCTGCAGTTGGCACGCATCACCCCGCAGGGCAGCTGGCCCGACAGCGACGTGCTTGGCCCGCTGTATGCCCGCATCGGCCGTGAGGACCTGCTGATTGCCATCAGCGATGGGTTCGAAGACGCCCTGAGCAGTGCCCTGATGCGGCTGTCGGCCAGCGGCCGCGATACCTGGCTGGCCCAGCTGCTCACCGCCGAGGAGCGCGACTTCCCGTTTGCCGCCGGCCACCGCTTTGTCGATCCGGAAACCGGCCTTGAGCTGCCCGGCCACGGCCCGGCCCTGCGTGCCGGCTACCTGCAGCGCTTCACTGCGGCCCAGGACGCCCTGCACGGCCGCCTGCACGCCGCCGGGGTGCATGTGGCCACCGGCCATACCGATGCGCCGGTCACCGCCCTGCTGGCGCGCCTGTGCGCCCAGGGAGGCCAGCGATGAGCTTCCTGCTGCCGGCAGGCCTGTTCGGCCTGTTCGCCCTGGCGCTGCCGCTGCTGGTCCACCTGGTCCGCCGCCCGCCCACCGAGACGGTGCCCTTTGCCGCCCTGCGCTGGCTCGGCGATGTGGCCCGCCCGCAACGGCAATGGCGGCTGCGCCAATGGCTGCTGTTGCTGCTGCGCCTGCTGCTGCTCGCCGTACTGGCGCTGCTGCTGGCCGAACCGGTGCGCCAGGCCGGCCCGGACAACCAACGCGTCCGTGCGGTCTCGCCGCAGCTGCCCGCACCGGCACCGGTGGAAGGTCTGCGTGATGTCTGGCTGGCCGAGGGCTTCCCCACCATTGCCGCCGACACGCCCGTGTCGCCAGCCGACCAGCCCATCAGCTCGCTGCTGCGCCAGCTCGATGCCCAGTTGCCGCCGGGCGCGTCCCTGCAGGTTTTTGTCGGTCCAATGCTCGATGGGACTGACGGGCAAAAACCGCAACTCTCCCGCGCAGTGGACTGGCAGGTGCAGGCCGCCCCCGACGCCACGCCGGCAACCGATGCCGAAACCGATGCCGGCCGCACCGCCGCCGCACCGCGCCTGGTGCTGCGCCATGACGACAGCGAAGCCCAGCGCGCCAGCCTGCGCGTGTGGCAGGCCTTGGCCGCGGCCTGGCAGGCCGATGACGCAGCCGGCAGCAACGCCGACATCGCCCCGCTCACCGCGCCGCTGCCCAGCCTCGATAGCGACACCCTGCTGGTCTGGCTCGCCGATGCCCCACTGCCGGAAGCCGCGCAATCGCACACCGCCAACGGTGGCCGCGTGCTGGTGGCCGCTGCCATCGATGCCGACACACCTGCCCTGCTGGACAACGGCCAGGGCGCCCCGCTGCTGGCCCGCGCCGCCGATGGCCGCTGGGTTCTTGCCGCCCCGCTCACCCCGGCCGCCGTGCCGCGTGTGCTGGAGGCCGATTTCCCTGCCCGCCTGCTGGCCGCACTCCAACCGGCAGTGACCGCCGCCCGGGCCGATGCCGCCGACCATGCGCCGCTCACCGGCGCGGCCTCGCTGTTTGCGCCCACACCGCAGCCGCTGGCACCGCTGCTGGCCGTGCTGATCGCCGCGCTCTTCCTGATCGAACGTCTGCTGGCCTGCTGGCCGCGCCGGGAGGCCGCATGAACCGCCACGTCCACACGCTGTGGCAAGCCGCCCGCAACGCACGCATCCGCCAGGCCGGCTGGCTGCTGCTGCCGCCGGCCATCGCGGCAACCATCGCGATCCGTCCGCTGGGGCACTGGGCGGTGGCGTGTTTCGCCGTCGCACTGCTGGTCACAGGTGTGTGGCTGTGGCGCAGTCTGCGCGCAATGGATGCGCGCTGGCTGGTGCGCCAGCTCAACCGCGACCCCGCCCTGTTCGACAGCGCCGACCTGCTGTTGGCCGATGCCGCCACCCTCAACCCGCTGCAGGCGCGGCTCAAACAGCAGCTGGAAGCGACCATCGCCCAGCGCCGTCAAGAACTGTCCACGCCCTTCCCGCGCCGTGGCCTGATCGCCAGCCTTGCCGCCGCCGTGCTGCTGGTCGCCATCGGCTGGTGGGCCGGGCGCCCTGCGGCACCGCCGGCACCGGCACGCACTGCCACACCTGCACCGGCCATCGCCGGTGATGCCCGCCCGCAGCTGCAGGCCATCGCCGTACACCTGGCCCCGCCGGCCTACACCGGCCAGCGCGCCGGCACCCAGGATTCGCTGGACGTGCGCGCCCCGCACAACACCGTCCTGCGCTGGGAACTGCACATCGCCCATGTGCAATCGGCCGCCCTGCACTTCCACGATGGCCGCCAGATCGCCCTTGAGCGCGGCGATGACGACAGCTGGCACGCCCGCCATACACTGGTCGCATCGGCCCTGTACCGCGTGGTCACCGAGCCGGCCCTGGCCGATGCCCCACTGCACCGCCTGGATGCCACCGCGGATTTGCCGCCACAGGTGCGGGTGATCACCCCGGAACAACCGCTCACCCTCGGCCGGCCCGGTCAGCGCCATTGGGAGCTGCTGTTCGAGGCCAGTGACGACTACGGCGTGCAGGCCGGTGCCAGCCTGCTGCTCACCCGTACCGAAGGCAGCGGCGAGAACATCAGCTTCCATGAAACCCGCATCGCCCTGCGCGGCAGCGGCCCGGCCACGCTGCGCCGTTTCAGCCAGCGGGTGGACATCGCCGCCCTCGGCGCGCAACCCGGCGATGACCTCATCGCCCGTCTGGACGTGCGCGACAACCGCGCGCCGAACGCCCAAGCCGGGCAGAGCCCGAGCCTGATCCTGCGCCTGCCAAGCGAGGCCGAGCAGCAGGCCAGTGACCTGGAAGGCGCGATCAAGAAAGTGCTGCCGGCCTACTTCCGCAGCCAGCGCCAGATCATCATCGATGCCGAGGCGCTGATCGCCCAGCGGCGCAGCCTGGATGCCGAGCGGTTCGTGGTACGCGCCGATGCCATCGGCGTGGACCAGCGCATCCTGCGCCTGCGCTACGGCCAGTTCCTGGGCGAGGAAAGCGAAGGTGAGCCGGAAGCGCCGCCGGGCTTGAGCAAGCCCGCTGGCGACCACGACGGTGAGAGCCACAGCGATGACGATGGCCACGACCACGCCAGCACTGGCCATGCCGGGCATGACCACGGCGAGCCGCAAGCCCCCAAGCCGATGGGCACCACCACGGTGAGTGATGTGCTGGCCGAATACGGCCACACCCATGACCACGCCGAAGCGGCCACCCTGCTCGACCCGCAGACCCGCGCCATCCTCAAATCCGCACTGGATGCGATGTGGCTGAGCGAGGGCGAGCTGCGCCAGGGCAGGCCTGAGCAGGCGCTGCCGCATGCCTACAAGGCGCTGGCCTTCATCAAGCAGGTGCAGCAGGCCGAGCGGGTTTATCTGGCCCGCCTGGGCCCGGAGCTGCCGCCCATCGACATGGCACGGCGCATGACCGGCAAGCGCGAAGGCGTAGCCAGCCGGCGCCTGGCCATTGATGCCGGCGCACCGGTGGATGCTGCCATCGCCCAAGCCTGGCTGGCACTGGACCGCGGCGCCGCACCGCCGGTGGAGGCCCTGCAAGGCTGGCTCAGCCGCCATGCCGGCGAACTGCGTGACCCGCTGGCGCTGGCCGCCGCACTGGACCCGTTGCGCAGCGACCCCACCTGCCAGCCCTGCCGCGACCACCTGCGTGCGGCGCTGTGGCAGGCCTGGACCCAGCCGGTGGCCCGCCCGCTGGCCCGCCCGGCTGCCGATGCCATGGGCCAGCGTTACCTCGATGCGCTGCAGCGCGATCCGACCAAGGCCCGCCGATGAGCACCGCCCTGTCCTGGCCGCTGGGCCTGATCCTCATCGCGCTGCTGATCGGCATGCTCGGCAGCCTGCGCCGTGCTGGCCTGTCGGCCATGCGCAAGGCCCTGCTTTGTGTATTGCAGCTGCTGGTGGCCGGCGCCTTGTGGTTGGCACTGTTCCCGCCCTTGCAGGGCGTGCCGGCCATCACGGCGCTGCTGCTGACCTCACCGGCTGCCAGCCTGCCGGCCGATGCCAACGGCCCGCTCTACGCCCTGCCCGAAGCCGGCGAGGTGGCCGGCGCACAACCTGTGGCCGACCTGGCCAGCCTGCTGCGCAGCCAGCCGCAAATCACCACGGTGCAACTGCTCGGCGATGGCCTGCCCGCGCGTGACCGCCTGCCGCAACGCGCCGTGCTGCGCCATGCACCTGCCGCCTTGCACGGGCTGGTGGATGTGCAGCTGCCCGACACCCTTGCCAGCGGCGGCCAGCTGCAGGTGCATGCCCGTGTGGCCGGCCAGGCGCGCGCCAATTGGCAGGCCGAACTGCGTGACCCGGCCGAGCGCCTGGTGGATCGCCAGGCCATTGCCGACAACGGCCAGGTGAGCCTGCAGGCGCCGCTGCGTGCTGCCGGCCTGGTGGTGTATGCCTTGCGCATCGTGGATGCCGACAACCGCCTGATCGACAGCACCCCGCTGCCCCTGCAGGTGGTCGATGGCCATGCCCTGCGCCTGCACCAGCTGGCCGGTGCGCCCAATGCCGAAAACAAGTTCATCCAGCGCTGGGCCAGCGATGCCGGTCTGGCCACCACGCGCCAGCTGCCCACCGGTGGCGGCGTGGCCCTGGGCGATCCGGCAACAGGCATGGATGCGCGGCAGCTGGCCAACAGCGATTTGCTGCTGCTCGACGAACGCAGCCTGCTTGCCCTGGGCAGTGCCGGCCGCGCCCGCCTGCGCAGCGCCGTGCAGGCAGGCCTGGGTGTGCTGGTGCAGCCACGCGATGCACTGCAGCCCAGCCATCGCCAGGCCCTGGCCGAACTCGGCCTGCGCGTGGATGGCGGCAACCGCACACAGCCCCTGCAGCTGGAAGCGGACAAGACCACACCCGAACGCCTGGACGTGCTGCGCGGCCCGCGTGCGCACACGCCAACACAGGCCGAGGCCGCCCCGGCACTGGAGCGCTGGAATGTCACGGCCGGCAATGCGCAGCCGCTGCGCCAGGGGACGCACCGCATCGGCCTGTGGCAGGCCGTCGGCCGTGGCCGTGTCGGCCTGCTCGCCCTGCCCGACACCCACCTGCTGGTACTGGCCGGCCGTGATGAACTGCATGCCGCCCTGTGGGCCGGCATCAGCAGCGTGCTGGGACGCCCGCAAGCCGGCAACACCACCTCGCAACAGCAGGCCGATGGCGAACAGACCGATGGCCGCCACACCCGCCTGCAGCACACCGGCATCATCTGGCAGCACGAACGCAGCACGCTGTGCGGCCTGCCTGCCGATACCGACGTGGTCCACAACGATACCCAGCAGTCACAACACCTGCGCATCGACCCGGCCACACCCGGCTGCGCCGCCTGGTGGCCGCAACACAGCGGCTGGCACCGCATCAACGATCAGGCCGTATACGTCACCGCCCCCACCCAGGCCCCCGGCCTGCACCGCGCCCAGACCCAGCGCGATACCGCTGACATCGTTGCCGCCTCCGCCCTGCCCACTGACCACGCCCTGCCGCAACAGCCCGGCCCACGCTGGCCGTGGTGGCTCGCACTGGTCGGGCTGCTGGGGGTGTTGTGGCGGGTGGAGCGGAAAAATTGAAGCTCCTCCATTCCCGATTTCACCCGGCCGTGACAATCCAATAGACTCCTTGAAATTGCTCTTTCAAGGAATGAGATGGAGACGCTTGAAGTAGTTCCGGACCCTGTATCGCTGGTCGAGTCGATGCGATCCGTCGGGTATTCAGTGGAAGCTGCGGTAGCTGACATCGTGGACAACAGTCTTTCGGCTGGAGCATCTACCGTTCGAATCCAGTACGACGCCAGCGAAAACCCCTTCGTTGCGATTCTCGACGATGGCAAAGGCATGGCTCCTGATGAGCTTACCAATGCCATGCGACATGGCAGCTCCAACCCTGTCGATCAACGAGGGACAGACGATCTCGGCCGATTTGGACTGGGACTCAAGACGGCCTCTCTTTCCCAGTGTCGAAAACTGACGGTTATCAGCAGCAAGACTGGAACCATCACTGCCCGGCGATGGGATTTGGACGTTGTACGGGAGACAGGACGCTGGCTGGTAGTTGTCCCTGATGAGCTTGAGTTTGAAAAAATGCCAATGTTCACGCGATTGCGTGCCCAGGATTCCGGAACCCTTGTGGTATGGCAAGATCTCGACAGGCTGACAGCTGGAGCAAGGGACGTCCAAAAGGAAATGACCTCCAAGATGGCCCCCTTGCTGGAGCACTTGGCGCTTGTATTCCATCGATTTACGCAGAAAGAAGGACTGCACTCTGCAGTATCGATAACAGTGAATGGAATGTCATTGCCTCTTCGCGACCCTTTTCTGGCCTCCAACCAGTTCCGGCAAGAGCTTGAAGGACAAACCATCCGCCATGATCGCGGCACTGTCGAGGTTTCACCCTTCGTTCTGCCTCCAATCAGCCGACTGAGCGAAGAAGAGATCGAGACTGCTGGGGGACGTGACGGCCTCCGCGGCACACAAGGCTTCTACGTTTATCGCGGACGACGTCTTGTAATCTGGGGGACGTGGTTTCGACTAGTTCCAAAACATGAGTTCTACAAGCTCACCAGGGTCAGGGTCGATATCCCTAATTCATTCGATGACTTGTGGGCATTGGATATCAAGAAGTCTGCAGCCTACCCACCTGATGCAATCCGCGATCGTCTCAAACTCCTGATCCCACACTTTGCTGAAAAGAGCAGAAAAGCGATTGTATATACAGGCCGACGATCAGGAAAAAATACTGAAGTCGTTCCACTCTGGGATCGATTCGAACCAAAACATGGCAGTTTCAGCTACCAGGTAAATATCAACCATCCATTGATCGCAAAGCTCTGCGAATCAATGGATGCAGACCAGCAGCGCCACATGCAGACAGTATTTGAACACCTGGCGGTTTCATTGCCCTACGACCAGATATATGCCGACATGTGCTCAGACAAGCCACAGGACGCTGATAATCAAATCGATCATCTCGTTGATATGGCCAGGATCATTCTTGAACTTACGGGACTTGATGTAGCCAAAGTTCTTGGAATTGATCCATTGGCACGTTTCCCGACCATGCATGAAGCAATCAAAGTGAGGCTAGCTGATGTCTGATCCATTTCTGACAGCGATGGGAATCATTGGAGTACAAGATCTGACTGACGACGTGCTTGTAAGTACGATGGATGTTCTCTCCAAGATTTTCAGCGGAATGGATCTTGAGCCGACAAGACGTCGACTCGAGGCGATGGTTGGAGTAAGCATGAGTCCTGGAGAAGGGCTTTCAAGCGGAGAGATCGAGCCTTGGCTGGATGACGCCAGATCCAGTATCACTTGGACTTACTGGGACTCCTACGTGCGCCAACTTCAGTCCCAAGGCTTCACAGGACCAGTGCTTCGAACAATCAATGAAGATACTGACAACATCCTGACGGAATGCGGAAACCCTGCTGACGTAACTGCCTGGAGGACTCAAGGCCTCGTAATGGGTGATGTCCAGTCTGGAAAAACAGCCAACTATTGTGGCTTGATCAACAAGGCAGCTGATGCTGGTTACAAGGTTGTTGTTCTTCTCACAGGAATGATCGAGGAATTGCGTTCACAGTCCCAAGAACGCATGGATGAAGGATTTGTAGGCCAGGATAGCAGCGAACTCATCGAAGGAATTCGCGGACGGACAATTGGGGCAGGAAGGTTTCGCGAAGCCACGCCGAACGTACTCACGTCCATCGATTCTGACTTCTTGGCAGCCAACCAGCGTGCCCTGCGAGGGATCCCTCTACAGAATCTCGGGGAACCCTTGCTCCTGGTTCTGAAGAAGAACACGACACCACTCACGAGGCTGATCAAGTTCCTCAAAGGCCAGATGCGCCATGGATCCACGCAACTGGATATCCCGCTGTTCCTGGTAGACGATGAGGCAGACAACGCATCCGTTAATTCCAAGAAAGATGAGGATCCCGCCAGGATCAACAGCCTGATTCGGGAACTCATGGACCAGTTCCGCAGATCAGCCTATGTAGGATATACGGCAACACCATTTGCAAACGTTTTCATAAATCCCGACACGGAGCGGAAGGACCTGTTCCCGAACAACTTCATCTACAGCCTAAGAGCTCCAAGCACATATATCGGCGCATCCTCGATATTTCTTGAAGATGGCGAACACGCGAACCAACTGGTCGATATCACTGATGCGCAGGCGATCTTCCCGGACAAGCACAAAAAGAATCTGGAGGTGGCTGAGCTTCCAAAGTCGATGCAGGATGCACTTAATGTATTCTTTCTTTCATGTGCCATACGGGATCTTCGGAAGGAAGGGTTACGCCACCGATCCATGCTGGTAAATGTCACACGATTTACAGAGGTCCAAGCTCGACTTGCGGAGACTGTGAAGAGCTACCTTTTTGATCTCACAAATGAGATCAAACAGTACCTTGTCGATGATGACTTGTGGTCGCGCCACGAACCGCTTTCTAGGTTGCATGAACTCTATATTGAACATTACCGTGAAAGCGGCGTAACTTGGGACCAGATCCGCAGAAAACTATACGATTCAATCGCATCGGTAAAAGTCGTAACCATCAATCAGAAGACTGAAGCCGAAGAAAGACTCAACTATCGACATTACAGAAATACAGAAAAAGGTCGACGAGTCATCGCGATCGGCGGTCTTACCCTGTCGCGCGGGCTTACGCTTGAAGGACTGTGCGTAAGCTACTTCTATCGCAACTCGAGGGCCTACGACACCCTGCTGCAAATGGGAAGATGGTTCGGCTACAGGCCTGATTACGATGATCTTTGCCGAGTCTGGATGGCTCCCGAGGCACAAGACTGGTTCGGGCATATCGCTGAGGTTGTCAACGAACTCAGGACAGATATCAGGCATATGCACATCAATCGTTTACCGCCCAGTCGTTTCGGTATTCGAGTGAAGTCGCATCCTGATTTATTGCTGGTAACCGCGAAGAACAAGATGCGCCATTCCAAGGAGGTCTTGATTGAGGCTTCCTTCAGTGGTCGAGGGGTAGAGACAACCAGTCTGCCCAAGTCTCCAGAAGCGAATAAGAGTAATGCAAGGGTTACAGAGGCATTCCTCAGGAGGCTGGGGCCGCCAGAACAAATGGGTAATCGATACCTCTGGCGACGGGTGCACTCCAGTCAAATTTCTGCATATCTAGCGGAATTGGAGATCCCGCCAGCAAATCAGGAATTCATGCCTGACAGCAAAACCAAAGACAAGCCCCTCTTGTCCTTCATTGCCGAGAACGAAATCGAATCCTTGCAGTACTGGGATGTATGCCTTCCTCAAGGTGAGGGTGATACCGCTGATGGCATCACCCTTGAGAATACCGATGGATCTCCGATCCGGGTCTCAAAACGCAAACGCCAGTTTGAAAAAAACAAATCATGGGGCACGGACTTCCTGAAAGTCAACAAGATGCGCCTGGGTGAAATTTCAGATGAAAAGACAGGCATTGAAAATGAACTGATCGATCAAGCCGAGAACTCTTGGAGGGCGTCGAATCCGGAGAGAAATTCCCAAACGCGCGTCCCAGGCGATGCATATCGACGCGTACGCGAGAATCCGCTTCTGACGGTCCATCTTGTACAGCCAACCGACCCGAAGCCGGGATCCAAAAGCGTCAACCGAATCATTCCTGCCTGTAAAATCAATACAAATTTCCTGATCGGCGTAAGTCTATCTTTTCCAATTTATGAGGATACCAACCTCTCACCCGTCCGGTATCGCCTGAACAAGGTCTATCTGCATAACGTTGGACTGATTGATGACGATGAGGATGATTCGTATGAAGACCTCGATTGAGAAAACCTGGGAAGTGGCATCCCAAAAGGCAAGCAACAACCTGCTAAATCCTGATGCCTACCTGATCTTTCTAGTCGATGAAAACTCAGACAAGAAGACCTATGGCGGCGTTGATGGTAGTGGCTCGCACCTCCTCGCAATCGAAGTCAAAACAAAGCCACCAACTGCAGCGATTAGATCAAACGTGCTGGACTACTTCAGGCATCAAAGAAAAGATTTTGATACGTGGCTGATGGTTCTCAGGCTGCGTAACAAGGAGCTTTCCCCCGTCTTTGGCCGACTATGTCAGGATCTGATAGACGAGATTACTGGAATACAACACGAGAAAGATCTTGTGAAACTCGTTCACAGACGCCTCACGCTTTGGCAAAAATTGTTCGATAGAGGCAACGCTGGATTGCTTGCAGATTTTCAGGTCAAGGGTCTTCTCGCTGAATTGCTCTCCATGAACTCCATACTTGATGAACAAAGGTATGGAATATCAGAGGTTGCCGCAGCATGGGTTGGTCCTTACGGCGGCGATCAAGACTTTCAATTTTCCGACACCGTGATCGAGATCAAGGCAGTTGGTCCTGGGGCACAAGGAATAAGCATAAGCTCTCTCAAACAACTGGACAGCCGGCTACCTATTTCATTGAGCGTATGGACATTGCGCCCAGCGGCTGCCAAGGAAACGGCTGCCATTACATTAAATGAAATAGTAGCCCAGCTAGAGCAGCGCTTGGCTCCGGAATCCAGCGCTTTGACCTTTTTTCGTGACGCGTTGCTTGAGGCAGGCTACGTCGAGCATACGCACTATGACGGAATCGCGTTCGAACCAATGCAGGTGGAGCACTTCACTGTTGACGATGATTTTCCACGACTGACCGTTGATACGGTTCCGGAAGGAATTGACTCGGCAGTTTACGTGATTTCATTTAAGAGACTGAGAAAGCAGTAACAAGGGGAATTGATATGGAAGATTCAGAGTTCTTGAATGAACTTCGCCAAATGGTAATGCGGCGCGGAGAAACCTCCAATCTTGTCGACACAATCGCCTTCGTCTCAGAGGTCGCTGAGCGTTTGGAAGAAGACCCCGTTTTCGGCGAATTCATCTTGGCCGAAGATTCAAGACAGGGCGCCAAGAATAAGCAGATAAAGCTCCATGGATTTACAGATATCGATGAGTCCGATGGAACACTTTCCATGGTTATCGGGCGCTGGATAGATGACGATGAACCAGCAATCCTGACGACTGCTGATGTGGATCAATTGCGCGGATGGCTAGAGAACTTTGCTGCAGAGGCTCTGGATGGCGGATTGGATGAGAAAATCACGGAGTCAAGTCCAGCCTATCAACTAGCAAGCACCCTGCGAAGGAAGCGCGCGTCCATTTCCTGTATTCGTCTTCATATTTTTTCAAACCAGCCTCTTAGCCGTGCCTACAAGCGCGAATCCAGATCTGAAGTTTGCGGTACTCAAACGGAAATCCACATTTGGGATCTCCAGCGCATCAAAGCACTCTATGAGTCCTCCCGAGAGCGGGAGATGCTGCAGATAGATCTGGACGAATTCGGATCAACCGGCATCGCGTGCATCGAGGCATCAAGAGGCGAAGGACTTCAATCCTTCCTTTGCGTTATCGAAGGGAACCTCTTGGCTGATCTTTTTGATCGTTACGGCAGCCGCCTCTTGGAAGGCAACGTTCGATCATTCCTTGGCATGAAGGGCGGGGTAAACAAGGGCATTCGGAAAACCATCCAAGATGCACCACACTTGTTCTTTGCTTACAACAATGGCATTGCAGCCACTGCGGCATCAGTGACACTTGATTCGATCGGATCGACTGCCAGGATAATGAAAATCTCTGACCTGCAGATCGTCAACGGTGGCCAGACCACAGCGAGCATCCTACGCGGCAAGAAGCAGGATCGGCTCAATCTCGCGGGTGTGAGCGTGCCCATGAAGCTTACGGTAGTTGCGAGCAACGACGCGCATGATCTCATCCCGAAGATAGCCGAATTTGCAAATACACAAAACAAGGTGGCAATTGCGGACTTCTTTGCCAACCATCCCTTCCACCGCAAGATGGAGGAAATTTCAAGACGTCTCATGGTTCCGGCGCGCACTGGCATCCGCGTGCAAAGCAAGTGGTTCTATGAGCGCTCTCGCGGGCAATACCAGAACGAGCGACTTTATCTTTCGAAAGCAAAGAAAGATTCCTTTGACCTGCAGTATCCGTCCGACCAAGTGATCAACAAGACAGATCTGGCCAAGTACGACAACGTACTGCATGAAAAGCCATATTGGGTGAGCCTTGGTGCCCAGAAAAATTTCATGAAATTCGCAACAAAATTCTCATCGAAAGGTGACCAGACGGAAGCACAACGATGGGAGGAATTGAGCCCTGACTTTGGCGATACCTATTATCAGAATATCGCTGCAATGGCCATACTATGGAAGGCTGGCGAGACTACGGTGTCCGCTGCAAAGGGGCAATGGTACGAGGGAGACTACCGTCCTCAGATTGTTGCCTATGCATGGTCATTTATATTCCATGCACTTCGCAAAGCGGGTCGTGAACCTGACTTGAAAAAGGTCTGGGAACAGCAGGAAGCAAATCAAGGCTTTTTGCAGGTTTTCAAAAGAGCGGCGGTTCTCGCGCAACGCACCCTTCTTGAACTGCCAGAGGGATCATCCAACGTCGGTGAGTGGGCGAAAAAGGAGTTGTGCTGGGGCAAGCTTTCAGCCATTCCATTTCGATTGGATACAACAGCCATCGAGTGGTCAATTGAAAAGAACGAGCACAAATCAAAAGCACGGGATGCACGACAGCAAGGAATTCAGGACGACGGAATATCTTTGCAACAGCAGATCCTGATGAAGGCAGAGAACGGATACTGGCAAGCACTTATGGAATGGCGCAGTATTGAAATCCATGTTTTTGGGCCGGACTTGGATTTGCTTCGCCGTGCATCCTCACCCGGAACCGCAGTCCGCCTGGCTACTGGCCGGGAATGGAAGCGACTCCGTGAAATCAGTGATCGATGTGAGGCTGAAGGTTTCCGACACCACGAAAATGTAGTTGGACAACCCTAGTTCGACCACCATTTCCACTTCTGAAATGTTGCATGCAGTACTGCGCGGATGAGTAAGGCGGCGCTACAAGACACATTGAATCAACGCCTCAGGAAAAGCATAGCGGCTGTAGGCCATCGTATGGACAGCATTTCCCATTGACTTTGTCGGCCCGTGATCCCATCCTGGCACGTCCAACAAGGCTCCATCCCAGCTCCATGTCCATCAAAGTAGTAGACATCTTCGCCGGTGCCGGTGGCCTCGGCGAAGGCTTTTCCGCGTTCAGGAACGAACAGGGTGAACAACCCTTCAAGGTTGTGCTTTCTGCCGAGATGGATGCACACGCCGCCAAGACCCTGCGCACGCGGGCTTTCTTCCATCAGTTCCCTTTGGGCCAAGCTCCTGACAGCTACTACGCCTATGTTCGTGGCGAAGTTCTGCAGCCATGGACGGAAGAAACCCGGGAGCAGTGGGAAGCCGCTTGTTCCGAAGCACACCAGCTGACACTTGGAGAAGATGACGTCCGGCTGGATCAGTTGCTCAACGAGAAGATCGGCACCAACGCCACCACGCCTTGGGTGCTGGTGGGCGGCCCGCCGTGCCAGGCCTTCTCACTTGCTGGCAGGTCCCGCAACGTCGGGATCAAGGACTACGATCCGGCCAAGGATCACCGTCACTTCCTGTATCGACACTACCTGCACATCGTTTCGAAGTACCAGCCTGCCGTTTTCATCTTGGAGAACGTCAAGGGCATGCTGTCATCACGTGTGGACGGGAAGCGAATGTTCCCGCGGATCATTGCTGACCTGAAACAACCCGGTGGTCCTGATGGCCCGAAGTATCGGGTTGTCCCTGTCGTCAGACATTCCGGCTTCGAACCGGAAGAACGTGACTTCCTTCTTCGTGCCGAAGAGCTGGGGCTACCGCAGGCGCGCCATCGTGTTGTCCTGATGGGCATCAAGGAAGATATCGCCCTTCCCGAAGACGCGCTTCTTCAACCGGGCAAGGCCGACGAGGTAACTGTTGCCCAGGCACTGAATGGGCTACCCAAGCTTCGTAGCCGCCCTACAGACCATCAAGTCCGAACTTGGTCCGAGACGGCATCGTTGATCTTCTCAAAGGTTGCAAAAAAGGCCAAGAAGCTTGCCCCAGCTGTCTCCGGCAAGCTCCTTGCGGAAGCTGAAAAGCTGAAGTTCAGCTCTTTCGACCCTGGACTCGGCGGAAACTATGTTTCTGATGCCGCCACGCGTTGGTCAAACGAATGTTCATTACCGGATGACCTTTACACGTGGCTTGTAGACCCCGCGATCGCGGGCACACTCAATCACTGCACTCGAGGCCATATGACTGCCGACCTTGAGCGCTATGCCTATGCCTCTGCTTACGCGCATGTCACGGAACGCGCTCCTCGCGGCCCTGCCGAGTTCCCTGAATCGCTTGCCCCCGTCCACAAAAACTGGGCCGAAGGAAAGAAGTTTGTGGACCGTTTCAACGTGCAGTGCATGGATGGACCAAGCTCCACCATCACCAGCCATCTGGCAAAGGATGGCCACTACTTCATCCATCCCGATTTCACCCAGATCCGCAGCCTGAGCGTCCGCGAAGCAGCCCGCCTGCAGACCTTCCCGGACAACTTCTTCTTTGAAGGTCCGGCCGGTGCGCAGCGCAAGCAGGTCGGCAATGCCGTGCCCCCCTACTTGGCCCGCCAGATTGCCTCGGTCGTCTTCGCTGCGATCAACGGCACTGCGTCAGACAAGGAAGCTCCGGCAAGCTGACTGAAACTTTCATTGCCTTCAACAAACGCCACTACCTTCTCCAAGGCAGTGGCGTTTTTGTTCTTCAACGCACATTCCCACACGGCCAACACCCGCCACCCCATCGCCAGCAGCTGTTCGATCTGCCGGGCATCACGCGCGGCATTGGCGGCCAACTTCTGTTCCCAGAATTCGGTTCGGGTAGCCGGTATACGGAAGTAGCGGCAGCCCTGATGGGCGTGCCAGAAGCATCCGTGCACGAAGATCACGGTCTTCCACTTGGGCAGCACGATATCGGGCCTGCCGGGAAGATCCTTCGCATTGAGCCTGTAACGGAAACCGCGTGCATGCAGTGCCGTGCGCACCTGCAGTTCCGGCTGGGTGTTGCTGCCCCGGATGCCGCGCATCATGCGCGAGCGCTGCTCCTGCGGCGTCTCGACCGGTCTGGATTTGGTTTTCTTCTTCCTGGGTGCAGGCTTCATGTCTGCATGGTGCAACGCTGCAACCTCCCCTTCCACCCACCGGGCCACTTCCGCAGCCCGGCAGGTGCAACGCGCGTCAGTCGCGGGGGGTGAAGATCGGGGTCAGGTAGTCGGTGCTGCCTTCGATGCGCTCCAGGTGCGGGTAGCGTAGGCCATCGATGTAGGTGATGGGCAGGCTGCGGTAGGTGTCCATTTCCTTCACCAGCAGGCTGATCGGCTGCTTTGCGTCCTTGGCGGCACGCACGGCGTCTTCCAGCTCTTCGCGGCTGTACTGCAGGCCGTTGATGGCCACGAGCTGCATGCCGGGGCCGATGCCGGCGTTGAAGGCGGGGCTGTCCCAGCGCACATCGCCAACCTTGCCGCTGCCATCGACGGTGAAGCCGAGTGAGTAGGTGAAGTTGGCACCACTGCCCTTGCTCATGGCCTTCTGGTAGGGGCTGGGCGTGTCGCGGTAGACCAGCTTCCAGCCGCTGGCTTCGATGCCGCCGGTCAGGCCGATGCGGCCTTCGACGCGGTCGCGCAGGAAGGTGTTCCAGTCGCCGCTGGGCTGCAGTTGTTCCAGCGTGGCCACCACGTCATCGAAGGTGTAGGTGGACGGGCGTTCCCATTCCCCGTCGTTCTGACCGAAGAAAGTGCGGGCGAAGTCATCCAGGCTGACCTTGCCGCCGCTGAGAGTGCGCAGGCGCACGTCGGTTTCCAGCCACAGCAGTTGGCCGCCCTGGTAGTAGTCCTCGCTCATCTGGTAGCCGCGGTACGGTTTCGGCTTGCGGCGGGCGATGACCGGGTCGTTGGTGGTATCGCCCATCGAGCGCCATTCCAGCCCCGGGCGGTTGTCGGCATAGGTGGCTGCGACCAGGGCCAGGGCATCACGCGAGGGCGCCAGCGGGCGCAGGCCGGCACGGGCAGTGAGCACGTTGCCCCAGTACTGGGTCTGGCCTTCGTACACCCACAGCAGGCTGCCCTGCATGGGCACGTTGTAGTGCGGGGTGGTCAGATCACGCGGGCGGCGGTACTTGCCGTCCCAGGAGTGGGCGTACTCGTGGCCGAGCAGGTCGGTGCTGCCGATCTTTTCATCCCAGCTGCTGAAGTAATCGCGGTCTTCGGTGTTCTCGCTGGAGCGCTGGTGCTCCAGGCCGATGCCGCCAAGCTGGCTGGTGACGGCAAACAGAAAATCGTAGTGGTCGTAATGTTCGGCGCCGAACAGCTTGCGGGTCTGCTCGATGAGCTGGCGGTGTTGCTGGAGGTGCTCGGGCTTGGCTTCCAGATCGCGGGCGCGGTCGGCAAACACGTTCAGGCGCACCGGGCGGCTGCCTTCAGGTGAAAGCGCGATGGTGCGGCTGTAGCGGCCGGCAAACACCGGCGAATCCACCAGCACTTCCAGGTTGGTGGGCACGTAGTGGACGGTATCGCCCTGGCGGCGGGCCACCGGCAACGCACTGGCGGCCTGCCAGCCGGCCGGGTAACGCACGCTTGCGGCGTAGGCGATGGCATTGGCGGCATGGCCGGCCGGGTACAGCACCATCGCGTTCCACTGCAGGTTGAGCAGGTTGGGCGTCATCACCGTGCGGCCCTGCGCCGGGTCGGTGGGGCTGAGGAACTGGTAGTCCATCTGCAGCTCGCTCACGCCTTCGGGCACACGCACGTTGAAGGTGTACACATCCAGCGGGTCACGCTGCCATTGCAGGCGCTGGCCCTTGGCGGTGATGACCAGGCCGGCGAGTTTTTCGATCTGGCCGGTGGGCGAATGGTTGCCCGGCAGCCAGGCCGGGTAATGGAAGCGGCGCTCGCCGACGCTTACCGGCACGGTCTGGCGCACGGAAAACACGCGCTGGCTCAGGTTGCTGGCATCGATCTCCAGGGTGATGGTGCCCGGGTAGTCAGCGCTGCTGATTTCCACACCGCGCGCATCCACCGTTACCGGCAACGGTGTTGCCATTGCGCCAGCTGCCGTGATCAAGGCCACTGCCAGTACCGTCCACCGCATTGCGCGCATCGTGCTTCCCCGGGAATTTGGAATATCGGCCATGGTGGGCCGACAGGCGGGCGCGGCGCATGGGTCAATCGGCATGGCCCTGTCCGGATATGACCGGCAACGGCAAGATGGTTTCATCGCTCAACCGGCTCACTCGCATGCCCGCCTTCCTGATCCCCCTGCCCGGCTGGCAGCACACCGCCAACACCGCCACCATCGCCTTGCTGCAAAGCTGGGGCGTGGATTGTGCGCAGGACAGGCCGATCCCCGTGGCCGGCATCATCCTGCAGCCCAAGGCCGAGCACCACCTCACCCTGGCCAATACGGCGCTGGTGGCCGAGCTGCAGCGCGCGTTGCGTGGCGATGTGCACGCCTGGCTGCAGCAACGGTGGCAGGCCGGGGATACCCGCATCCTGCCCACCGGGCAACTGACCCTGCTGCACAAACGCCCGGACCGCGCGCCCCATGGCACTGGTAGCTGGAGCCTGGTGGAGGCCGTCATCGTGCCCGGCCAGGAAGCTTTCACGCGCCAGCTCGAACACCGCCTCGGCCGGCAGCTGCCGCGTCCGCCGGCCCATGTCACTACCCATGTCGCGGGCCGGCTGCTAGGCATCGGCCTGCCGCGCACTCGGCTGTTTTCACGCTATGCCGGTGCCGCCGCGCGGGCGGCCAAAAGCGCCGATTCAATGACCCCCATCGCGCCACGGGCGGGCACTTGATCACATATTGTCCAGTTGGCCGTTAAGAGCTTTCCCACATGCGGTACAGATGGCCGGCTACCACACACATGGGGAATGTCCGATGTCGCATCGTCTTACCGTGTTGTCTGCCGTACTCGCCACTGTGATTGCCGGCCCTGCCCTGGCCCAGTCCAGCATCCAGTTGCCGCTCCAGCCGATCCTGATTGATGACACCGTCAGCAACGAGGAAGCCCAGCTGCAGGCCAGCCTGGACCTGGAAGAACGCCGCCTGGCCCCGCAGCGCGCGGCTTTTGTGCAGCACTTCCGCACCGCTTACCACCAGTACCCGTCGATCCCGGCCGGCACCCTGGAGGCACTGGCCTACGTGCAGAGCCGCTGGATGCACATGCTCCCCGAGCATGACTCGCAGGAAGAGGCGCACAACCGCATGCCGGCGGCCTGGGGCGTGATGGGCCTGTACCACGGTGAAGGTTTTGCCGACCAGGTCAGCGAAGGCGCACGCCTGCTCGGGGTGAGCAGCGACAAGGTGCGTACCGATCCGCTGACCAACATCCTGGCTGCGGCCGCCCTGCTCGATGCGCAGATCAAGCGCGACCACCCGCAGGCCGGCAGCGCGCGCACGATCAAAAGCGCCGCATTGAGCCCGGAAGCGATCCGCCCGGCCCTGGCACGTTATGCCGGTTACTCGGCCTCAGCGCTGGCCGGCGGTGAAGTGGACAGCTTCGCCCGCAACAGTTTTGCCTATGACGTGCTGCTGGCCCAGGACCGCGGCGTGAATGACCGCGGCATTGTGGTGCCCGAGCGTGCGATTGCCTGGGAAAACGCCTATGACGCCAACCAGCTGGTGGCCATGCGTGCGCCGATGGTGCGCCTGGATGTGGCCAGCGACCGCATCGAGATTGATGGCTACGCGGTGGACCCGGTCAACGAGACCCTGACCTTCAATGGCAATGCCAGCCCGGCCACCAATGTGGGCATTGCCTCCACCGATTACGGCCCGGCGATCTGGAACCCGGCCCATTCGACCAACTACACCGCCTCGCGCAGTGCCGCGGTCAGCGCGGTGACCGTGCACACCACCCAGGGCTCCTACGCCGGCTCGATCAGCTGGTTCCAGAATTCGACCTCCAACGTCAGTGCGCACTATGTGATCCGTTCCTCCGACGGCCAGGTCACGCAGATGGTGCGCAATGCCCACACCGCCTGGCACGTGCGCAACCAGAACAGCTACACCCTGGGCATCGAGCACGAGGGCTGGGTCAACAACAGCTCCTGGTACACCGATGCGATGTACAGCGCCTCGGCCGCCCTGGTGCGCAACTTCTGCTCCAAGTACAGCGCCATCGTCTGCACCAGCGCCTACAAGGGCGCGGCCAGCAGCGGCCTCAACGAGCTGGCCGCCTCGGTCAAGATCAAGGGCCATCAGCACTTCCCGGGGCAGAGCCACACCGACCCGGGCATCAACTGGAACTGGTCCAAGTACTACAACCTGATCAACCCCGGCAGCGGCGGCGGCACCACCCCGCCGACCGGCAGCACCACCTACCTGGACCGCTTTGAAACCAGCGTCGGCCGCTTCACCACCAGCCCCACCTATTCCGGCTCCACCACCGGCATTGCCACCACCTCCACCACCACCCGCGACTGCACCACGCGCAAGAACGGCAGCTGCTCGCTGCGCGTGCTGCTCAAGGACAACACCGCCACCACCGCCAACTGGTCGGTACGCCTGCTTTCGGGCGCCGGCACCCCGGCCAACAACGCCAGCCTGACCCGCAGCAACGGCAAGGTCGGCTTCTGGGTGTGGACTGGCGGCACCGGCATGAGCGTACGGGTGGGCATCGACGACAGCGACGGCACCGAGCGCTCCACCGCCCGCTCGATTCCGGCCAACAGCTGGACCTATGTGTCCTGGTCGCTGGCCGATGCGGCGCAATGGAGTGCATGGAGTGGCGGCAACGGCAGCATCACCGCCGCCAGCGTCACCCTGGACGCAATCTGGCTGGAGCGCGCCAACACCGCTTACGACGTGAACGTCTACATCGACGACGTGCAGGTCGTTTACTGATCCAGGCCGCACACAGGCCCCGCCCGATCCCGCATCGGGCGGGGCTTGTGTGAAATTTCGCTCACAAAAATATCGATAATTGGAAACACACCAACGAATTGTTCTATTTTTGATGTTTCCAAGGTGGCATCGGCTGCGTAACCTGCGCTCCTCCTTTCCCGATTCCGCCCAGAGGCATCCCATGAGCAACGCCTACCTTGATGCGATCACCAAGCGCCGCACGCAGTACGCGCTGGGCCGCAATGTCTCCCAGAGCAAGGACGAAGTGACCGCCCTGGTCCAGGAGGCCATCCGCCAGGCCCCGTCCTCGTTCAACTCGCAGTCCTCGCGTGCCGTGATCCTGCACGGCGAGCAGAGCATCGCCTTCTGGGACATCGTCAAGGAAGAGCTGCGCAAGATCGTGCCGGCCGAGGCCTTTGCCGCCACCGAAGGCAAGATCAACAGCTTCGCCGCCGGTACCGGCACCGTGCTGTTCTACGAGGACCAGGACGTGGTCAGTGGCCTGCAGCAGAACTTCCCGCTGTATGCCGACAACTTCCCGGTGTGGTCCGAACAGGCCTCGGGCATTGCCCAGTACGCGGTGTGGGTGGCCCTGAGCCAGGCCAACATCGGCGCCAGCCTGCAGCACTACAACCCGCTGCCCGACGCCGCCGTGGCCGCCAAGTGGGGCGTGCCGGCCAGCTGGAAGCTGCGCGCACAGATGCCGTTCGGCTCCAACGAAGCCGGCTTTGGCGAGAAGACCTTCATCGACGACGCCACCCGCTTCATCGTTGCCGGCTGATCCAGCGCCGCTGATGCGTGATGCAAAAGCCCCGCCAATGGCGGGGCTTTTTGTTTGTCTGGCGAAAAGCATCGCGCCGGGCGGCGCTCCTACAAAGGCAATCAGGCATCATGGCCTCGAAGCCCACAGCAGCGCTGCCCCAGCCCCTGCAGGAGCGGCTCCAGCCGCGACAAGCCACCCCACAGCACACCCCTGCAGCGGGCCACAACGCAGAAGCATCGCGCCGGGCGGCGCTCCTACAAAGGCAATCAGGCTCGCTGGCCTCGAAAACCCACAGCAGCGCTGCCCCAGCCCCTGTTGGAGCGGCTCCAGCCGCGACAAGCCACCCCACAGCACACCCCTGCAGCGGGCCACAACGCAGAAGCATCGCGCCGGGCGGCGCTCCTACAAAGGCAATCAGGCTGCTGGCCTCGAAAACCCACAGCAGCGCTGCCCCAGCTCCTGTTGGAGCGGCTCCAGCCGCGACAAGCCACCCCACAGCACACCCCTGCAGCTGGCCACAGCGCAGAAGCCTCGCACCGGGCACGTTCCTGCAACAAACCTGTGCCACACCACTCGGCGCAGCACGTGGCAGGGTTACTTCTCCGTACGCCAGTTGACCGAGCCGCGGTTTTCCACCGTGCTCGATTCGACTTCGATGTCAAAGCCCTTGCGCAGCAGGTACTTCAGGGTCAGCACCGAGCCGGAGCCGATCATCGATACGCCGTAGCCCACATAGAGTTTGGGCGTGATGTATTTGCCCACCCCCAGCACCGCGCCACCCAGCGCGCGTGACTGGCTGACACCGGCGTCATCGAAGCCGAGGCGCGCACCGATCTGGCTGGCCAGCAGGCCGCTGCCGGCCGACAACGCCGCCGACGCCGCACTGACCTGGTCCATCTGGTCAGACGAGGCCATCGACAGGCTGCGCCCCAGCACCAGATAGGACAGCGCCTCGGATTGGGACATCGACGGCTCCGACCAGATATCCACCTTGGGCTGCATCGCCCGCCCGGTGACGTAGATGCCGGCCGTGACATCACCGATCTCACGCCGGGCCCGGATCGAAATACGCGGGTCGGAGACCACGCCGTGGTTCCACAGCAGGCGGCCATCGGTGATGGTCAGGTCCTGGCCATAGGCCTTGTAGCGCCCGCCCACTTCCAGCTGGCCGTTGGCGGTCATTTCCCGGCCCGGGCGCGAGATCACCTGCAGCTCACCGGCCAGGGTGCCCTTGAGGCCGAAGCCGCTCATCTTGACCTGGTCGCCCAGGGCGATGGCAAGGTTCATGTCCAGCGGCGAGGAGGCTGCGGTTTCCGGGTCAACCGGGTCCAGCACCACCACATCGTCGGAGGTGGAGGTACCGCGGTCCAGGCGCTCCAGGTCGATGCTCGCCTCGGGCACCTGCACGCTGCCGGTGAGCTTCATCGCCTCGGCATCCAGGGTGAACTGCAGGTTGGGGTTGGCGATGATGCGCAGTTCCGGCGTGTTGGCCACCAGCACCTGCTCACCGGTGATGTTGAGCTGCAGCGGCTGCTCCTGGCCGAACAGGGACAGCCCGCCATCCACCCGCAGCGCGCCTTCGCCACCTGTCTTCACGTTGGCCTGGATGCGCGCACTGCCATCGGGCTGGGCCACCAGCTCGCCACTGCCCTCGCTCAGGTTCAGGCCCAGGGCCGGGAACTCACCGGCAAAGTTGCTCAGCTTGGCCTGCCCGCCGATCTGCGGCTGGCCACGCTCGCCGCGCAGGCTGACATGGCCTTCGAGCAGGCCGGTCGGGCGCACCAGGTCGGCGGAGAACAGCTCCAGCCAATACAGGCGCGACATGTTGAGGTAGATGTCGCCCACCAGCGGCGAGCTGTCCGACCAGCCGGTGGCCACCCGCGCATCGACAAAGCCGTCGCCGACAAAGCCGATACCCACATAGGCATTGATCGCCTGCGGGGTCAGGTCGATGGTGGAGTTGAAGTTGTCATAGCGCACCACCTCGCCACGCGAGTTGTCGCCCAGACGCACGCCGCCTTCGGGGGAGATGATCTTGAACTGGCCAACAAAGGCATTGCCCTGCGGGCGCAGCTGGCCATCGATGGTCAGCTCACCACGCAGATGGGTACGCCGGCCCTCGTTGAGCGGCAACCACGGCTGCACCAGCGACAGCGGCAGCGCATCGCCACGCACGCTCAGGCCGTTGCCCGGCCAGTCGGCGGCAACGCACAGCGCACCACCGGTGGCCGCACCCAGGCAGGCATCGGCCAGACGCAGGCGGCTGCCATCCAGGCGGAAGCTGGCCGGCGCACGCAACGCCCAGGCCGCGCCCTTGGCCGGGTCGATCTGCAAGGCCTGCAGGCTGCCGTCCCAGCCAGTGGCGGTCTGGCCCAGGTTGCCTTGCAGGGCCACCTTGCCCAGTTCGTTGTTGGCGTTGCCGCTCAGGGCCAGCTGCTGCAGGTTGCCGCTGGCATCGAGCTGCACACTGTCCAGCGCCATCCCGGCCTGCAAGGCAGTCGCGCGCAGGGCAATCTGGCCCTGGCCAGTGCGCCACGGCAGCTCGCCCACCAGGCTCAGGCTCTGGGCCTGGTAATCGCCCCAGCGCAGGCCACTACCGCGCAGGTCGGCGCGGATGTCCGGGCTGTCGGTACGCCCGCGCAGCTCCAGCGAGCCGGCCAGGCTGCCACTGCTGCCCGGCAACAGGTCATCCAGCTGCAGCGGCTGCAACTGCGCCTGCACATCGATCTGGCTGCCGACCTTGCCCTTGGCCTGGACATGGCTGTTGCCCAGCGACAGGTCGATATCACCCTGGGCCTGTTCGCCCTCCAGCTGCAACGCGGCCTTGGCCTGCAGCGCACGGCCACGCAGCTGCCCATGCAGGCGCGGGATGTCCACGTTGGCCTGCAGGATGCCCGGCTGTGGCGGGGCGGACGGATCAGCCGGCAGCGTGGCCGGCTGGCGCGAACCATCGGATACCACCTGGCCGGAGACCTTGCCGTCCCAGCCGGGCAGGAAATAGCCCGGGTCAAACCCGTCCAGGTCGGCCTTGGCCTCCCAGGCCAGCACCGGCTCCCAGCCGACCTTGCCCTCGACAGTGGCCTTGCCACCCGGGGTGGTGGCCACCAGTTCCTGGATGAAGGCGCCGCGCTGGCTGCCACGGGCGTCGATCTTCAACGCCGCCTGCTGCTGTTCGCGGGCAATGTCGGCGGTGCCATACACCGCCCAGGCATTGGCGGTACCGGCCACACCGAGCAGGGCCTGGCGCAGGAACACCGGCACCGGCGCAGCGTCACCTTCCGCTGCCGGGGTCCAGTTCAGGCCCTGCAGTGACAGCGACAGGCGGAACGCCGGGTTGCTGCTGTCACTGAAATCGGCGGTACCACGCGCACCGATGGTGCCGCCAAAGGCCTGCACCACCAGCGGGGCCACGCTCAGCACCTGGTTTTCGATGGCGATGTTGGACGGGGCCAGCACGATGTCCTGCTCGCCCTGCTGCACCCGCCCCTGCAGGCGGGCCTTGCCACCCTCGCCGCGGGCACTGAGTTGCAGCGACAACGGCGCAGTTTCCGCCGCGCCGGGCAACCAGTGCCCCAGTTCCAGCTTCTCGCCCCGGGCAAAGGCACGCCAGGTCGGCTGGTCACGCCCTTCCAGGATCAGCATCGCGTGCACCGGCTGCGGCGCATGCCCGGCCAGAGCCACTTCCATCCGGTCCAGGTCGCCGCGCATGGCCAGGCCCAGGCGCGCCTGCCCGCCGTCAGGCATCGGCACCAGGGCGCGCGCCACCAGGTCGGTGTCGTAATCCTTGCGCGGGTTGTAGTGGCCTTCCAGCAACAGGTCGCCCATGTCGGTGTTGGCCTTCAGCGCGGTGGCGCGCAGCTCGCCGTCGGCCAGGGTCAGGCCGCCGCGCAGCTTGTGCACGGTGACCATCGGCTCGCCGAGCTGGGTCACCCGCAGGTTGTCCACGGCGATGGTGTCGGCCTGCAGCGACAGGGGCACTTCCAGCGCGGGCAGCACATCGGGCCAGCGCGGCAGTTCAAAGGGTTCGTCGCTGGGCGGGCCCAGTTCCAGATGGGCATCGCGCAGCTGCAGCGCATCCAGGCGCAGCTTGCGCCCCAGCAGCGGGCGGATGTCCGGGTCCAGATAGGCCTGGCCGGCGCTGAAGCGCAGGCCGTCGTACATGAAATCCAGGTCATGCAGGATCAGCGGCCCGGCCAGCGGGCCTTCCAGCCTGGACCAGGTCAGGCTGGCTTCGGCGGGAAGACGTGCCTGCACCTGGGCCATCAGCACTTCGCGCCCGGCCACGGTCTGCAGCAGCCAGTAGGCGGCGATCAGCACCACCAGCAACAGTGCCACCACGCCGATGCCGGTGCCGATGGCGGCCTTGCGCAGGCGGGCGCGGCGGCGGGCCTTGAGTTCGGCCAGGCGCTCGCTGCGCTCTTCCGGGCTCATGTCCTTGACCGGCTTGGCCTCACTCACAGGTCCGCTCCGATGTTCAGGTACAGCTGGAAGGAGGAATCCGGGTCATTCAGGCCACGCGCGATATCCACCCGCACCGGGCCGACCGGGGATTTCCAGCGCACGCCCAAGCCGACACCGGTCTTCAGGGCGATGCTGTCGTCAAACGCACTGCCGGTATCGACAAAGGCGGCCACGCCCCAAGGGCCGGTGCCGAAGTAGTGCTCGTATTCGGCGCTGGCCACCACCACATGCTTGGCACCCAGGGCAAAGCGGTCCGGTGCCGGGGTGCGCGGGCCGATTTCGCGGAAGGCATAGCCACGCACCGAACGGTCACCGCCGGCGAAATAACGCAGGCTCGGCGGGATGGCCAGCACATCGCTGGTCCAGGTGGTGCCACCCTCGACCCGGCCGATCAGGCGGTTGTTCTGGCCGATCGGCAGATAGGCACGGGCCACCGCGTGGGCCTGCAGGAAACTGGCATCGGCACCGACACCGCCAATGCCACCACGAACGGTGGCCGAACCACCGTAGCCACGGCGCGGGAACATGCGGTCATCGACATTGACGTAGTCGGCGGTGATCTGCGGATAGAACAGGGTGCTGTTCTGGTACTGCAAGCCTTCGTAGCTGTCACCGGAGCTGTAGCGCCAACGCTCGTCCAGCACGTTGAGCGAGGCCACCACGGTGAGGTTTTCCGAGACCTCGCCACTGCGGCTGGCAATCAGCTTGTAGTTGCGCAGGTCGATGTAGTCGGTCTGCTCGTCATACACCGACGCGCTCAGTGCATACCAGCCATCGAGCCAGCGGAAGGCCGGCACCTTGTAGCTGGTGAGGAAGCTCTTGCGCTTCTGCGCGTAGTCCAGCTGGGTGTTGAGCTTGTGCCCGCGGCGGTTGACGTAACGCCGCTCCACCCCGCCGCGCACACCGGCGCCACTTTCGGTGCCGTAGCTGACACCGGCGGTGTAGATGTTGCGCTTGGCCAGGGTCAGGGTCACATCCACCGGCACTTCATCGTTGGGGTGGTCCCAGGCCTCTTCCGGACGCGGCTGGATGTCGATGACGCTGAAGTAATCCAGCTTGGTCAGCGACTCGCGCAGGCGGTCCAGCTTGCCTTCGTGCCAGTAGCTGCCCTGCTCCCAGTACACCAGCGGCTGGAACAGGTCATCGCGGAAGTAATCCTGGTGGAAGCGCACTTCACCGATGTTGTAGCGCAGGCCGGAATCCCAGCCCAGGTCGATGTCGGCCGCATTCTCGGCGCGGGTCACCGAAACCTGGCGCTGGGTGAAATCAGCATCGAAATAGCCGCGCTCGTTCAAGCGCCGGGTAATGGTGACCTTGCTGGCTTCGTAGGTGGTGTGGTCGAAAGCCTGGCCACGACGCGGCGAGAAGGCGGCCAGGTCACGCTGCAGGTACTGGTCGTCCTCGCCGGGGCCAACGATGCTGATGTTCTCGCGCCGCACCCGCACCGGCTCGCCCTTGTCCACGTGGATCTGCACCACGATGCTGTCATCGGTGCGCTGCGGGTCCACCCGGATCACCGGGTTGTAGTAACCGAACGGTTCCAGTGCCTGACGGGTCTGGCGCTCGGCCTGGTTGAGCAGGTATTCCAGACGCGATTCGCCCTGCACCTTGCCCAGCACCTGGTACAGCGACAGGGAGACCTCGATGTTCTCGATGATTTCCGCGTCATCGCCCTTGTCCAGGCCCTGGATGCTGACTTTCTCGATCGTGCCACGCGCCCAGGCCGGAACGGACAGGCTGGCAAGGACAAGGGCGGCGAGGAAAACGAATCGACTGGGCTGCATCGGGCCAGCATAACCGGGGCACAGGGGCATACAAAATGCACGCCGGTGCCGATATGCAAGGTGAAGGGCGTGTCACAAAAACATCAGCCAGCGCCGGATACAACACGGCCCGCTTGCGCGGGCCGTGTTGCTGCACGAAGGAGCGATCGGCTCAGTTGGACAGGTGCTCGATCGCCGCCACTGCGCCCAGACGATCACCCAGCGCCTTGAGCAGGGCCAGACGGTTGCCACGCAGGGCCGGGTCTTCGGCATTGACCATGACGCCGTCGAAGAACGCATCCACCTGCGCACGCAGGCCGGCCAGACGGGTCAGCACGGCCACGTAGTCCTTGCTTTCCAGCGCGCCGGCGGTGTCGGCCACGGCCGCAGTGACGGCTTCGGCCAGCGCCGCTTCGGCCGGCTCGCGCAGCAGGGCCGCATCGATGCCTGCGGCAATGGCGCCGTCCTCGGCCTTGCGCAGGATGTTGCCGATGCGCTTGTTGGCCGCAGCCAAGGCTTCGGCTTCGGGCAGGGCAGCAAAGATGCCGATCGCCTCGATGCGGCGGTCAAAGTCGTACAGCGAGGCCGGCTTGAGCTCGGCCACCGCGTTGAAGTGGGTGGCCGGCACGCCCTTGTCGGCGTAGTAGCCCTTCAGGCGGTCGATGATGAAGTCATACAACTCGTCGAAGATGCTGGGATCGAACGAAGCTGCTGCAAAAGCACCACCTTTTACTTGTACGCCCTGTTTCTTAGCCTCTGCCGCCGCCTTCAACTGCGAATTGGCCTGACTGTTTACGATTGCGAACTTCGCCTCATTGATTGCCTGCTCCAAAAGCTTACGCAGGTCCAGGTCATACCCGGATTCGATCAGGGTACGGGCCAGGCCCAGGGCGTTGCGGCGCAGGGCAAACGGGTCCTTGTTGCCGGTCGGCTTCAGGCCGGCGGCAAAGCCACCGGCCAGGGTGTCGGCACGTTCGGCAATGGCCAGCACCTTGCCCAGGGCCGAGGCGGCGATGTCATCGGCGGCAAAACGCGGCTGGTAGGCCTGATCGATGGCCAGCGCGACATCGGCATCCTCGCCTGCGGCCACGGCGTAATGGCGGCCGGCAATGCCCTGCAGCTCGGGGAACTCGCCGACCATGTAGGACTGCAGGTCGTTCTTGGCCAGCTGCGCGGCGCGCGCGGCCTTGGCCGCATCCACGCCCACCTGCGGGGCGATGGCCTGGGCCAGGGCGGCCACGCGGGCCACCTTGTCGGCCACGCTGCCCAGCTTGGCCTGGTAGGTCACCGTGGCCAGGCCGGCACCCATCGCTTCCAGGCCCTGCTTGAGGTCTTCGTCGAAGAAGAACTTGGCATCGGCAAAGCGCGGACGGATCACGCGCTCGTAGCCCTTGGCCACCTCGGCCACGTCCTTGGACTCGATGTTGGCGATGCCGATGAACTTCTCGGTCAGCTTGCCCTCGGCCGAGAGCACCGGGAAGAACTTCTGGTTGATCTCCATGGTCTCGATCAGCGCTTCCTGCGGCACGGCCAGGAATTCGCTCTCGAAGCGGCACAGCACCGGGGCCGGCCATTCGCACAGGTGCACCACCTGGGCCAGGTTGTCCTCGGTGATGCGGGCCACGCCACCGGCGGCGGTGGCCGTTTCGGTGACCTGGGCGACGATGCGCTCACGGCGCAGCTCCACATCCACCAGCACCTTGGCACCGGCCAGGGCGTCGACGTACTCGCCGGCCTCGCTCAGCCAGACCTGCTTGTCGTGCATGAAACGGTGGCCACGGCTGAAGCGGTCGCTGCAAAGGCCCAGCAGCTGCACCGGCACGATGTCCTTGCCGTGCAGCACCACCAGCCAATGCACCGGACGGGCGAAGGCGTGGGTATGGGCACCCCAGCGCATCGGCTTGGGGATCGGCATGGCGGCGATGGTTTCGGCCAGGATTTCCGGAATCAGGGCCGCAGTGGCCTGGCCCGGCTTGACCGAGCGGGCGACGAAACGCTCACCCTTGGCGTCGCTGGTGCGTTCCAGCGCAGTCCACTCGACCCCGGCCTTGGCGGCAAATCCGGCCAGTGCCTTGGTCGGGTTGCCGTCGGCATCCAGACCGATGTTCAGATACGGGCCCAGCACTTCGGAGTGCTGTTCCGGCTGCTGGGCGCCCACGCCCGGCAGCAGCACGGCCAGACGGCGCGGGGTGGACAGCGGCTTGGCAGCGCCACGCTCCACCACCACACCACGCTTTTCCAGGCCGTTGACGATGCCGTCAAAGAACGCCTGGGACAGGCCCGGCAGCGCCTTGACCGGCAGCTCTTCCACGCCCAGTTCGATCAGAAGCGGTTTGTTCTCACTCATATGACGTCCTTGCGCGTCGACATCAGGTCACCGCGCCCAGTTTGGGGAAATACGGAAAACTTCGGGTCCGTGGTGTTCGCCTTGATGTGGCGGCGATGCAGGATGAGCATCACCACACCGGCCACCGGCGCCAGGACCCAGCCGAACAGAAACCAGAACAGGGCACTGCGTTGATGGCTCATTGCCCAGGCCGCCAGGCCCAGGCCGAACAAGAAGTTCACATAACCGACGCTGGCCCAGCCCGGGTCGATGCTCATTACTGAGCCTCGCCCTTGGCGGCTACGGCTTCGATGCGCTTGGCCTCGTACAGCTTGGCCACGGCCATGGCCAGGGTGCGCACGCGCAGGATGTAACGCTGACGCTCGGTCACCGAGATGGCGCGGCGGGCATCAAGCAGGTTGAAGCTGTGGCTGGCCTTGGTCACCTGCTCGTAGGCCGGCAGCGGCAGGCCGGCTTCGATCAGCTTCTGCGCCTCGCGCTCGCAGGCGTCGAAGCGGTGGAACATTTCTTCCACGTCGGCGTACTCGAAGTTGTAGGTGCTCTGCTCCACCTCGTTCTGGTGGTAGACATCGCCATAGGTGACCGGCGAGCCGTCCGGGCCGTAGGTCCAGACCAGGTCGTAGACGTTGTCGCAGTTCTGCAGGTACATGCACAGGCGTTCCAGGCCGTAGGTGATCTCACCCAGGACCGGCTTGCACTCCAGGCCACCGGCCTGCTGGAAGTAGGTGAACTGGGTCACCTCCATGCCGTTGAGCCAGACTTCCCAGCCCAGGCCCCAGGCGCCCAGGGTCGGCGATTCCCAGTTGTCCTCGACAAAGCGCAGGTCGTGCACCAGCGGATCGATGCCCAGCGCCTTGAGCGAATCCAGGTACAGCTGCTGGATGTTGTCCGGGCTCGGCTTCATCGCCACCTGGTACTGGTAGTAGCGCTGCAGGCGGTTGGGGTTTTCACCGTAGCGGCCGTCGGTGGGGCGGCGCGAAGGCTGCACATAGGCCGCATTCCAGCTTTCCGGCCCGATCGAGCGCAGGAAGGTGGCCGGGTGGAAGGTACCGGCGCCCACTTCCAGGTCCAGCGGCTGGATCAGCACGCAGCCCTGTTGTGCCCAGAATTCATTGAGGGTCTGGATCAGGCCCTGGAAAGTGATCGGTACGCGGGAAGTGACGGACATCGGCCGGCTTGTCAGTTCGTGTGGATTGCCCAGTATAACGCCGCACTGCCGCACCGCCCTGCGCTGCGCAGCCGGGCCCGGGGCCCGTCCACCGAGCGCGGCGTGCTCATACCCAGCGCTTATCAGGCCATGCAGGCAGGGCATGTCCACGCCGCGGCGGCAATCGCGCCAGCCCTTGCCGGGCAAGGCTTGCGCCAGAATCGGCAAGGCCGCACCCGCTCGCCGGCGCCCCGCCCTGGCCAGAGTGCGCCGGCAAGCGGCTTGCAGCCCGGCGCCGGGCACGGCACAACAGGGGCGAACCCACCCGCTGTTGATTGCCCATGGCCGCCCCGCTGCTGATCATCGAAACCGGTAAACCGCTGCCCTCGCTCAACCGCTACGGCGGCTTTGCGCACTGGATCCGCGTGGCTGCCGGCCTGTGTGTGCGGCAGACCCGGGTGGTGGATGTGACCGCTGGCCAGGCTTTGCCGGCGCTGGCCGAGGTGTCCGGGGTGGTGATCAGCGGTTCGGCCGCCTATGTCACCGACCGCGCCGACTGGAGCGAGGCCACCGCCGCCTGGCTGCGCCAGGCCGTGGCCGCCGGCCTGCCGGTGCTGGGCATCTGCTACGGCCACCAGCTGCTGGCCCATGCCCTGGGCGGCGAAGTGGCGTTCAACCCGGCCGGGCGCGAGTCAGGCACGATCGCCCTGACCCTGCATGCCGAAGCGGCCGATGACCCGCTGTTTGCCGGCCTGCCGGCGACCCTGCCGGCCCATGCCACCCATCTGCAGACCGTGCTCACCCCGCCGCCGGGCGCCACCGTTCTGGCCCAGTCCGCGCGCGACAACTGCCAGGCCTTCCGCATCGGCGAGCGCGCCTGGGGCGTGCAGTTCCACCCGGAATTTGCCACCCACCACATGCGCGGCTACCTGCGCGAGCGCGCCGAGTGCATCGCCCGCCATGGCGGCGATGCGCGCCAGCTGGCGCGCCAGGTGCATGCCGCCCCGCAGGCCCGGCACCTGCTGCGCCGCTTTGTGCGCCAGACCCGCCTGGCAGCGTGAGCCGGTTCCGACGCCGCGCTGGAAAACGGCGATAATCAACCGGCGCCGGCACGACCGGCGCCCCGTTGATCGAAGGACGTATGACTGATATCCGCAAGGTGCCGGCTTCAGCCGGTGCACGCTGGCTGATGGCCGGCTTTGATGTGTGGCGCAGTGCACCGCTGCGGCTGGGACAGCTGGGCATGCTGTTCGGCCTGGTGGTGATGCTGGGCGTGAGCCTGTCCGCGTTCAACCCGGCCCTGGGCATCGTGCTGCAGCTGCTGATCCTGTTCGCGGTGCCGGTGATGATGGGCGGCCTGATCTGGGCCGTGCGCGAGGCCGAACACGGCCGCCTGCCGCGCCCCGGCCACCTGCTCGAAGGCACCCGCCAGGGCCGCCTGCCGCACCTGATGCTGGCCGTGCTGCCCTACTTTGTCGCCGGCATCGTGCTGGGCCTGCTGCAGCTGATGCTGGTGGGCCAGGAAGGCGTGCAGCGCTGGCTGGAAGTGCAGCAGGAGCTGCAGCAGATCAGCCAGAGCGGCGAACAGGTCAGCCCGGAACGGCTCAACGAGCTGGCCGCCACCCTGCCGGTCTACCGCACCCTGCTGTGGATGGCGATCAGCCTGCTGACCACCCTGGCGGTGGCCCTGATGCTGGCCCTGATGCTGCCGCAGGTGATGTTCGAGCAGCGCAGCGGCCTGCAGGCACTGGCTGCCAGCCTGCGCGCCGGGCTGAACAACCTGCCGGCAATGGTGGTGCTGTACGCCAGCGTGCTGGTCAGCCTGGTGGCACTGAACATCGCCGCCTTCATCGTGTTGCTGCTGCTGTCGCTGATCCTCGGCCCGGCGCTGGCCCTGGTGCTGATCCTGATGCTGTACACCGGCACCCTGCTGCCGATCCTGGCCGGCGCGGTATATGCGGCCTGGAAGGACCTGTTCGCGGTCCCCCCGCTGCCGGGCCAGGGCAGCGATGCCCCGCGTGCCGGCACCGCCCAGGACGTGTTTGAAGCCTGAGCCCGGTACGCGTTGCCGGCATGAAAAAACCCCGGCCAAGGCCGGGGTTTTTTGTTGCTGCCTGGCGCAGGCGGGCGCTCAGCCGGCCGCGTCGCGGGTCTGTGGCCCGGGCAACAGCCAACGCGAGGCGTGGATGCCGATTTCGTAGAGCAGGCACATCGGGATGGCCAGCATCAGCTGCGAGATCACATCCGGCGGGGTGACGATGGCGGCCAGCACGAAGATGCCGACGATGGCGTAGCCACGCGCTTCTTTGAGCTGGGCCGGGCTGACCCAGCCCAACTGCACCAGGATCACCATCGCCACCGGCAGCTCGAAGCTCAGGCCAAAGGCCAGGAACAGGGCAATCACGAAATCCAGGTAGGCCCCGGCATCGGGCGTCACCGCAATCACATCGGCGCCGAAGCTGGTCAGGAAGTGGAACACCGCCGGCAGCACCAGGAAGTAGGCAAACGCGCAGCCGGCGTAGAACAACAACACCGCCGAGGCCAGCAACGGCAGGGCCAGGCGCTTTTCGCGTGCATACAGCGCCGGGGCCACGAACGCCCAGGCCTGGTACAGCAGCCACGGCATGCTGATGAACAGCGCGCTGAACATGGCCAGCTTCAGCGGCGCGAAGAACGCCCCGGCCGGATTGGTGGCAATGATGCTCTGCCCGGCCGGCAGCAGCGAGATCAACGGCTCGGCCAGCCAGCCGTAAAGCTTGGCGGCAAACGGCAGCAGGCACAGCAGGATCAGGAAAAAACCGGCCAGCGCGCGCAGCAGGCGGCCACGCAGCTCGATCAGGTGTTCAATCAAGGGCGCATCGGTATCAGCCACCGTGGCGTTCTCCCGGCTTGGGGCTGTCCGTGCCTGGCACGGGATCTTCCAGCGACACGCTGCGCCCGGGCTCGATCACCGGTGCGGCAGCGGCCGCCTCGGCATCGGCCGCCGTGGTTGCCACCACCGGCGCGGCCTCGTTCGCCACCAGCGTGCCCGCAGCGGCGATGGGCGCATCGCTGCTGGCCGGCGCGGCCTGGCGTACGCCATCCTCGACGCTGCCCATCTGCTGCGCGACCTCACTGGCCTGACGGCGGGCGCTGTCGATGCTGCGCTTGAGATCCTCGGCGGCAATCTCACGCTCGAACTCGGTCTTCACCGAATCCCACTGGCTGCGCGCACGCCGCACCCACAGCCCGGTGAAGCGCGCGGCCTTGGGCAGGCGTTCGGGACCCAGCACCAGCAGGGCCACCACGGCGATCAGCAGTATTTCGGAGAAGCCGACATCAAACACGGGCGTGCAACCGCTCAGTCACGCGGGCTGGACTGCTCGGCCTTGGCAGCCTGGTCCTTGGTGGCATCAGCCGCGTCGGTACCCAGCTGCGCAGCCGGCTTGTCGTCCTCGCGCATGCCCTTCTTGAATTCCTTGACCGCACTGCCAAGGTCCTTGGCGCCGCTGGTCAGACGCTTGGTGCCGAACACCAGCAGCACCACCGCCAGCACTACCAACCAATGCCAAATACTGAAGCCACCGGGCATGACGATCACCATCGCTATTACATAGGGTGAACCAAGCATACCCCAGGGTAATTACAAGATCGCCATGACCTGTGGCCTAGGTGTCAGTCCAGGGTCTCGGTACGGATTTCACCCTCGCTGACCGGCTGGAAGCCCTGCTGGGCCGGTTCGGCGGCCGGGCTGCTGTTCAGCGGCGCGGTTTGCGCACCGTCCTGGGCCGGCTGCGGGGCATTGACCACCACCGGGGCCGCACGCGGCGGGGCCACCGTGGCCGAACCCGCAGCGGCGCCGGGGGTGCCATTGCGGTTGCCGTTGGCGGTGTAGCTGGCCTCTTCCAGGCGGTCACGGAAATTGACCACGTCCTGCGACGGAGACTCGGCCAGACGGCCCTCGATGATCATGCGCGGCGTGGTGCCCGGGCCATAGGCCTCCAGGTTGGCCGCATCATCGATCTGCAGCACGGCGCCATCCAGGGCCACGCCGGCAAACAGGCCACGGGCGCGCGACCACGACCAGATCTCGGCCTTGAGCTGGCCATCGGTGGCGGCCGAGGCACTGCGCCCGACCGGGCCGGCGGCCACGCCGGCATCGGCGCCGAGGGTGAACTTGCCGTTGACGATGTTGTCCAGCGAGCGATCGTTGCGGAACACCAGGATCACATCGGAAGACTGCACCCCGGCCTGGAAGCCGATGCTGCCGCCGGTGAGCTTGATGAACACCGGGCTGGACCAGCTGCCGTCGGCGGTCTTGACCGACATCAGGCCGTGGCCACGACGGCCACCGATGACCAGGCCGGCCTTGATCGTGTCCGGAATCACCACCACCGCGCGCGCTTCATCGAGCAGCTTGTCGGGAATGGCCTGTTCGGGAATGTTCTGGATTTCGGCCAGAACACGGATTGCATTGCGCGAGCGCTGGTCTTCCTGCGGGCCGGCAAGCACCGGGGCAGTGGCCGCCAGGGCAGCGGAAAGCAGGATCAAGCGGGGCAGGCGACGCATGGGCCATCTCCAAAAAGTCTGGACTGCAAGATAAAGCAAGATGCCGCAATTGGGCGGTGCTGGATGAATCGCATCCAACCCGATCCGCATGCCCGGCTATCGCCGCCATAGCCACGATCAGTTCGATTGATGGCAGCGGCAATGTCAGAATTGTCCGATGGATACCGCCAATACCACTGTCATCCTCGTCAACCTCGGCACCCCGGATGCGCCGACCGCCCCGGCCGTGCGCCGCTACCTGGCCCAGTTCCTCAGTGACCGCCGGGTGGTGTCGATCCCGCCGCTGCTGTGGCAGCCGCTGCTGCGCGGGATCATCCTGCCGCTGCGCTCGCGCAAATCGGCCGAGAAATACGCCCAGGTCTGGCTGCCGGAAGGCTCGCCGCTGGCGGTGTACACCGAGCGTCTGGCCGGCATGCTGGGCCAGCAGCTGCCCGGGCTAACGGTGCGCCATGCCATGCGCTATGGCCAGCCGGCGCTGGACAAGGTGATGGACCAGGCCGTGGCCGACGGTGCCAAGCGCATCGTGGTGCTGCCGCTTTACCCGCAGTACTCCACCACCACCACAGCCTCGGTGCTGGACGTGGTGCAGCAGTGGCGCCTGCGCAACCAGCTCACCGAGGTGGTCAGCATCAACGACTACCCGGTGCAGACGCAGTGGGTGGAGGCGGTGGCCGGCTCGATCCGCGCTTACTGGCAGGCCCATGGCCGGCCGGAAAAGCTGGTGTTTTCCTTCCACGGCATCCCGCAGCGGGTGGCCGACAACGGCGACCCCTACCCGCAGCAGTGCCAGGCCAGTGCCCAGGCCATTGCCGATGCGCTGCAGCTGCAGCCCGGCCAGTGGGCGATGGGCTACCAGTCGCGCTTCGGCAAGGAACAGTGGCTGCAGCCCTACGCCGAGCCGATGCTGTGGGACATGGCCGAGGCCGGGGTCAAGCGCATCGACGTGGCCTGCCCGGGCTTTGCCACCGATTGCCTGGAGACCCTGGAGGAAGTGGCCATGGGCTTCACCGAAACCCTGGCCGAACGTGGCGCGGCGATGCGCTACATCCCCTGCCTGAACGACTCCCCGGCCCATGCCCAGGCCCTGGCCGCGGTGGTGCGCCAGGCCATCGCCTGATACCTCAGCCGCCCGCTGCCGTTGACACAGGGCCGCCACGCAGGCCCGGCCAACGCCGGTGTGCGGCCGTGGCCAGCAGGGCCATGATGGTGTTCTTGAGCACATCACCGGGCCAGAAGCGCAGGTCGATCATCAGCGCCTGGGCAAGGCCGATGTCCAGCGCGCGCATCAGCCCGGCCACGCCCAGCGGATGCACCAGGGCCAGGCTGCTGCCCAGGCCACAGGCAAACAGGATCAGCGGCCGCGCCGGGCGGCCAGCAGCCATGCACCTCCACACCAGGGCGCCACACAAGGTGGCCACCAGCGGGAAGGACAGCAGGTAGCCACCACTGGGGGCAGCAAAACTGGCCCAGCCACTGGCACCACCGGCAAACACCGGCGCGCCCACCCCGCCCAGCAGCAGGTAGACCAGCGCCACCAGGCCACCGCGCCAGGGCCCGAGCACGGCCCCGGCCAGGATCACCGCCAGCGACTGCAGGGTGATCGGCACCGGTCCCAGCGGCAGCCCCGGCAAGCGCGCGCACAGGCAGATCAGCAGCAGACACAGCAGCATCGGCAACAGGGTCGGGATGATCCGCTTCATGGCAGGCTCGCAGGCACACAGCCGGCCACACTGCCGGGCAATGCCGCCTTCGGCAAGTGCGTTGATGCAGATCATTGCCGCTGCCTGCCGGCCCACCTACTGTGCAAGGCACCGCTACTGCCTGATGCCTGCCATGGCCTGCCCCGCCACTGCCACCGACCTGGTTCTTGACCTGCCCTGGGGCCGGGTGGCCGCACGCCGCTGGGGCCAGGCCGGCGCACGGCCGCTGCTGGCCTGCCATGGCTGGCTGGACAATGCCGCCAGTTTCGACCGCCTGGCACCGTTGCTGGCCGCCCACGGCGGGCTGGACATCCTGGCCATCGACCTGCCCGGGCATGGCCACAGCAGCTGGCTGCCCGGCGCTTACAGCCAACCCGGCCAGGCCGCCTGCGTGCTGGCCGTGCTCGATGCACTGGGTTGGCAGCAAACCACTTTGATCGGGCATTCCATGGGCGCCGGCATCGCCTGCCTGCTGGCCGCCAGCGTGCCCGAACGGGTGACGGCGCTGGTCTGCCTGGACGCGCTGGGCCAGCTCAGTGCACCGGTTGATGCCACCGTGCCGCGCCTGCGCAAGCACCTGCTCAGCTGTCCGCCCGGCCTGTCCAGCACACCCCGGCCACTGGACAGCCCACAAGCCGGCATCGTCCTGCGCCAGCAGCGCAACCAGCTCGATGCCGCTGATGCCGCCTGCCTGGTACAGCGCGGTGTGGTCCAGCGTGACGGCCAGTGGTACTGGCGTTACGACCCGCGCCTGACCGAACCCAGTGCGGTCTACCTGCACGAGGCGCAGGTCCAGGCCGTGCTCGGCGCGATCACCTGCCCGACCCTGCTGCTGGAAGCCGACCCACCCAGCCGTTTCATCGATGCCCAGGCACAGCAGCAGCGCCGCGCCTGCATTGCCCAGCTGCAGCATCGGCGCCTGGCCGGCGGGCACCACCTGCACCTGGGCAACGCCGAGGCCGCCGCTGCGGCCATCGCCGGCTTCCTCGGCGACACCGCATGAGCTGCCATACGCGGCGCTGACTGTTCCATTTTTTCACCCACCGGCCGCTATCTCCCTGATACCTGCCCCACGCTGCGCGGCCTTGCCCGGCTGCGTCCGGGCCGATACCAGCGCTGCGCTCACCGGGCCGTCCGCCCACGCTTTCCTCCCCCTCCCCAGTCCAATCC